>JAUYFW010000111.1 GCA_030690835.1 Sulfurimicrobium sp. | reverse complement strand
GCGGATCACGTTACGCCAAAGGGAACAGTCCGATGCCGTAATGGCTTGCCGCCATTCCCTGGCGCCGGTCCAGTGTCGCCAGATCGGCGCGCAAGCGATGGGCGATGGCCAGATGGAGCGCATCGGCGGCGCGCAATGCTGTTGCCGGCAGATCGAGCAGGGTGGCGGCGGTACGAAAATCGCCTGGGTCAACTTCGACCAGATTCAAGGTGTCGGCGACAAAGTGCTGGAAAGCCGCGAGACCGGCAGCCCGATCCTGCGCACCAATTTGCCCGGTACGTTCCTTGATAGCCCCAACGCTCGCCATTTCGGGCAGTGTCCAGGCGGAAATAACCAGCGCCACCCCGGACACCGATTCGAGACGAGAGAGAATTTCCGGCGCTGAAGGCTCCCTGAAGAAAAGAGCGCCCAGTACAGAGGTATCAAGGTAAATCACAGGATGTCCTGTTCCCGCATCTCCGCCACCGTCAGCCCCTTATTCATTGGCGCCAGCGGTTGCGCTGCCACAAAATCCCGCAACGCTGTCATATCGAAGCGGGAAAGCGACTCGTCCCGCACGGCAATCAGGCGGCCAACAGGTTTCCCCCGTCGGGTAATCAGCACATCTTCTCCCGACTCCACATTGCCGAGCAACGCCGAAAGATGGGCTTTTGCTTCCGCCACACTAGCTGTTTTCATGATGTCACCTTTCCTTTAACGTGAAACTCGCGCAGCGAGACCTCGTCCCCCTCTCCCTCTGGGAGAGGGCAGGGGTGAGGGAAACGGGCGTGGCGAATTGATGTTTCATTATCCGGGGCGGCGATTCGCCATGCCCGTTAGATGGTCATCCTATCACAGCACACAAAGGTTGTTATGGTCATTTATCCGAGATTGTTCATTAGAGCCAAAACACCGCTGTGTGGAGCGGCGCCCTCGCCGCGATTTGCTGCCGCATTCGCGCCGGGGCGGCGCTCCTACATAAACGTGCATTCCAATGGATAATCTGGGTTTATGGGAAATGGTAGAGTAGAGAACAGGCTCTCGCCTGCCCTCCCTCATCAACGGGACTTTAACCCGCTAGAACACACAGTTGTTACTGCGAACGGCCAAGTTCGATTAAATTAAAGTGAGCCTGGCCCCTTTTCACTGCAACAAACCGTTGATGCACTCGATCTTCAACATCTCAACGGCATTCAGAGTTCCAAATCTCACGCTCCCTGGAATGCGCAGGAGGCGGATGTGCGCAGGGATTCCGGGGAGGAACCTCGGTGGTCGAAGTCACGGCGCGCACAGCGGCAGGGGGGCGCAATCCGGGGTACTTCGATTGAACGAAACCGGCGATTTGCCAGAGAACCAACACATTCACCAAGGTCGCCACACACACAGCGCCGGCAATCCCCGCGCCAAAACGCCGAAGCAGCCTTTCAACCAAACCGCCGATCAGCGCACCTGATGCCATGCCGGCAAAGAGGCCGACCCAAGCGAAAAAACTAAAAAAAACCAACGCGAAAACCGTCGCAAAACTATCAGCATTTTGGGGAAGCTGAAGGTAGCCCCCAAACCCCAGCCAGGCGCCCCATGCGCCCCCGAGCAAAGGCCATGAAATGCGGACGGCCCACCAGAAAGGGTTCCCGTGCTTCATCGCATGCTTTCACCTGGCGGCAATCCCTCGATTGCACTGCGTGCCCGAATAAGGTGACGCGCTGTTGTTTCGATCTTTTGCAGTTGGCAACCACCGGACTGTTCGTTCCAAGTCAACCTCAAGGATTGATTGAATCCGCCGCTGAGCACAAATTTCCCCAATGGCATGATGCGTAATTGGGTTGAAGCGGGCAAAGGGATGATTTTTTCGACCTGAAGCGCCTGTTGCCGATTGCGCCATTGCATTCGAGCGCCAAGCCAGTCACCTGACCCGCCATCGATGAGCACCCATCCCCAACCATCGGCATTCAGCTTTAGATAGCAGTAGCTACCTTGCTCTCCAGTTCCCGCCCATTCGCCTGAAAAGAAGCCAGGGGAATTGTCCAGAAGCGGCGTCAGCGCGTTTGCGGTCCCCAACCAAGCAAAAAGCAATACGAGTCCCATGAAATAACGCATGGTCCGGCCTTTGCTAACTATCTTGCGTTCGTAATAATAGGGGACGTAGCCCAATCAACTCGCCACCGGCACGGTGTCCTTGAACGACTGGCGCTGCGCCAGTTTATCCGCCAACCTGGACAGATTGGGGTGCGCCTCGCGCCACTGAATGTGGGGAAAACGAAAATCCAGATAGCCCAGGGCGCATCCCACGGCAATATCCGCCAGAGTGAAGAAATCACCGGTGCACCAGGTCTTTTCGCCCAATTCCTCGGACATGGCTTCCAGACCGCGAAAAACCTGTTTTTCCTGGCGCACGATCCATTCCGCGTCCTGCCTGATTTCAAGCCGCTTCTTCTCCAGGAAAATGGTGGCCGCGGACTCCGTCACGCCATCCGCCAGCGCTTCCCAGCGCCGCACCGCGATGCGCGGCCGATGTTCCTTGGGCAGCAGGGGCGACACCGGGGTAAGCTGGTCCAGGTATTCCACGATCACGCGCGAATCGAACAGGGTGCTGCCGTCATCCATGACGAGCACCGGCACCTTGCCGAGTGGGTTGTACTCCGGCACGCGGGTGGTGGGTTCCCAGGGAATATCGACCACCGGTTCGTAGTCGATACGTTTTTCCGCCATCACCACGCGCACCTTGCGCGCGAAGGGACTGGTCAGGGATATGATGAGTTTCATGATTTTTTCTCGTTAAATAGCTGTCAGCGGTCAGTTTTCAGCCATCAGTAAAACCGGGGGTTCTGCTGACTGCTGACGGCTGACTGCTGATAGCTATTACCTTGCCTTTACCGGCATAGGTTTCCATCTGGTTAAAGTTGAGGTAGCGGTAGATATTGTCCGCCAGCGGCGTGATCTTGTCCTGCACCATGGCCAGATATTCTTCCACGCTGGGAATTTTCCCCAGCCGCGCGCACACCGCGGCCAGTTCCGCCGAACCGAGATAGCAGCGCGCATCCTTGCCCATGCGGTTGTCGAAGTTGCGCGTACTGGTGGAAAACACCGTGGCGCGATCCGCCACCCGCGCCTGGTTGCCCATGCACAGGGAACAGCCGGGCATTTCCATGCGCGCGCCGGCGCGGCCGAGAATGCCGTACACCCCCTCCTCGCGCAGCTCGGCCTCGTCCATGCGAGTGGGCGGTGCCACCCATAACTTGGTCGGAATCAGGCCGGCGTCTTCCAGCACCTTGGAAGCGGCGCGGTAGTGGCCGATATTGGTCATGCAGCTGCCAATGAACACCTCGTCGATCTTGTCACCGGCCACGGCGGAAAGGGGTTTGATGTCATCCGGATCGTTGGGGCAGGCCACCAGCGGCTCCTTGATCTGGCTGAGATCAATATCCAGCACGTAGGCGTATTCCGCGTCGGCATCGGGCTGCAGCAACTCTGGTCTAGCCAGCCAGGCCTTCATGGCATCGATGCGGCGCTGCAGGGTGCGGGCATCCTGGTAGCCGTTCTCGATCATGTTTTCCAGCAACACCACGTTGGAATTGAGGTACTCGATCACCGGCGCCGTATCGAGGCGCACCGTGCAGGCAGCGGCGGAGCGCTCGGCGGAGGCATCCGCCAGCTCGAACGCCTGTTCGACTTTCAACTCGGGCAGGCCCTCGATTTCCAGGATGCGCCCGGAGAAAACATTCTTCTTGCCCTGCTTGCCGACCGTCAGGTCGCCCTTCTGGATGGTGGCGTAGGGAATGGCGTTGACCAGGTCGCGCAGCGTGATGCCCGGCTGCATCTCGCCCTTGAAGCGCACCAACACCGATTCCGGCATGTCGAGCGGCATCGCGCCCATGGCGGCGGCAAAGGCCACCAGCCCGGAGCCGGCGGGGAAGCTGATTCCAATCGGGAAACGGGTGTGCGAGTCGCCGCCGGTGCCCACGGTGTCGGGCAGCAGCATGCGGTTGAGCCAGGAATGGATCACGCCATCGCCCGGCCTGAGAGACACGCCGCCGCGAGAGGAAATGAACTCCGGCAGGGTGTGGTGCAGCTTGATGTCCACCGGCTTGGGGTAGGCTGCTGTGTGGCAGAAGCTCTGCATCACCAGATCGGCGGAGAAGCCCAGGCAGGCCAGTTCCTTGAGTTCGTCGCGGGTCATGCCGCCGGTCGTATCCTGCGAGCCAACCGAGGCCATCTTGGGCTCGCAATAGGTGCCGGGGCGCACGCCTGGCACGCCGCAGGCGCGGCCCACCATTTTCTGCGCCAAGGTGTAACCCTTGTTGCTGTCCTTCACCGGCAGCGGCTGAATGAACAGGTCGGAATGCGGCAGGCCTAGCGCCTCGCGCGCCTTGGTGGTCAGCCCGCGCCCGATGATGAGGGGAATGCGCCCGCCGGCGCGCACTTCGTCCGCCAGCGTGACCGGCTCCAGCTTGAAGGTGGAGATGACTTTCCCTGCCGCGTCATGAACTTCGCCCTGATAGGGATAAATCGTAATGACGTCGCCCATTTTCATGGCGGACACGTCGCACTGGATCGGCAGGGCGCCGGAATCCTCGGCAGTATTGAAGAAAATCGGCGCGATTTTGTCGCCCAGCACAATGCCGCCGGTACGCTTGCCGGGGATGTGCGGAATGTCAGCACCCATGAACCACTGCACGGAGTTGATGGCGGATTTGCGCGAGGAACCGGTGCCCACCACGTCGCCCACGTAGGCCAGGGGCAGGCCTTTTTGTTTCAGCGCGGCTATCATTGCCAAGCCGTCCGGCATCTTGTTGACCAGCATTTCCGTGGCATGCAGCGGAATGTCGGGGCGCGACCACGCGGCTTGCGCGGGGGACAGATCGTCGGTATTGGTCTCGCCGTCCACCTTGAACACCACGCACTGAATGCTTTCCGTCAAGGCGGGCTTGCTGGTGAACCACTCCGCCGCCGCCCAGGATTGCACCAACTCCTTGGCATGGGCATTGCCGGCCGTCACCATCGAAGCCACGTCATGGAACGCGTCGAAGATGAGCGTCGTGTGCGAAAGGGCCTGCACCGCATCCGGCGCCAGGGTGGCGTCATCCAGCAGTGAAATCAGGGTGCCCACGTTATAACCGCCGAGCATGGTGCCCAATAACTGCACCGCGTGCTGCCGACAGACCAAGGGTGACTCCACCTTGCCATGCGCCAGATCGGTCAGGAAGGCCGCCTTGACGTAAGCAGCCTGATCCACCCCGGCCGGAACGCGGTTCTCGAACAGGTCAAGCAGAAAATCGCCCTCGCCGACCGGCGGCGCTTTCAGCAACTCCACCAGCGCGGCGGTCTGTTCGGGGGAAAGGGGCAGCGGGGGCAAACCCTGTGCGGCGCGCTCGGCGACATGGTCACGATAAGCTTTTAACATTTGGTTCTCTTTTTCAAACAATTAACAAATTTGGGGTTCAAAATACGTTCAGATCGAATGATCGCATGGGGTTTCATGGTTTAGCCACATTCATGAATGCCGGCAACCTGGTCTTCCACTCCGTCATCAGCACCAAATCACATTCGATGCGGGTGCCATCTTCCACCACCAGTTCCAGTTCGCCCACGCTGGGGGCCTGCCCCACGGCAAAGGCATCGCTCATCAACTGCAAGACGGACTGCTTGTAAATCGTGTCGGGGTTGCCGGCGAGGTGCTGCCCCTTCATTTCCAGCACCACCAGTTTGCTGTCAGTCGCGTCGTGCTGAACGGCGAAGATGAAATCAGGGTAGATTTTTTCCCTTCGCCAGCCTTGGACTGCGTAATGGGAACGGGCCACGTTGCGGTGCCACCACTTCAATGCGCTGTCGCCGTCGAGATAGACCGCAATTTCCCGCTCGTCCTGACTGGAAAAATCGCCATTGAAGATCGGGGAGAACAGGCTTTTTCGCAACGCCTCGCCATCCTTGCCCGACAGTTGCCCCGCTCCTTCCGGCTCAAAGGTTTCCGCCTCGAATGGCATCCGCCAATTGCGGCCATCGGTTCGCAAGCGGAACTGAATCCGCCCGGCAGCCACCTCGGCCCGGAATAATGCCTCTGCCTTGGCAGCCCGTTGCTTGTCCAGCCAGTCCCGCAAGGTTTCCACGATCAAGCCGGAGATTTCCCCCAACTTGCTATCAGTAAACCCTTTTGCCTTGAGGCCGGAAACAAGTTGGCCGACGATTTCACGTGACCACCACGCATTGGGCACGATGTCCGAAACCATCCGCACCGCATAGACCGGATCGAACACCAGCGTTTCAAAGGTGGCACCGGCCACTTCGGAAACAATCCGTTCATCGCCGGAATCGGCAAGACGGATTCGCCGCATCTGGCGCTCGGCACTGGTCATGTTATCGGGAATCAGTCTCACCAGCGGTGCCACGTCAAGCCCTTGCCAGTCGAGGGCGAACAAGATGTCTTCCTCGTAATCCAGCCGCCGGGTTTGGCCGTCGGCCACCCGCAACAGCAGCGGAAGGAAAATTTCCGTCCTGGCGAACTTTTCCCGGCGTTGCACAGGGCGGGCGCCCGGCCCCTTGGCGTTGTCGCCGATGCGGATTTCCTTTACCAGGTCGCCCATGCCGTCCTCTTCCAGGCCTTTCTTGATGGCATCCACCACTTCGGAAGTGTTGGCATGGTGGGTAATCACGTAGCACTCGTCCAGCAACGGCACGCCGGTTTTTTCGGCCTGTGGCTGGCGCAGGATACGGCCCACCAACTGCGTCATGGCGGACAGGTTGGAGTTCGCCGCCAGCGCGCACAGCACATAGGCAAAGGGGCAGTCCCAGCCCTCCTGCAAGGCGGATTTGGTGATGATGACCTGCACCCGGTTGGTGGGAGCCAGCAAGTCCAGATTTTCGGGGGCGGCAAGATCGTTGGTGGCTGCCGTCTTGATGGCGATTTCCGCCTCGTCCAGCCCGCCCACCGTGGTCAGCCATTCCTTGGCATCCAGCGCATGAACATGGCTGCCGTCCCGCTGGTCGTCGCCGGTGCGCTCCACCTGCACCAGCAAAATGGGCCGGATATAGCGGCCTGAATCGGCTTGAAATTGCCGGGCAACCGCATCCAGTTGCTTGATGCGCTGCCTTGCCGCCGCCAGCGTGTGCCGCCAGTCGCTGCCTTCCCGTGGGTCGAGGTTCAAGGGCATTTTGATCATGCCCTCGCGGTCGAGGTCTATCCCCTTCACCTCCACCAGAATGTTCGAGTAACGCGCGGGCCTCGGATTCCTGCCAGCAGTGGCCGCCACATCCTTTGGCGTCGCCGTCAGTTCCAGCACAAAGCACGGGTTGAAGCCATACAGCGTGGCAAAGGCCAGCTCCGAAACCGCCTTGTGGCCCTCGTCCATAATCACAATGGGGCGAATCAGGCGCAGCGCATTGCCCAGCGAGTCCTTCACCATCGGCCACGGATAAGCCGACCCCGCCAAATCGTAAATATCAAGGTTGGGGGTCTGTTGCAACGCAACGGCATGGGCTTCCTGATCCCCCTCGGGCGGGAAAAATCCCCGCACGTCGCCCCGGTCGCGGAACATTTTCAGCGTGTCCTTGTTCTCCCGGTTGGACGCTTGCAACATGAGCAGCATCACGCACAGGTGGGATTCCACCTCGCGGGCATCCAGTTGATCGTCCTTTTCCAGCAACCGCACCGCATTGCCGGAAAGCACGTCCAGCATTTGCCGGTATGGGTGCTGGCGGTCGGCCAGTTGGCGCCTGGTCTGGGCATAGATCGCTTCATTGGGAACGATCCACAGCACAAAGCCCTTATGTCGGCCCAGGTAGCGCCCGAAAATCCTGGACAGGGCGACAACGGCCAGATAGGTTTTGCCGCCCCCCGTCGGCACCTTGAAAACGATGTTCGGAACAGCCCGCCCTATGCCGTCATCACGGGAAGAATAGGGAATGCCCGACCGGGAAGCGGGGAGTTTGCCGGTCGCCTGCATCGCCTCCCACGTTTTCAGGGGGAAATCCGGTACGGGACGAATCAAATCCGGGTCGGTTTCCTCCGCATTGGCTGCGGCAATCTTGTCGGCTTTCCGCTTGTGGGCGGAAAGTTCGCTCAGGTAATCATCCAGCCGCGAGAGAACGTGGGACTGATAGTCGAGGTCGCGCAAGGGCATCAGGGCGTGCCCAAAGTTTCGATCAAGAGCATTTCCATCAAGGCGTTACAGGCAGCCAGGCGCTTGTCAGCGGTAATCATCGCATCGCAGCCGGATTCGATGGCGGTAGCCAGGTGAAGCGCATCCGCGAGACGAAGGTTGTGGCTGGCGCGAAGATGGGCGGCGCGATCGACAACGGCGGATGACACCGCATCCATGCCAATCATTGCCGTCCCGGACAGCAAATCCGAATATAGGGCGACAAGCTGCTCATTGCCTTGCCGCAAGGGGTGCACCAAAACTTCCGCTCGCGTAATCTGGCTGGTGCGCGCCCAAGTCTTCTCCTGCTGAATCAGGTGAAAAACATCGCGCAGCGGCGACAGCGCCCCGAACGGCGGGAGCGTACTTTCAAAAGCGTAAATAAAAACATTCGCGTCAAGATAAATCGTGCGGCCGGTCACCATATCGGGGAGCCACATGTTCAGTCTTCCCTCAATTCGTCCACATAGCGATTGACCGCCTCCACGCTATCGAAACGGGCGAATTTCCCGAAATTCCGGGTCCAGTCAGGATTACTCTGGCTGGGACGCTGCCGCACCAGGACAATCACATCGGCCACAGTCCCTTCTGGAAGATCGGGCGTGGGGACATGCAAAACGTGGTCGGCGCTTACCCGCGCTTCATAACGAATGGCTTGCATGGTTCTCTCCTTCATTGACGTTCAACACGATACAGCGCCCACGGCAGCGGGGCAAACTCGACGGGCAATTTTTCCTCGTCCAGCAGTTTTTGCGAAACGAACTTGGCCGGGGCAAAGACCAGATGCCGCTTGCCGGGTTTGGCCTCCGCCAGCGCACGGGCGCGGGAGAGCGTCAGCGCCGCATCACGGGATTTCAGGAAGTCCAGTTCGGGCCGGTAGATCAACCACACATGGAAACAAGCCGATTCGCCCAGATAACCGCAGCCCGCCACCTCAAGGCCCCCTCTCCCCCCGGGAGAGGGTTGGGGTGAGGGCAAAGCCTCATTGGTCGCCATGTGGAACAGCAAAGCCCCCAACTGGTCGAAGCTGGGCAGGCTTTCGCCGCTCAGCATCCGGTCCAGCTCGACGGCATCGCCCAGGGTGCAATAGGTGAAAGAGCCGCCCAACCCCTCGGTGCGGTCGGTAAAGGATTTCACTCCCTCCACCAGCAACTCGCCGTTCTTCACGGTCTTCTCAATCTTGTCGAAACGATGGCCGTCCAGATTCTCGATGCTGGCAATCTGGTCAAGCAGTTTGTCGGCTTTTTTCAGGTCGGTGAAAGTGAGGGATTTTTTCAGCAGATCTTCACGCTGGGTGCCGGTAAAGTCGTAACCGTTGATTACCCGCCGCACCCGCTCGGCAGTGAGGGTGTCGGCGTAATCCTCGCACTCCACCAGAATGAACTTGCGGTCGCCGCCGTCTTTCTTGTTGGCTGCGAGAACAGCGTGGGCCGTGGTGGCCGATCCCGCGAATGAATCGAGCACTATGGAGTGCTCGGTAGTAGCCAGTTCCAAAACTCGTTCCAACAAACGCACGGGTTTTGGGGTCACGAAGACATCTTCTGAACTGCCGAAGTTGAGGATTGAAATCAGTTCCTTCTTGGCATCCTGCGTATGGCCGACCTCCGTCCAGTCCCAGAATGTTTGAGGGACTCGACCATCCTTGACTTCCGACAGAAAAATCTTGGGGGCAGGAATATTGTTGCCGTCCTCTCCCCACCAGATACGGCCATCCCGATCCATTTCCCAGAACTTTTCTTCTTTAACACGCCAATAGGAACCAGAAGGGGGGCCTTCAATCACTCTGCCACCGGGGCATGTAATTGAATAGGTTCCCTTGCTGTAATAGTTTCTTGCCGCAAGGTTGTTGGGTCGCCAAGCCCCTCTCGGATCGCCTGTGTCCCTATAAACAGCGTTTTGTTCGGCGGTGCGAGCCAGCAAGTTTGGGGTCCAGTTCGCCGCATCCTTCGCATAGACAAGGATGTAATCGTGGTCTTCGGAAAAATGCCGGGCAGTGCTCTTCGGAGCGTAATTCTTTCGCCAAATACAGGTCGCCACAAAATTCTGTTCGCCAAAAATGGCGTCCAGCATCGCCCGCGCATGGTGGATTTCGTTGTCGTCCAGCGTGACCCACAAACTGCCCGCCTCGCCCAGCAGTTCATGCAGCAGCCGCAAGCGCGGCCACATCATCGCGCACCATTTGTCGTGCCGAAGGCCGTCCTCGATGCCCACCGGATTGGACTTCAGCCACTCCTGCATCATCGGGCTGTTGACGTTGTCGTTGTAGCACCAGCCTTCGTTGCCGGTGTTGTAGGGCGGGTCGATGAAAACGCAATCCACCTTGTTGGCGTACATCGGCAGCAGGGATTTGAGCGCGTGCAGGTTGTCGCTGTGAATGATGAGGTTGCCGTCCAGCCGTGCTCCCTCACCCCGGCCCTCTCCCAAGGGGAGAGGGGGAGTAATGGATTTTTCGGGGTGGGGCGCCAGCGGCCGATGCGGCACGGCAAGATGGTGGTTATAGACGAACTCTTTGCCCTTGAAATTCAGTTCCGGCATGGCTAATCCCTTGGGGGTTTTGAATACAACATCGAAGCACAATAACGGGCTATAAAAACCCAGATTGCTTATTAGAGCCCAAACACCGCTGTGGGAGCGGCGCCCTCGCCGCGATTTGCGGCCATATTCGCGCCGGGGCGGCGCTCCTACATGCCCATTGCATTCCAGTGGACAATCTGGGGTAAACAGAGTCAACTCAAGCCTTGCCGGTGCTGCCAAAACCACCCGCGCCGCGCTCGCTGCCGGCAAATTCATCGACAATATTGAACTGCGCCTGCAGTACCGGCACCACCACCAGTTGCGCAATGCGCTCCATGGGGTTGATGGTGAAGGCGGTCTGGCCGCGATTCCAGCAGGAGACGAAGAGCTGGCCCTGGTAGTCGGAATCGATCAATCCCACCAGGTTGCCCAGCACGATGCCGTGCTTGTGGCCCAGACCTGAGCGCGGCAGGATCAGCGCGGCGTAACCGGGATCGGCAAGATGAATGGCGATGCCGGTGGGAATCAGCTCGGTCTGACCGGGGTTCAACACCAGCGCGCCGCCCAAGCAGGCACGCAGGTCGAGGCCGGCCGCACCGGGCGTGGCATAGGCGGGGAGCTGCTCGTGCATGCGCGGATCGAGAATTTTTACGTCAATTTTCATGCTGCAGTCCTATTTATTCGCGCCGTAGGCGCGCTCTTTGTCCCCCTCTCCCGCATGCGGGAGTGGGCGGGGGTGAGGGGTACCTCTTTTCTGATACAAGTTCGCAATGTGGGCGATCAACTGGCGCGCCAGGGTGATTTTCGGCGCGCGCGGCAGGGGATGAGCGCCGGCATCGTCGAACAGCACCAACTCGTTTTCATCGCCACCGACGGCGGTCTGCACCAGGTTGGCGGCAAGCAGCGGCAGATTCTTGCGGCGCCGCTTCATCTCGGCATATTCGTGGAGATTCTCGCTCTCCGCCGCGAAACCGACGCAGAACGGCGGGTCGGGCAAATTCACCACGTTCGACACGATGTCCGGGTTGGGTGCCAGTTCCAGCGTCAGGATGTGCGCGTCTTTCTTGATTTTCTGCTCGGAAGGGTTGAGCACGTAATAGTCGGCAACCGCCGCCACGCCGATAAAAATGTCCGCCCAGTTCACGGCCTCGTTCACCGCCTTGAGCATTTGCTGGGCACTGACGACATTGACCACCCGCGCGCCCAGCGGCGGCTTGAGGCAGCTCGGCCCGCTGATCAGCGTCACTTCCGCCCCGGCCTCGAGCGCCGCGCGCGCCACGGCGTAGCCCATCTTGCCCGAGCTCGAATTGGTTATGCCGCGTACCGCGTCGATGGCCTCGAAAGTCGGCCCGGCGGTCACCAGGACATGCTTGCCTTGCAACAGCTTGGGCTGGAAGAAGGCTTCGATCCCGGCCAGCAGGTCTTGCGCTTCCAGCATCCGCCCCATGCCGCTTTCGCCGCAGGCCTGCACGCCGCTATCGGGGCCGAGGACGGCGATGCCATCTTCACGAATCTGTTTGATATTGCGCTGGGTGGCTGGGTTTTCCCACATCTGGCGGTTCATGGCCGGCGCCACCAGCAGCGGGCACATGCGCGCCAGGCACAGGGTGGAGAGCAGATCATTCGCCGTGCCATGCGCCAGCTTGGCGATGAAATCGGCGCTGGCGGGCGCCACCATCACGGCATCGACATCGCGGGTAAAGTCGATATGCGCCATGCCATTGTCGATGCGGTTGTCCCACAAGTCGGTGAACACCGGCCGCCCGGAGAGCGCCTGCATGGTCACCGGGGTGATGAACTGGCACGCGGCCTGTGTCATCACCACCTGCACTTCGACATTCTGTTGCACCAGCAGGCGCACCAGTTCCGCTGCCTTGTATGCAGCCACGCCACCCGTCACGCCCAGCAACAGGCGCTTTTTCGCCAAATCGGTCATAATGGGCCTCATTTTACGTTAAAACGACAGGTTCCCGATAGCTGATGGCGATTACTGACTGGCCCGAAGACGAACGCCCCCGAGAACGTCTTTTAAAACAGGGCGCCGCCAGCCTGTCGGATGCGGAACTGCTGGCCATCTTCCTGCGTGTCGGCGTAGCGGGCAAAAGCGCGGTGGATCTGGCACGCGAGATGGTCAATCATTTCGGCGACCTGACCCGGCTATTCGATGCCAGCCAGCAGGAATTTTGTACCATTCCCGGACTCGGCCCGGCCAAATACGCGCAATTGCAGGCGGTCATGGAAATGGCGCGGCGCGCCATGCAGGAAAAAATGCGCGACAGCGATGCGCTGAACTCCCCGGCGGCGGTCAAGGATTACCTGCGCCTCACGTTGGGCCGCAAGGGCTACGAAGTATTTGCCGTGCTGTTCCTCGATGCCCAGAACCGGCCGATCACCATCGAGGAAATGTTTCGCGGCACACTTACCCAAACATCGGTTTACCCGCGCGAGGTGGTCAAGCGCACGCTGCACCACAATGCCGCGAGCGTGATCCTGGCCCATAACCATCCTTCCGGCACGTCCGAGCCGAGCAATGCCGACCAGATTCTCACCCAGGCCTTGAAAAATGCCCTGGCGCTCATAGATACGCGTGTTCTTGATCATTTTATAGTCGGCGGCGACACGGTATTGTCGTTTGCGGAACGAGGTTTACTTTGAAAGCATTAATCGTCACTGCCCACCCGCGGCAGGACAGTTTTACCCAGACACTGGCACAGCACTTTGCGGAAGGCGTGAACGCCAGCGGCCACGAAGTGGAAATCGCCGACCTTTATGGCGAAGGCTTCGACCCGGTGGTTTCCATTCAGGAACTGGAGGGCTGGAAGGAAGGGAAAATCTCGCCGGAAATCCGTGCCTGGCAGGAGCGCATCAAGAGCAACGACGCCCTGGTGCTGGCCTACCCGGTATGGTGGAGCACACCGCCCGCCATCCTCAGCGGCTGGCTGCAAAGGGTATTGACCCAGGGTTTTGCCTTTCAGCACATCGCTGGCCGCACCGAAGGCCTGCTCAAGTTGCGCGCGCAAATGTTGGTCAACATTGGCAGCGGCAAACGCGAGGATGTCGATCTCGCCACCCTTTACCTGGAGCCGATGCTCGGCGTGCTGACTTATTGCGGCATGGAAATTCTGCCCACCCAGGCTAACTGGGGAGTTTACGCCGAAGCCGATGCAGCCTCGCTGCGCGCCCATCTCGACCGCGCTTTCGAGAACGGCGTGCGATTTTTTGCTTGAGTAAAACCACAAAAACATGGTATAAATCGCGTTTTTCGAATTCCGGAGTACCTAAAATGGCTCGCGTATGTAAAGTCACCGGCAAGCGCCCGATGACCGGGAATAATGTTTCCCACGCCAACAACAGAACCAAGCGTCGTTTCCTCCCCAATCTGCAATACCGCCGGTTCTGGGTTGAAAGTGAAAACCGCTGGGTGCGCCTGCGCGTGAGCTGCGCTGCGCTGCGCACGATTGACAAAAATGGCATTGACGCCGTGCTGGCCAATTTGCGCGCCAGCGGCGAATCGGTTTAAGGAGTAGATCATGGCTAAAGGCGGACGCGAAAAAATCAAGCTGGAATCCACTGCGGGTACCGGTCACTTCTATACCACGACCAAGAACAAACGCACCATGCCGGAAAAAATGGCGATCATGAAATATGATCCCAAGGTGCGCAAGCATGTGGAATACAAGGAAATCAAACTCAAGTAATGACCGCTGCGCCGGCATCATGCTGGCCGCGCGATCATGACAAACCCCCGGCGCCGCGAGGCGTGCGGGGTTTTTTATTGGGCTGAAGATGAAAAAATTACTGCTGCTGTCGCTGTGCTGCCTGCCGCTTGCGGCCCACGCCCTGAATTTTGAAAAATCCAACTGGGGAAAATTCGAACACGATTTCGAGGAAAAGCCCTGGGTGGAACTCGAAGCGCAACTGCCGCCGGCCCCCAAGCCGGAAAATTTCCTGCCCTTCTTTGTCAGCGCCGCCACCGACAACCGTTTTTACATAGACGGCCCATCCATCACGCGGGGTGAGGACGGCGTGGTGCGATACACGCTGGTGATCAAATCTTCCGCCGGCGCAACGAATATCAGCTATGAGGGCATGCGCTGCAGCTCGGCGGAAGTGAAACGCTACGCCTTCGGCCGGGCCGATGGCGGCTGGGGCAAGGCGCGCAACGCCAAGTGGGAGCAGATCAGCTACAAGGACGTGAACCGGCAGCACCACATGCTGCATGACGACTTTTTCTGCCCGAACGGCACAGCCGTCGCCAACCGTGAAGAAGCCATCAAGACCCTCCAGGCCGGAGCGCGCCTCAGTGCCGGGGGCGCGGCCTGGTAGATCGCTGGTCTCCAGCCGTTTTCATATCCGTAACGCACGTAAAAACAAAAAACGGGGAAGCCGCCTATTTCTTGCAATCGCCGATGCGGCGCCCGCTCATTTTCTGCACCATATTCATTTTCTGCCCGCCACCCGAGGTATTCATTCGCGTCTCGCCGCTGAAGGTACTGCCGCTGTAAGTGATCTTGCCGACGCTATCCACGATACCTTCCTTGTTGCGGCACTGCATGTTCCAGGTCACGGCATTGCCATCCACCTTGGTGTTGACCATCTTGCAGTTCGGATTTTTCACCTGCTCGCGGGGCACCGCGTCCTGTTTTGTCATGCACTGCTTCATGGTATGCGTCATGTTGGGCGGCATGCTGCCGGGCGGCAGCCCCTGGATTTCGGTCTTGCTGGTGATTTCCCACATGCCATCCTGCATATTGGGTTCGGCGTAAGCCTGAGAAACAGCAAACAAGACAGGCAGGGACAGCAGAAGCAGTTTCTTCATGACGGGTCTCCAAATCAGGGTGAATACTATCGGTTACAATAGTCCCGTTAGAAACCAGCCGCAAGCCCCCATGAATTCCCTCATCCAGCGCGTCATCGAGCAAGCCGGCCACATCATTCTCGGCAAGGAGCACCAAATCAACCTCGCCCTCGCCTGCCTGCTGGCGCGCGGCCATCTGCTGATCGAGGATCTTCCTGGCGTGGGTA
Organism: Sulfurimicrobium sp.; assembly: GCA_030690835.1. Taxonomy (GTDB): domain Bacteria; phylum Pseudomonadota; class Gammaproteobacteria; order Burkholderiales; family Sulfuricellaceae; genus Sulfurimicrobium. Next base: position 5,828 of record JAUYFW010000111.1, on the reverse strand, counting down.
AAACCACCCTGGCCCATGTCCTGGCCAAAACGCTCGGCCTCGATTTTCAGCGTATCCAGTTCACCAGCGACCTGCTTCCGGCGGATATCCTCGGTGTTTCGGTGTATGACCGCGACAGCGCCAGTTTCAAGTTTCATCCCGGCCCGGTGTTCGCCCAGATGATTCTCGCCGACGAGATCAACCGCGCCACGCCCAAGGCGCAAAGCGCGCTGCTGGAAGCGATGGAAGAACACCAGGTGACGGTGGAGGGCGAAACTCGGGCCCTGCCGGAACCGTTCTTCGTCATCGCCACGCAAAACCCGGCCTACCAGGTCGGCACATTTCCGCTGCCCGAGTCCCAGCTCGACCGTTTTCTCATGCGCATCGAACTGGGCTACCCGGATGCCAGGGCGGAACGGGCCCTGCTGCAGGGCAAGGAGCGGCGCGAGTTACTGGCAGGCCTGCAACCCCGCCTCCAAGCGGGGGAACTCGAATCCTTGCAACAGGCGGCCAGCGCGGTTTTCGCTTCCGATGCCCTGCTCGATTACATCCAGGCATTGCTGGCCTTCACCCGCCACACCCCGCGCTATCTCAACGGCCTTTCGCCCCGCGCCGCGCTGGCGTTGCTGCATGCCGCCCGGGCCTGGGCGCTGATCTCGGGGCGCGATGCCGTGCTGCCGGAAGACGTGCAGGCCGTATTGCCGGCGGTAGCGGGCCACCGCCTGCATCCGAGCGGAGAATTCAGTGGCGAAAGCAGCGCGGCCCTGATCGCCCATTTACTTGCCGCCGTGCCCATTCCCTGACATGACAACGCTGCCCGCTTGGGTTGCCCGGATCAACCCGCTGCGCCGGTCCACCTTTTTGGAGCGCGTGTTTCGGCCCACCATGGAAACCGCGCCAGTCATCCTGACCCAGCGCCGCCTCTATATCCTGCCCACCCGCCACGGGCTGATCTTCGCCCTGATGCTGCTGGTGATGCTGCTGGGCGCAATCAACTACACCAACAGCATGGGCTTCGTCCTGACTTTCCTGCTCGCCAGCCTGGCGGTGGTATCGATACTTCATACTTACCGCAATCTGGCGCGGCTCACGGTCAGCGTCGGCAAAAGCACGCCGGTGTTCGTCGGACAGGAGGCGCGCTTCCAGCTTTGCCTGAACAATACGGGCAACATGCCACGCTACGCCATCGGTTTGAGTGCCATAAAAGACGCGGCCGATTTCACCGATGTTGCACCCCATCATGTCGCCTGCCTGGAGTTCGCCCTGCCCGCCCGCCGGCGCGGCCTGCTGCATGCCGCCAGCTTCACCCTGTTCAGTACCTTCCCGCTTGGCCTGTTCCGCACTTGGGCCCACCTCAATCTGGACATGAACTGCCTGGTCTATCCCCGTCCGGCAGCGGAGACGCTCCCTCTGCCCGTGGCCCAGGCACAAGCAGGGCAAGGCCTCAAGCACGGCGCAGGGCACGAGGATTTCAGCGGCCTGCGCGCCTACCACAGCGGCGATTCGCTGCGCCATGTGGCATGGAAAGCGGTAGCGCGCGGACAGGGCATGCTCACCAAGCAGTTTAGCGGCGCGGCGCAGCAGGAATTGTGGCTGGACTGGGATTTGCTGGCCGGCATGGAGACGGAAGCCAGATTATCGCGCCTCACGCGCTGGGTGCTGGATGCCGACGCTGCCGCTCAACGCTACGGCTTGCGCCTGCCGGGCCGCGTCCTGCCCCCCGCGACGGGCGCGGAACACCGCCGCCAGTGCCTGGAAGCCCTGGCGCTATTCGGCCCATGAGCAAGCTCGCCTGGCTGCTGGCATCCCTCGCCCTGGCTATTGCACCGCATCTGGAGCACATGCCGCTATGGGTAGGGCCGCTGTGCCTGGCGCTGGGGCTGTGGCGGCTGGCCATCACGCGAAGCAACGAGCGGCTACCGAAAAAATGGCTGCTGTTCCTGCTCGCCGCGGCTGCCAGCGCCGGTATATTCAGCCATTACCACACCCTGTTCGGGCGCGATGCGGGGGTCGCGCTGCTGGTCGTCATGAGTGTCCTCAAGCTGATGGAAATCAAGACGCTGCGCGACACCATGGTGGTGATTTTCCTCAGCTATTTCCTGGTCATCACCAGCTTTCTCTATTCCCAGGCCATCCCCACCGCGCTCTATCTGCTGCTCGTGGTGCTGGTCACCACGGCCACCATGATCGGCTACAACGATGTCAACAACGGGTTAAGCGTGCGCCCGCGACTGCGTCTGGCCGGCACCCTGCTGGCCCAAGCCGTACCGCTGATGCTGGTGCTGTTCGTTTTTTTCCCGCGCGTCGGCCCGCTGTGGGGCTTGCCCAAGGATGCCCACGCCGGCATGACCGGCCTCTCGGACAGCATGTCTCCGGGCACCATCAGCCAGTTGATCCGCTCCGAGGCCATTGCTTTCCGGGTCAAATTCGACGGCCCGCCGCCGCATAAAAACCTGCGCTACTGGCGCGGGCCGGTGCTGTGGGATTACGACGGACGCACCTGGTCCACCCGCCAGCCGCTTGACGGCACACCGGCGCAGCTCGTGCCGCTGGGCAAGGCCGTGAACTACACCGTTACCCTGGAGCCGCATAACCAGCGCTGGCTATTTGCGCTCGATCTGCCCGCAGCGCTGCCGCCCGGCAGCAGTGCCGGCGGGGATTTGCAGATTCTCGCCCAGGTGCCGGTGCAGCAACGTCTGCGCTACAGTCTCGCCTCCTACACCCAATATCGCCTCGACCTCGACCTCGATCCCGGCGCAAAGGAAAGCGCACGCGCGCTGCGCCTGCCCGCAAGGGCCAATCCCCAAGCGCTGGAACTGGCCGCGCGCTGGCGCGATACGCTGAAAAACCCGCAAGCCATCGTCAATCAGGCGCTGGGCATGTTCCGCAATGAAGCTTTTGTTTACACCCTCAATCCGCCCCTGTTGGGGCAGCAGGCGGTGGACGATTTTCTGTTCAAGACCCGGCGCGGCTTCTGCGAACATTACGCCGGCACCTTCGTGTTTCTCATGCGCGCCGCCGGCATCCCGGCGCGGGTGGTGACGGGCTATCAGGGCGGAGAAATGAATCCGCTGGGAGATTACCTGATCGTGCGCCAGTCCGACGCTCATGCCTGGGCCGAAGTCTGGCTGGAAAAACAAGGCTGGGTACGCATCGATCCCACGGGCGCGGTCTCGCCCGACCGCATCGAATCCGGCATCGCCGCCGCCCTGCCCGGTGCCGAACTGCCGCCCGCCCTGCTGCAACTGGACGCCGAATGGCTGCGGCGCACACGCCTGTCCTGGGACCTGCTCAACAACAACTGGAATCAGTGGGTGCTGGGCTATGGCCAGGAACGCCAGAGCCGCTTCCTGTCGCGCTTTCACACCGCTCTGGCATCGTGGCAGGGCATGGCGGTCGCCATGGTGACGGGCATCGCCGCGCTGTTGCTGGGGATCGCGTTGTGGATGTTGTGGCATACGCCGCGGCACGGCCACGACCCGGTACGGGCAGCCTATGAAAAATTCTGCGCCCGACTGGCACGCCGTGGCATCGCAAGGTCGCCCCATGAAGGGCCGGCGGATTTCGCCGTGCGCGCCACGCTCATGCGCCCCGATCTGGCACGGCAGATCGACCTCATCACGCAGCTTTACATCAAGCTGCGCTATGAGCGCCATGGGGCGGCGGCGAGAGACTTGAAGCAGGCCGTGAGCCGCTTCAGGCCTTAACCGCCAGCGGATTGAAGCCCCCCTACTGCCGGACAATGCCTCTTGCTATAATCCGGATTCCTTACATCATGGCGGTAACATGAACTACTGCAGCCACTGCGGCGCCAAAGTCAGCCTGCGCATCCCCGAGGGGGACCACCTGCCGCGCCATATCTGCGATGTCTGCCACACCATCCACTACCAGAACCCGAAACTGGTGATCGGCAGCATTCCCGAGTGGGAAGACAGGATTCTCCTCTGCCGCCGCGCCATCGAGCCGCGCCACGGCTTCTGGACACTGCCCGCGGGCTTCATGGAAAACAGCGAAACCACGCCCCAGGCAGCGGCGCGGGAGACCTTCGAGGAGGCCCTGGCCGAGGTCGAAATCGACGCGCTGTATACCCTGTTCAATGTGCCGCACATCAGCCAGGTGCACCTGTTTTTCCGCGCCCGCCTGCTGCAACCGGTCTTCGGCGCGGGTCAGGAAAGCCTGGAAGTGCGGCTGTTCTCCGAGGAAGAGGTGCCGTGGGATGAAATCGCCTTTGCCAGCGTGCGCCGTACCCTGCAACTGTATTTCGCGGAACGGAAATCCGGCGTCTTCGGCTTCCACCTCGACGACATCCATCCGGCACCGTGCCATCATTCGTCCGCTCCGCGCGACTTCATCCCCTAAAAAAACGCATCATCATCAAAAAAACAGGACCAGAGCCATGACCACTCTCCCCAAGGAAATTTTCAAACCCTATGACATCCGCGGCATCGTGGGCAAAACGCTCACCCCCGAAATCGTCGAAGCCATCGGCCACGCCATCGGCTCCGAAGCCGTGGCGCGCCAACAGAGCGACATCGTCATCGGTCGCGACGGTCGCCTGTCCGGCCCGGATCTGGCTGCGGCGCTGGCGCGCGGCATCCGCAAAAGCGGCATCAACGTGATCGACCTGGGAATGGTAGCCACCCCCATGACCTATTTCGGCGCCTATCAGTTGCACGCCAATTGCGCGGTGATGGTCACCGGCAGCCACAACCCGCCCGACTACAACGGCCTTAAAATGGTGCTGGGCGGAGAAACCCTGTCCGGAGACACGATCCAGAAACTGCGCCTGCGCATCGAGCAAGGCGACCTGATCGACGGCAGCGGCAGCTATCGCCAGTACGACATCGCTCGGGACTATATCGAGCGCATCGTCGGCGACGTGAAGCTGGCGCGTCCGATGAAAATCATCGTGGACTGCGGCAACGGCGTGGCCGGCGCGTTCGCGCCCAAGCTCTACCGCGACATGGGCTGCGAGGTGGAGGAAATGTTCTGCGTCGTTGACGGCAACTTTCCCAACCATCACCCCGATCCATCGGTGCCGAAAAACCTGCAGGACCTGATCGAGCGACTGAAAACCTCGGATGCGGAAATCGGCCTGGCTTTCGATGGCGACGGCGACCGTCTCGGCGTGGTGGCAAAGGATGGCCGCATCATTTACCCCGACCGCCAGTTGATGCTGTACGCCGACGATGTACTGAGCCGCAACCCTGGCGCGGAAATCATTTTCGACGTCAAATCCACGCGCAAGCTGTTCGCCTGGATTCGCGAGCGCGGCGGCAAGCCGCTGCTGTGGAAAACCGGTCACTCCTTCATCAAGGCAAAAATGAAGGAAACCGGCGCCCTGCTGGCGGGGGAGATGTCGGGCCATGTCTTCTTCAAGGAGCGCTGGTACGGCTTCGACGACGGCCTCTACACCGGGGCGCGGCTGCTGGAATATCTCTCCCGGCAGACGGACATCAACGCCACCCTGCACGGCCTGCCGGACACCGTGAACACGCCGGAGCTGCAAATCCAGATGGAAGAAGGCGCGCACTACGCGCTGATCGAGCGGCTGCAAAAGAGCGCCGAATTCCCCAACTCCCGGGAAATCATTACCCTCGATGGTCTGCGCGTGGAATATCCCGACGGTTTCGGCCTGATGCGGCCTTCGAATACCACGCCGGTGATTGTGTTACGCTTCGAGGGCGACAACGAGACGGCGCTAAAACGCATTCAGGCGGAATTCCGCGCGGTGCTGCTGGCGGATTCGCCAAACCTGACGCTGCCATTCTAACGGGCATGGCGAATCGCCGCCCAGAATCATGAACCAAAAGTAGGCGCCTCTAGGCGACAAGTGAAATGTGAAACCG
>JAUYFW010000109.1 GCA_030690835.1 Sulfurimicrobium sp. | reverse complement strand
ATGAAACTCATCATCCTCGACCGCGACGGCGTGATCAACTTCGACTCCGACCAGTTCATCAAAAGTCCGGCGGAGTGGAAACCCATTCCCGGCAGCCTGGAGGCCATTGCCAGGCTCAACCAGGCGGGCTACCGGGTGGTGCTGGCCACCAACCAGTCCGGGATCGGGCGCGGCCTGTTCGACATGGCCACCCTCAACGCCATCCATGACAAGATGCACAAGGCCCTGGCCCAGGTTGGCGGACGCATCGACGCGCTGTTTTTCTGCCCCCACGCTGCGGATTCCAGGTGCGATTGCCGCAAGCCCAAGCCGGGCATGTTCGAGGAAATCAGCAAACGCTTCAACATGGACCTCAAGGGCGTGCCCGCCATCGGCGATTCCCTGCGCGACCTGCAGGCGGCCACCGCCATGGGTGCCATGCCAATTCTGGTGCGCACCGGCAAAGGGGAAAAAACCATCGAGGCCGGCGGCTTGCCCGAGGGAACCCTGGTGTTCGCGGATCTGGCCAATGCCGTGCGCCATCTGACCACCCCTGCCGCATGATGGTGTGGCTGCGCTCCTTGTTGTATGCCTTGGGCATGCTGCTGCTCACCCCGTTCTTTTCAGTCATCGCCCTGCTCACCTTTCCCTTCCATCCGCTGACACGCTCCCGCATCATCGCTGGCTGGGCAAAAAGCATGCTGTGGTGGGCCAGGCTGATCTGCGGCCTGCAATACCGCGTTATCGGCGCGGAAAACATCCCCTCCACCCCCGTTGTCATCCTCGCCAAGCACCAGTCGGCATGGGAAACCCTGGCATTCCAGTGCATCTTCCCCCCGGTGGTCTGGGTAATGAAGCGCGAACTCCTGAGAATCCCGTTCTTCGGCTGGGGGCTGGCCATGACCAGTCCGATCGCGATAGACCGCGCTGCCGGCAAGGAGGCCCTGAAACAAATTTCCGAACAGGGCAAGGAAAGGCTGGCACAGGGATTCTGCGTGGCGGTCTTTCCCGAAGGGACGCGGGTGAAGCCGGGGACGAAGGGGAAATACAACATCGGCGGCGCTTTCATGGCCGCTCACAACGGCGCCACCGTGCTGCCGCTGGCGCATAATGCCGGGGAATTCTGGGGCAAGAACGCCTTTCTCAAATATCCCGGCACCATTACCCTGAGCATCGGCAAGCCGATCCATACGGCGGGCATGAAAGCGGGCGCGCTCAACGCCGTGGTGGAAGAGTGGATCGAGGCGGAAATGCAGCGCATCGCGCATGACTATGAAGGTGGGCCGCTTGCACCGCATACGGCTCGGTAACGAGGAGGTCTCCTACCTGCTGCGGCGCAGCCCGCGCCGCCGTACCGTCGGCCTCAAAATAGACCATACTGGGCTGACCGTCAGCGTGCCCGCCCGAACCCCGCAACGGGCCTGGGAGTCAATACTGCTGGAAAAATCAGGCTGGGTGCTGGACAAACTTGAGGCGATGCGCGCCCGTAGCGTTCCAGCCTTTAACTGGCGTGACGGCGAGTGGCTGCCATTTCTCGGCAGCCCCATCGAACTGGTGGTGGAGCACGGCACGCCGCGCGCGCGGCCAGCCCTTGGCGACGGACAGTTACGGGTAGCCCTGCCCGACCCATCAGACACCGCAGCGCTCGAAACCCGAATCGTGCAGTGGTACCGTCGCGAGGCGCTGGAATTTTTTCAGCATCGGGTCGCACTTTATGCACGCCAGCTTGGCGTAAGCGTGTCGCGACTGGGCCTGAGCAGCGCCCGCACCCGCTGGGGAAGCTGCACCAGCGGCGGCAGCATCCGCCTCAACTGGCGCCTGATCAAGGCCCCGCCATCGATAATAGACTATGTGGTTATCCATGAACTGGCCCATCTTGTCGAACTGAACCATTCTCCCTCCTTCTGGCAAATCGTGGCCCAGTTGTGCCCGGAATACGCCGTGCAACGCGCCTTGCTCAAGGAGCAGGGCGCGCATTACCACCGCTTCTGACCTGTTTCCCCCCTGTTCGGTTTGTGGTTTTTTCCTCGCGCCAAGCGCGTTATGATGCACTAACAAAATCATAAACCCAGATTATCCATTGGAATGCCCGTGTATGTAGGAGCGCCGCCCCCGGCGCGAATGCGTCCGCAAATCGCGGCGAGGGCGCCGCTCCCACAGCGGTGGTTTGGTGCTAATGGATAATCCGGAATAACTATAGTAGGGGAAACAGCCATGAAACCCAGTATTCTGCGCAATCTGTTGTTGTCTTTTCTGGCGCTTGGCGTGGTGATGGGAGCGGTATTTCCGTTCTTTGCCAACATCTTCGTCGAATGGAAACCGGGCATGCTGGTTTGGTTCACCGTCAGCGCGCTGGCAGCGGGTGTCATTCTCGGACTGGCCAATTACTGGCTGGTAAGCTGGGTGCTGCTGTCCAAGCTGCGGCGTATTTCGCAAGTTGCCACGGCGATCAGCAACAAGGACATCAGTCTCCACTGTGCCATGGAAAGCGACGACACGATCGGCGAAATTGTCGCCAGTTTCAACAAGATGGCGAGCAACCTGCGCGACCTGATCGGCGAAGTGGCGAGCATGAGCGGCTCCGTGAGCCACGATGCCAACACCATCCAGGAACTGATGAGCGGGGTGCGCAGCCGCTTTGAGGCGCAACATCAAACCGTGGCCAGCATCAACTCCAGCACCGAGACGCTTTCGGATACGGTAGCGCAAATTTCCAGCAGTGCCAGCCAGGTCTCGGAGGCGGCGCGCAACGCCTCGAACCTGGCCAAATCGGGCGGCAAAATCGTTCAGGAAACCATCCAGGGCATGCGCCAGATTAACGAATCGGTCACCCTGGGTTCTTCCGCGGTGGATAGCCTGGGCCGCAAGTCCGATGAAATCGGCGCCATCGTGGCGGTCATCAACGGCATTGCCGAACAGACCAACCTGCTCGCCCTTAACGCGGCGATTGAAGCTGCCCGCGCCGGCGAGCAGGGGCGCGGATTCGCGGTGGTGGCGGACGAGGTGCGCAAACTGGCGGAAAAAACCGCCCAGGCCACCAAGGAAATCAGCCAAATGATCCAGAGCGTGCAGCAGGAAACGCGCAACGCGATTTCCACCATGCAAAGCGGCACCGAGCAAGTGCGCGGTGGGGTGGAGAAGGCCACCGAGGCGGGCCAGGCATTGCAGGAGATCGTGCGCAGCGTTGAAATGGTGTCCGAAATGATCGAACGCATCGCCACCGGTGCCGAATCGCAGAATCAGATGGTATCCGGCGTGCGCGGCCACGTGGATGAAATCAGCCGTATGGTGCAGGAAGCCTCGCTGGATACCATCTCCAGCGAACAGGCCGTCGGCAAACTGGCAAAACTATCCGCCAAACTGGATGGCGTCATCAAGCAATTCAAGTTGCGTTGAGACCCGCCATTAGATCCCGCTCGGCGTAGCCCGATATTCCAGGCTATTTCGCAGAGGCAGTGCCATGTTTACGTGCGTTCCCGGTCCGGGTTGGCGGCGTGACAATAATTGGCGATGCGCACGAAATCCGCCACGCCGATATTTTCCGCCCGCAAACCGGGCTCGATTCCGAGATGTTCGAAATCCGCATCCTTGAGATAGGCATGGAGGGTGTTGCGCAGCGTCTTGCGACGCATGGCAAACGCCGCAAGCACTATCTTCGCCAGCAACTCCTCGTCTTGCGCCAGGAAGGGGCGCTCGCGCCAGGGCAACATGCGCACCACCGCGGACTCCACCCGGGGTGGCGGCGAGAAAGCCTGCGGCGGCACGTGCAGGAGATAATCCATGAGGAAGGAATACTGCAGCATCACCGACAGCCTGCCGTAGGCCGGGGTCGAGGGCGCCGCCACCATGCGCTCGACCACTTCCTGCTGCAGCATGAAGTGCATGTCCTCGATGTGCGGGGAAAAAGCGGCGAGGTGAAACAGCAGCGGCGTTGAAATGTTATAGGGCAGGTTTCCGACCACGCGCAACGGGCTGCCCAGGCCGCCAAAATCGAATTTGAGCGCATCGCATGAGTGCACGGTGAGTCGCTCCGGATCGTAGTCGCGGTGCAAGCGCGTGACGATATCGCGGTCAAGCTCAACCACGTGCAGGTGGCGCAAGGTCTGTAGCAATGGCTTGGTGATCGCGCCCAGGCCGGGGCCGATTTCCACCATCAGATCGTCGGGCCGGGGACGAATGACGGTGACGATATCGGCAATCACCTGGCGATCGGTGAGGAAGTGCTGGCCAAACCTTTTACGTGGAATATGGTTCATCGCCGCGCCATGGCACAAGCCAGTTCCAGCGCCGCCAGCAGGCTGCCCGGTTCGGCATTGCCGCTACCCGCCAGGTCGAGCGCCGTGCCATGATCCACGGAAGTGCGAATGATGGGCAAGCCCAGGGTAACATTGACGCCGCCGCCAAAACTCGCGTGTTTGAGCACCGGCAAGCCCTGATCGTGATACATGGCCAGCACGCAATCGCATTCGGCCAGCATGCGCGGCGTAAACAGGGTATCCGCCGGCAGCGGGCCGCGCAAATCCATCCCCTGGGCACGCAAGGCATCCAGCACGGGGGAGATCACCTCGATTTCCTCGCGTCCGAGATGGCCGCCTTCTCCGGCGTGGGGGTTGAGGCCGGCAACCAGGATGCGCGGCCGGGCGATACCGAAGCGGGAAACGAGATCATGATGCAGAATGCGGATGACTTCGCGCAGGCTGTCTTGAGTAATCGCATCGGCGACGGAGCGCAGCGGCAGATGGGTGGTCGCCAGCGCCACCCGCATCCCGCCGCCCACCAGCATCATCACCACCCGGGGCGTGCCGGTCTGTTCCGCCAGGTATTCGGTATGCCCGGTAAAGGGAATGCCCGCATCGTTGATCACGCCCTTGTGAACCGGTGCGGTCACCAGGGCGTCAAAAGTGCCATTCAGGCAACCTTCAACAGCACAGCGCAGCGTCTCCAGAACGTAGCGGCTATTGGCTACATCAAGCTTGCCGGGCTGAACCGCGGCCGCCAGGGGAACATGCATGACTTCCAGCGCCCTGGGCGGGGACGGTTGATCAGCCAGCGGCGCATAATCCATTATTGCCAGCGGCAGCTTGAGCGCCTTGGCGCGCGCTGCCAGCAAGGTTTTGTCCGCCAGCACGATGACGCGCGCCGCAACCCCCTGTTGGGCAAGCAGCACGCACAGGTCGGGGCCGATACCGGCGGGTTCGCCGGCCGTCAGGGCGAGGGTAGGTAATTGAGCAGTCAAAATTTGCGCGCTCCAGTGGCTGGCCAAAAGCCGTCCATTCTATTGAGTTTGCCGGGTTTGTCCATGGCCCCGCAGGGCCGCGATCCCGCGCCGCAGCAGCGCGCCTCCGGCATAAACCGCCAGCAGCGGGTCGAGCAGGTAGTCCCAGAGGTTGCCGGATTCGTACCAGCCGACACGCCAGGCCAGGACAGCCAGCGCCAGGCAAAACGCGGGCAGGTAAAATCGCCAGAACCAGGATGCCAGCGCCAGCAACAGCAGCCCCGCCATGAATCCGGGATGGCCATATCCCAAACGGTAGGGGTCGAACATGCCAAGCCCCAGTGCCAGCGGATACAGGGCAAGAGAAGCAAGCAGGATTCCGAGTTGGAGCGCCAGCCGCTCGCGGCCCGATGCGGCCGGGAAAGCGGCCCCAAATACGCCGAGCAAGAGCAGGGTCAGCGTAGTGAGGCTCAAATCCCCGCTCGCGCCACGGACATAGGCGGCCAGAGGCAGCCCGCCGAGCGGCAGCAGGGAAGCCAGCGCCACCCCGGCAAACAGGAGCGCGCGCTGCCCGCCGCTCAAGCGTGCGCGCGGCGCGAGCGAAACGGCCAGCGCGGCCAGGGCGACGGCGATGCCGCCCAGTCCGGTAAAATCAGTGTAACTCGGCATGCGCGTTGCTTCCCGGATGCCGGTCCAGCCAGGCCGGCGTGAATTGAATGTGTTTGATGAAGCTGCGGTTCCAGGTATAGACCAGATGCAAATCCCCCTGTCGCGTCTGGATCAGATAGGGGTAGGAAAACTCGAAATCGCAGCCCTGGGCGCGGCACTGCTGGCGCAGCGCCGACTCGGCATAGGGCGTGCCATCGCGCACGGACGCATCGGACTGCCGCGCCAGTTCGGCGGCCACACGCTGATACTGGCTCCTTTCAAGGCGCTGGTTGTACTGGTTTTCCAGCAGTTCGACCGTGTTCCAGCTGGCGCCGCCGTCCGCCGACACCACCAGCGAGAGCACCTCGCGGTTTTCCTCGATATTGTTCAGCGCCACCACCATCCGCCCATCCGCCAGGACCACGCCGGAGAGCGCCGCATTGGGGTTCGCCAGGGGCAGCTTGAAGGGACGTGACCAATGCTGCCCGCCATCGCTGCTGGCGCTGCCGATCACCCGGTGCGGCCGCTCTGGGCCAGAGTAGCGCATCAGCGCCAGCGCCCGTTGCGCATCCTGGATCAGCAGCACGGGCTGCAGGCTGTAATTGCCATCACTGAGGCGCTGCTTGTCGATGACCCGGCCCGCTGGATCGAGACGCAACAGCTCGCCAAATTTGTTGAACAGTTCGTGATAGACCGGCAGGCCGAGGGTGCCGTCGGCATAGAGAAAGGGCGCGCCCTTGACCAGCGTGCTGAGATTGAGGAAAGGCGAGGTGATCAGCCGCTGCGGCTCGCTCCACGTTTCCCCTTCATCGCCCGAATTCATCCATGTAATCGAGCTGCCCGCCCACCCCCCCAGCGACACCGTCACGAAAAACAGCCGCAGGGTGCCATCCGCCGCCCGGGCGGCGACCGGATTGCCCAGTTTCTTGACGTAGCGCAGCAAGCCGCGCTGGATATCCCGGCTGTTCACCATGGGGCGCGCCGGGCTCCATTCCCCGCGATCCGGATTGAAAACCGCCGTGTAAATTTGCACATCCTTGGCCCCCTCGCGGCTGCCGGAAAACCAGAAGGCGCGTACCCGTCCATCCCGCAACTCCACCAGCGAAGCCGCATGGCTCTGGACATTAGGCTGCGCGGAGACAAAGCGGCTTTGCCAGCGGGGCGCTTCCTGATGGAGGGGCATGGCCGGTTGCGCGGCAAACGGCGCGGCGGGAGGGCGCTGGAACGCTTTGTGGAAGCCCATGGCAAAAGCCAGCAACACCAGAGCCAGTACCACCGGGCGTCGCGCGAGAAGGGTCATCAGCGGCATTCCTCGTGCCCGGCCGCGCGCAACACCGCTGCGCCCGTGCCCGGCGCGGCGACCAGATACTCCTTCACGAACAGCAACTGGAACAACTGCCCCTCCAGCAACATGGCCTTGAGTTGGGCGTCGCTGTGGCGGCTGCGCAGATCCATGCGCTCGCCGATGACCTGGCAGCCAGCGCAATCCTCTCCCGGAAGCTGACGCACGGCGAACAGCGGATAGCGCTGCGCCAGGGCGGCCGCGCTCAGTCCCTGGTGTTCATCATAACCATGAATTCGGGCACCCGGCAGGATGAAGTGATATCCCTCGTCTTTGGCCCTGAAATTGCAGGGCACCCAGATGTCCCTGCCTTGGGCGAACTGGCGCGCCTGCGGGGAAAAATTGCCCAGCGCGCCGTTCAGGGGCTGCAGCAAGGCGGCCAGAATGGCGAAAACCAGAAGAATCACGAGATTGACGCCGGGCCGGGTCAGGCGCGGCACCAGCAGGGCCGACACCAGAAGCACGGCGGTCGCGCCCAGCAGGGTCCAGTAACCCATCCCATACAAGGCAGCGCCGCTTTCCTGCTGCAGGCGCAGCGAGAGATGGATCAACAGCGCGAGCAGCGCACCGGCCATCACCAGGCTCAACACAAAGGCCTTGCGGCTGATCTGTTGCCAGTGGAGGGCGCAGAGGACGGCGATGGCCGGCATGGCATCCATCAGGTAGCGGCTCGAACGCTGGCTCGGCAGGCTGAACACCACAAACAGGGTGATGACCCAGATCCACAGCAACTTCTCCTCCGCGCCCATCTGGGCGCGCTGCCGGTAGGCGAGGACGAATAACGCCGCGACCGGAAAGGCGAGAAAACCGGCGTTGGCGAAAAAAAACTCCAGCAGCATGCGCCATACGCTGGACCCGCCCCAGAGCAGTTTGACCACATAGCTGTCGCCGTGGGGATCGAATTTCCCGACGTTCTCGCCCACCACGAACTCCTGCCAGATTGCCCGCGGCTCTGGGTCGAGCACGAACCACAGGGCGAACAGCAGCAGGGCGACACAGGCGATGAGCAGCAGCTTGGGGACATCCCGCGACACAAAAGCGCCCAACTGATACTCCCGTTCCCGCCAGTACCACCAGGCCAGGGTCAGGCCCACCGGCAACAGCAGGGCAAAGGATTTGTACAGCAGCCCGATGCCGATCGCGCTGCCCAGCAACAGCGGCACGCGCCAGGAGGACGCGAAGGCTTTCGGGTGCCAATAGAGCAGCACGAAGAAAGGCAGAAAAAGCCAGAACACCTCGGGAGGATTGGTCAGGAAGGGCCGGCCATAGCGATAGGTGCTGAAAAAGGCGAGGTAGGTCAGCAGCGCCACAAATCCCGTCTCCCAGCGGCGCGACAGTTTCCGGGCGAGCAGAAACACCATCATGGCGGTCAGCAGGGTGTAGATCACGCTGGGATAGCGCAGGTTCCACAGGGTCCATTCCTGCCCCCAGCGCGTCGCTGCAATACCCTGCCAGAACAGTAGCGGTGGCTTGGTATTACGCATGTGGTCAAGTTGCGACTGCAGCGGCAGCAGTTTGCCGCTCTCGGCGGTTAGGCGGGTGATGTGCTGATAGACGTCCTCATCGCCATTGCGCGGGATATGCTGACCGTCGAGTCCGAAGAAGTAGATCGCCACCGCCAGCAGCGAGGCCAGCACGTAGAAAGTCAGGCGCAACCTTGTGGAATCAGCGTATCTCATGGTCGTCCCGTCTGTCCTTCTGCTCTTCCTCGTGCGGGTGCAAGGCCGCATCGGCGATCCGCTTGATCCGGCCGAAAGTCCAGAAATCATTTGCCAGGTAGTTGAAGACGCTGGCCAGCACGATGGCCATGAGATTGGCCAGCAGATAGTAGAAGTGCGCCGCCACCAGGATTTTGGTAAACGCCACCTGCAGCACGATGCCCAGCCAGCAGGCCAGCGCATACTGGCCAAACTGGACAAAGACGTGCTTGTCGAAATGATGGTGCTTGCGGTCCCCCCAGGTCCATATGCGGTTCCAGACAAAATTGTTGAGGGTGGAAAATAAAATCGCCAGGGCCAGCGAAAGATTGAGTCGCATCTCGACCGGGTGAACGGCCGCGAACAGGTACTCCTGGGCGAGATAGAGCACGCCCAGGTTAACCACCACGCCCGACGCGCCCACCATGCCAAATTTGAGAAAACGCTGGCGCAGCAGCCAGCCAACCAGCGGCAGCTTGTACAGTGCGGCCAGGCGTCTCATGCCGACTGGAGGGCCACCCGGCCACTCTCCAGAGGCGTGGCCAGCATGGCACGCGCCTGATCCAGCACCTGTTGCGGCGCGATCAGCTTGAGGCACTGGTTATCGCCATCGCAGGGCGAGTTGCGGTGGTTATACGCAGTGAGGCAAGGCGAGCAGGGTAGCGGCAGGTGAAAGCAATGGGCGTTCTGGCCCAGCGAGCGATACAGCACAGGGGTTTCGGGGCCGAAAAAAATGATGGCGGGAATCGGGGTCAGCGCGGCGAACTGTCCCGGCCCGCCATCGTTGGTGACCAGCAGCACGGCACGGTGAAATAGCGCCAGCAGGTGACGCACCGACCGGGTATAGCCCGTCAGGTCGACGCACAAGGGGCTCTGGCAGTGCGCCACGATGCGCTGGCCGAGCGGCTTGTCTTGCTTCATGCCGATGATGCCCACCGCATATCCATCGGCCAGCAGGCTGCTACAGAGCTGCTGGTAGGATTCGGGTGGCCAGGCACGGATCGGCAGCAGGCCGCCGCTGGGGTAGACCAGCACCAGGCGCTGGCCGTGGAGAGCGGGAAAATCGGCATGCAGCCGGGCACTGATCCGCCGCAGTTCGCCTTCGCCAAAAGCCAGTGCCGGCACCGTTCCCGAAGGCACGGCGGGAAGGCGCTTGGCTACCGGCACGCTGCGGGACTCCAGCGCATCGACCATGGTCAGGAATTGCTCGGTCAGATGGCGGTAGGGGTTATACATCACGCGGCGGTTGATGAATGAGCCGCGGTACAGCCCTTCCTGGGTATGCCGATAAAATCCGGCGCGCGTCGGGGCGCCACTGAGATAGGAAAAAATGCTGCTGGCGCGCGCGAACAGTTCGCAGTCGATCACCGCATCAAAACGGATCGCACGGAAGGCGCGCAACACACGGAAAATATCCACGGCGAAAAGGGAGAGGGAGCGATCATTCAGGGTCAGCACGTTTTCCTTCGGCACCACCTCGAGCAGGTCCAGCACTTCGCGATTCTTGGCAAACAGCAGCACATGCAGGGAAGCCTCGGGGTACTGCTGCCGCAGGCGCGCGAACATCGGCTGCGCCAGCACCAGGCTGCCCATTTCCGAGAGCATGATCACCAGGATCCTGCGTGGCGGCTGCCCCCCCTCCGCCTTGTAACGCAGGCGCTCCAGCAGCGAAAGCAGGGCGCACACAGGCACCCCCGCGTAGCGGTCGACCATGCGCTGGAACTGGATATTCATGCTTGCAGCAATAACTTAGTTTTTATCTTCCAGCCGGTACTCGACATAAGCCCGGTCGCGCAACTGGCGCAGCCATTCCTGATAAGCCTCGTCGGCCTTGCGTATGCGGATTTCCTGGCGCGCCTGCAGGCGTGTGCGTTCCTTGCTCACGTCCTCGCTGCGGCGCTCCAGCACCTGGATCAGGTGCCAGCCGAAAGGGGAACGCACCGGCTCGGAGACGTGATCCGGCTTCAGGGCATCCATGGCCTTCTCGAATTCCGGCACGGTGTCGCCTGGCGAGAGCCAGTTGAGATCGCCGCCGCGGCTGGCGGAGCCGTCTTCCGAGTGCTGCCGGGCCAGTTCCTCGAATTTTGCGCCGTTGTCGAGCCGTTCCTTGAGCTGCAGGGCACGGTTCCTGGCGTCCTGCTCCGACACCACTTCATTCACCTTGATCAGGATATGGCGAGCATGGGTTTGCTGCACCACGAATGCGGCCTCCTTGCCACGTTTATCCAGCAGCTTGAGGATATGAAAACCGTTCGGGCTGCGCAGTATCTGGCTGGTTTCTCCCGGCTTGAGGTTGCCGAGCGCATCGGCGAACAGGGCCGGCAATTGCCCTGCCGTGCGCCAGCCCAGCACGCCACCTTCGAGGGCATCCGGGGCATCGGAATAACTCGCGGCGACCTGGCGAAAATCTTTTCCGGCCTGCACCTCTTCCAGCGCCTTGAGGGCGCGCGACTTCAGCTTCTGCAGTTGTTCCGGGCTGGCCTGTTCCGGCACCCGCACCAGAATATGCGCGAGGTTGAACTCGCCGCCGGAACCCGCCGCCGCACTGCGGTTGTTGAGGTAGTTATCCACCTCGCCCTCGCTCACGTTCACGCGGTTGTCCACTTCCCGCTCGCGCAGCCGCGCCATGAGTATCTCCTTGCGGATGTCCTCGCGGAACTTGCTGAAATCCACGCCGTCCTTTTCCAGGGCGGCACGAAACTGTTCCGCGCTGAGTTTGTTCTCCTGGGCGATGCGCTGCAAGGTCTTGTCGAGCTGGGCATCGTCAATCTTGACCCCGGTTTCCTGGGCAAACTGCAATTGCAGGCGATCCATGATGAGGCGTTCCAGCAGTTGTTTTTCCAGCAAATCGCGGAGCGGCATGGGCGTGCCCTGTTTTTGTAGTTGCTGGATCACCATGCGCAGACGCGCGTCAAGCTCGATCTGGGTGATGACATCGCTGTTTACCACCGCAACGATGCGGTCGAGCGCGGTCACGCGTGCCGGCTTTGTTTCCGCGCTGGCGCTGGGTAAATGCGTCATGCTCAACAGGGAAGCCGCCAGAAAAAACGCAAGCAGTTTTGATTTAGAACGGGTCATAGGTTGTAGCCGGTGTGGAGGATTGAAGAGTCGGGGCATAGCCGGAAATATTCCGCTTCAGGATATTCAGTGGGTTGGAGCCGATTTTTCCCATGCCGAACAACTCCAGCTGGAACAATATCGAATTGTTTGTCTGGGCGGTAGCGATAGCCAGGCGATGCATTACCACCCGCGCCGCCCAGCAACCGCCATTATATTCAAGCCCGGCCAGCCCCTCCAGAATTTTGCTGTCCTGTAATGAATAATTCCATCGCCCTACCCCTTGCCAGCGGCCGCCAAGAGGCCATTGCGCGGAAAAATCCAGTTGCTCGATCGGATAAAGCATATCACGGGTAAAGCGGTAGCCAAGGTTGAGCACCTTGCCCACCGCCGGCTGGTAGCGCACGCCGACGCCGGTTTTCTGGAATTGCTGCTGGCCGGTGTTGTACTGCACGCCGGCGTCGACATTCCAGAATGGCGTCAGCCGGCCGCTGAAAGCAGCCAGGATATCGGAAGATTGGTCGGTTCGGCCGGCACTGCCGTCCAGTGTGACTTGCTGCGGTTTGAAATAATAGCGCTGACCAATGGTCCCCCGTATCCGTTCCTGGCCACTTTCCGGGTCAAGCAAGCGCGTAGTCAGGGCGGCGGTCACCTGGTTCGCATCATTGATGCGGTCGCCGCCGACAAACTGGTTCTCGCTGAACATCTGGGCGTAATTGAAATCCGCCAGGCCCGTATCGAAGATGGGTAGCCGGCTTTGGTCGCGATAGGGCACGTAAAGGTAATACAGCCGTGGCTCCAGCGTCTGAATAAACTCGCGGTCGCGCAACTGCATGTCGCGCTCGAAAAAGAGCCCGCTGTCAACGCTGAAAATCGGCAGCGTGCGCGTCGCATCCGGCAGCCCGGCAACGTTGTTCTCGCCCAGCGTGTAGCGGGTCATATGCATGCCAAGCTTGGGTGTAACGTAGGCAAAGCTTTGCTGCAGGGGCATGGTCACATTGGGGTAAAAAGTCAGGCGCTTGCCGTTGGGCCGTGTCGAGTGGCGAAAATCCGCCCATTCGCCGGTCAGGCCCAGATCCACGGCGGGAAAGTTGCGCCACAGGCCGTTAACCAGCAGTTGCGGTGCCAGGCTGTAGGGCTTGACCACCGGCGCCAGTGGGTCCTGCAGGGTCTGATAGCTCAGCACCCGGCCCATGAAACTCAGGCCGTGGCCGTTATAGCTCAGTACCCCTTGGCGCGGCAGGTTGACTTGTGAAGTGCTGGCCAGGGTGGTGGTCAGATCGCGAAAATAATTATCGTCCGATACCTTCTGCAGATTCAGGCTGCCCGCCCAGCCTGCGCCGAAATTCTGCATGTGGAGCAGCGACAGGGCGTGGCGGCCTTGACCGGCAAGACTATCGTTGGGCAGGACTTCGGCGCGCGTTTGACCGGAATACATCGGATTCAGATAGCGATACTCCCCGCTCAACTGCAGACCGCGCCGCCACAGAATGCGCGGCGTGAGGGTGGCATCCTGTTCGGGGGCGATATTCCAGTAATAGGGCAGGGCAAATTCGGCACCGCTCTTGACGCTGCTACCGAAGGAAGGCGACAGGAAACCCGATTTGCGCCGGTCATCCAGCGGAAAATCCATCCACGGCGTATACAGAAACGGTACGCCCTTGAAAAAGATGCTGGCATGGTAGGCCGTACCGGTTTGGGTGGTACGGTCAAGTTCCAGTTCGCCTACGCGCAGAAACCAGTCGTTATTGCCTTCGGCGCAAGTGGTATAAGTACCACGGGTAAGGCGTTGCCGATTCTTTCCGAGAAATTCCAGATGCGCCCCCGCGCCATGTGCGACCGGCTGCTGCAGCGTGTAGACCGGCTCGCGCATATAACCCTGCTGCGTTTCCAGCTTCATCTTGAGTTCCGGGCCGGTCGTCACGTTGCCATTCTGCTCGATGCGCACATTGCCTTGCGCATGCACCTCGTCTTCCGCCTGGTTGTAAATCAAGCTATCGGCGTTGATAACCCGTCCCCGTTTGCGCAACTCGCACTCGCCATCGGCCTGTATTTCGACATTCCGATGACCTGACATGCGATCCGCGTCGAGAAAGATCGGCGTCTGCTCGTCAGCGGGAAAAATGGATATCAGCGAAGTCTGGGGACGCAAGTCCAGCGCGTCGTCTTCAGCGCGGAGATCGATTGGCGGGACTAACAGGGCAAGGGCAGCAAGAGAGAGAGGGAGCGGGCGCATTGTTATTAGGGTGCTTATATAGGTGCTAAAATCGCACAATTTCACGAATTAAGCAATGAGGCGCAAACGCTGTGGACCGAATAGAACTGATGCATGACTGGCTGCACCAGCAGCTTCCCGATGGCGGATGGACGGTGGAGCCGGCTTCGGCGGATGCCAGCTTCCGCCGCTATTTTCGTGTCGCCGCCCATGATGGCACGCATATCGTCATGGATGCCCCACCCGCACAGGAAGACTGCCGGCCATTTATCCGCGTCGCCCAGTTGTTCGGGGCGGCAGGCGCCCATGTGCCTCAAATCCTGGCACAGGATTTGAGGCAGGGCTTTCTGCTGCTGTCCGACCTCGGCCACACCACTTACCTGCAGGTTCTCGATGAAAGCAATGCCGACGCGCTCTACCGTGATGCGATCGACGCCCTGATCAAGATTCAACTGGCGAGCCGGCCGGATACCCTGCCGCCCTATGACGAAGCGCTACTGCAGCGCGAAATGAACCTGCTGCCGGAATGGTATGTGGACAAGCATATGCAAGCGGCTTTGAGCGATTCCCAGCGCGAGGGTCTGCAACGCACCTTTGCCCTGATTACCCTCAACAACCTGTCCCAGCCCAAGGTGTTTGTCCATCGCGATTACCATTCGCGCAATCTGATGACATCCTCTCCCAACCCCGGCGTACTGGATTTCCAGGACGCGGTCTATGGCCCGATTACTTACGACCTTGCCTCCCTGCTCAAGGACGCCTACATCACCTGGGACGAGGAACGCGTGCTGGACTGGTGTATCCGTTACTGGGAACGGGCCAGAAAAGCCGGACTGCCGGTCAATGCCGACTTCTATGAGTTCTACCGCGATTTCGAATGGATGGGCGTGCAGCGCCACATCAAGGTGCTGGGAATTTTCGCCCGCCTCCATCACCGCGACGGCAAGGACGCCTACCTCAAGGACATGCCGTTAGTAATGACTTACTTGCGCAAGGCCTGCGAACGCTACATCGCTCTGACGCCACTGCTACGGCTGCTGGATGAACTGGAAAACAAAAAGGCGGCGACGGGGTATAGTTTTTGAAAGCCATGATTCTCGCGGCTGGCCGGGGCGAACGCATGCGTCCGCTCACCGACACCGTTCCCAAGCCGCTGCTGCAAGTCGGCGGCAAGCCGCTGATCGTGTGGCACATCGAAAACCTGGCACGTGCCGGGATACGCGAGCTGGTGATCAACCACGCCCACCTCGGCGACCAGATCGAAGCCTTCCTGGGCGAGGGAAGCCGTTTCGGCGTAAGCATTCACTATTCACCCGAGCCAGAAGCACTGGAAACAGCGGGTGGCATCGCCAATGCCTTACCCCTGCTCGGTGACGAAGCTTTCGTGGTAGTCAACGGCGACGTGTTTTGCGATTTCGATTTCACCCGACTGAAGGCTGCCGCAAAAAAATACGCCACTTTCCTGGTGCTGGTGGACAACCCGCCCCAGCATCCCGAGGGGGATTTTTCCCTGCAAGGAGAAACCGTCCGATCACAAGGGCCGACCATGTTGACTTTCAGCGGCATCGGCGTCTATCAGCCGGAATTTTTCGCCGCCATCGACAAGGGCGCCAAAGCCAAGCTCGCGCCGCTGTTGCGCGCGGCGATGGATCGCGGCACAGTGGGTGGCATGCATTACACTGGACGCTGGGTGGACGTCGGCACGCCACAGCGCCTGGCCGAGTTGAATCAGCAATTAAAGGAAAATTGATGCCCGCCAAAAAGCATGTTTTAATTGCCATCGGCATACTTGCCGTGGTTGCATGGTTAGCGCTCACTCTGACGCAAAAACAGACAGCACCCAGGATCGAACTCACCACACTGGACGGCAAACAGATCGCTCTCGACAGCCTGCGCGGCAAGGTGGTGCTGGTGAATTTCTGGGCCACCAGTTGCCCGGGGTGCATCAAGGAAATGCCGCAACTGGTGGATACTTACCGCAAATATCAGACGCGCGGGCTGGAAGTGGTGGCGGTGGCGATGAGCTACGATCCACCCGAATACGTGCGCAACTATGCCCGGCAGCGCAACCTGCCTTTCGCCGTGGCGCTGGACTCGACCGGCGAGGCGGCCATGGCGTTCAACCAGGTCAAGCTGACGCCGACTTCTTTCGTCATCGACAAGCAGGGACGCATCATCCAGCAGACCCTCGGCGAACTCGATTTCACCCGCTTGCACACACTACTGGAACAACATTTGGGAGGGGCGGCATCATGATGACCACGCTGAAAAAACATTTCATCTACCAGGCGGATTACCAGCACTGGGCCAACGACATGCTGTTCGCCGCGCTGGACACGCTCGACGAGGATGCACGGCAAGGCAATCAGGGCATGGTTTTCGAGAACATCCACAAAAGCATGAACCATATCCTGGTCGTAACCCGCAACTGGATGGCGCGCCTCAAGCAGGAGAATCAGATCGTGGGGCGCGAGGAGCTGTTCGTGGCAGACTGGAAAGAACTCAAAAACGCCCTGCGGCTTGAATTCCGCGAAACCCAACGCTGGCTCGAAGCCCAGCCGGAAGCATTTTTCGACGAGCAGATCGGCTATCTCAGCGCCGACAACCAACCACGCCAGATATGGGTGCGCGACGCGCTTACCCATATCATGACCCACGCAGCCCATCTGCGCGGCCAAGTGACAGCCGTTGCCGTGCGCCTGGGCGCCGCCGCACCGGAAATGGACTACCTTTTCTACAAGGGTGAAATGGAAAAAAGCCTGGAGCACCTGCGCGCCACCAAGGATTAACCCAGATTATCAATTAACGTGGAACAGTTTTGTGAAGCGTGAAGTCACTCGCTACGCTTTGTTTGTGAATCTTGAAATGGAAAAACATCCGCTGGCCTGCTCTTGCATTTCACGCTTCACAAGCAAGGGCGTAGCCAAATCGGTTTCACATTTCACTTGTCGCCTAGAGGCGCCTACTTTTGGTTCATTATCCGGGGCGGCATCTGCTGCCATGAAAGTCAAATTTCCCCCGGCAAAGCCGGGGGCTTATTGGGTGAGCCCCTCAAAGGGGCGATTGAGTTGCTTGCTCCCTTGGCCGGTTTTCGGCTATAAAAAATATTGTTGATAACGATTCGCATTCACTATATATTCAGCATTCACCAAATTTACAGTTGGAGGCTACAAATGAACAAACTTATCGCTTCTCGGCTCCCAAGCTT
>JAUYFW010000105.1 GCA_030690835.1 Sulfurimicrobium sp. | reverse complement strand
GATGATGCCGGGCAGGAAGGCGGCATACAGGCCATAGTAGGCGGGCAGGCCGGCCAGTTGGGCATAGGCCATGGATTGCGGAATCAGCACCAGCGCGACGGTGATGCCGGCGATCAGGTCGGCCTTGACGCTGGCGGGGCGGAGGGGAAACCAGTTCAGAAAGGGCAGGAATCTGGCGAGTGGCATGGACCGGGTCGATTGTTGTACTGTTTCGCTGGACATTTTTATTCCTGACTTGTTTTACGTGGGGCGGCTGTTACCAGCGGGCATGCCAGTTTTTTCCAGGGGTCGCTGTTTCTGTCCTGGGCCAGCGACTCCCAGCCCTCAAGGGAGTCAATCACCACGGCGGAGACGCACTCGTGCGTGTTGGCGTAATCGACAATGTCGCGCCGCCGCAAGGCCGGCTTCCGGGTCAGGCTGTAATAAAGCCCTTCCTGGCGCAAGGTTTTCAGTAGCTCCTGCAGCGGCAGGGGTAATGTTTCACCCTTGACGATCGCCAGGATTTCCAGGCCGGCGTCCATCCTTTTGCACAGGCTGAGTGCGGATGAAAGCAGGCGCTGGTCGATGCTGTCCTCGCGCACGGCAAGCAGTACTTTTCTTTCTGGTTCCATCCGGCCTGGTTCTTTGCGGGACATCGGCGCTCCTCCCTTGGAGGCTGTACCACATAGCGGTTTTCGTGCCAGCCATGAGAATTTTCCATATCATGCTGAAATGTATGGAAAACATGATGATTACCCGAGCTGGCGCCGCTCTTTGCGAATGTTGCATATTGTAATGCTTGAATAAAGTGTGGCCATAAAATGCTATTTATATGGCTTTTTATAGAGTGTTGCCGATGCGTTACAATTTGTTGCAAATTGCAATTATTTTGTTGTATTCTCCATGCCGATGAATTCCCTGCGCCAGAAAATCACCTTCGGCTACTATGCGATCGGCACACTGATGGTCGGCATTTCGCTGTTTGCCTTCGTGGAACTGCGCCTGATCGAGGAAAAAATTCTTGCCGGCGGCCTGATTTCCGAGTTTTTCGATGCCACGCTGGAGGTCCGCCGCTTCGAGAAGAATTATTTCCTGTACCGGCAGGCCGCCGATCTGGTTGAAAACCGGCGCTATATTCTGCATGCGCAGGGGCTGCTGCGGGAAAATCATGAGGCGTTTGGCGCTTTCGCCGGCTCTGCGCGGATTGCCGGGCTGCATGACGGGTTGAACCGCTATGCAGCCTTGATGGACGAATACGAGCTTGTGGGTGAAGCGGACGCGGCCCGCGTGGAAGGGTTGGAAGCCCGCATTCGCAAACTTGGCCAGGAAATCGTTGCCGTGGCCGAGGAAATCGCCCGGGCCAAACGCACCACCCTGCAAACTTCGGTCGCCCGGCACCGGCTGGCGTTGCTTGCTTCGATCGCGCTACTGGCGCTGGCGGTGATTGCGATTGGCCAGATATTGTCGCGGCGCGTGGCGCAGCCGCTGAAAAATATGGAAGAAAACATGGAGGCGGTAGCCAACGGCAAGCTGATGCGGCTCGACATGCCCGTTAACGACCGCGAGATCGCTTCGCTGGTCAATGCTTTCAACCATGTCCTGCGCGAGCTGGAATTACGCCATCTGCTGCGTTCCGAGAAACTGGTCTCCCTTGGCACCATGCTGTCCGGGGTGGCGCATGAGCTTAACAATCCCTTGTCCAATATCTCCTCTTCCTGCCAGATACTGATGGAGGAAAACGACCAGGCCGATGCAGTGTTCAGGCGGGAAATGCTGGTCCAGATCGACGAACAGACCATCCGGGCGCGCAACATCGTGCGCTCGCTGCTCGATTTTGCCCGCGACCGGGAGTTCAAGGCCGAGCCCTTGCATCTGGCGCAACTGATCGAGGAAACCCTGCGTTTCCTCAAGGGCCAAGTGCCGACCCAAGTGACTATTTCCTCGGAAATACCGCCGGACTTGGTGCTGCATGGCGACAAGCAGCGCCTGCAGCAGGTTTTCCTCAATCTGATCAAGAATGCGCTGGAAGCGCTGGAAGGGGCGGGAGAGGTGCGCATAAGCGCCGTTCGGCGGCAAGTTGGCGGCGATTCGGCGCCGCCAGGAAGCGGGGCCCATTTCCATGTGCTGGGCCGCTGCAAGAGCTTGGGTGAGGTGGTGGACATCGAGATCCGGGATAACGGTGCGGGCATTCCGCCGGAAATATTGCCGCGTATTTTCGACCCCTTTTTTACCACCAAGGATGTGGGCAAGGGTTCAGGTCTGGGTCTGTTTGTCGTTTTTGAAATCATCGAGGAACACGGCGGCTGTATCGCGGTGGAGAGCGAGCCCGGCAAGGGCACGGCTTTCCTGATCCGCCTGCCGCTCTATCAAAACCAGGAGGAAACAGAGCCCCATGGCTAATCAGGGAAGACTGCTGATCGTGGATGACGAAAAGGTCGCCCTCAAGAATCTGGAACACGTCATGAAGAAGGAGGGCTACGAGGTCATCGCCACCCAGAGCGGCGCCAATGCCCTGGGTTACCTGGAGAAACAGGCCTTCGACGTGGTGCTTACCGATCTCAGGATGGAGAAGGTGGACGGGATGCAGATCCTGAAGAAGTGCCGCGAGTCCTGTCCCGATACCGAAGTGGTGCTGATCACCGGCTTCGCTACCCTGGAATCGGCGGTGGAGGCCATGAAACACGGTGCTTTCTATTACATCGCCAAGCCCTTCCGGCTGGACGAGGTGAGGAAAGTGGTGGCCGAGGCGCTGGAGAAGATGCGCATGCGGCGCGAGAACCGCAGCCTGCGCGAGCAGGTGGAAAGCTTCCAGGGCAAGGTCCGGATCATTACCCAGGATGCCTCCATCCAGCGCCTGCTGGAAATGGCCCGCCAGGTCGCGCCCACCGGCTGCAACATCTTGATTACCGGCGAATCAGGCACCGGCAAGGAACTGTTCGCGCGCTATCTCCACGCCCACAGCGAACGTAGCGAGGGCCTTTTCCTGGCGGTCAACTGCGGCGCCTTCAACGAGGAACTGCTCGCCAACGAGTTGTTCGGCCACGTCAAGGGCGCCTTCACCGGCGCGAGTGGGGACAAGAAGGGCTTGCTCGAAGCGGCTTCCGGCGGCACCCTGTTTCTCGACGAGATTACCGAGATGTCGCCTTCCATGCAGGTGAAGTTGCTGCGCGTGATTCAGGAGAAGGAGGTGCTGCCGCTGGGCGGAACTTCACCGGTCAAGGTGGACGTGCGCTTCGTCGCCGCCACCAACCGCGATGTACAGGACATGGCGCGACAGGGTGGCTTCCGCCAGGACCTGTATTTCCGCCTCAACGTGGTCAACCTGCACATCCCGCCCCTGTCGCAGCGCAAGGAGGACATACCGCTGCTGGGGTACCACTTCCTGCGCAAGTACGCCGCGCTGATGAAAAAGGACGTGACCGAAATCGCCCCCGAGGCCATGGAACTGCTCAAGGTTTACGATTTTCCCGGCAATATCCGGGAGCTGGAGAACATCGTCGAACGCGGCGTGGCGATTACCAACGGCCCGGTGATCGAGGCAGCCCACCTGCCCGACGACCTGCGCGAACTGTCCATCCGCACTTTCCGCAAGAAGGACGGCCGCATTCCCTCGCTGGAAGAGCAGGAAAAGGATTACATCCGCTGGGTGCTGCAGGAGTCCGGCGGCAATCAGACCCTGGCGGCGCAGGTCCTGGGCATCGACCGGGTGTCGCTATGGCGCAAGCTCAAGCGTTATGAGCTGGAGATGCAGTGAGCTATCAAAATTCATTCTGCAATTTCTTGTAACCCCTTACCAGTTCCTGGTTGGCGCGGGCCACGGATTCAGAAAAATCCGCGGTCTGCGGCGTGACTTGCTGGATGGTTCGCAGTTCCTCGCTGGAGTGAATGTTGGTGGTTGAGGGGACGTAGAAGCCGGGCGGGATCGCGCAGCCTTCCACCACCGAGTTGTGACGCACCACCGAGTGGTCGCCCACGGTGCAGTTGAACAGCACCGAATTGAAGCCGATGAATACATTGTCGCCTACCTCGCACGGTCCGTGCACGATGGAGCGGTGGGCAATCGACGTATTCCGGCCGATCTTTACCAGCCCGCCAGCCTTGGAGTGGATGACCACTCCGTCCTGAATGTTCGAGTTCGCGCCGATCACGATTGGTTCCATTTCCCCATCCTCATTTACCTCGTCGGCCCGGATAACGGTATATGGGCCGACAAACACATTTTCCTCTATGAGCACCTTGCCGCAGATGATGGCGGTTTTATCCACGTAGGCGGATTCATGGATGGTCGGCAGATCGCCGTTTGGGTTTTTGCGGATCATAAAAATCTCTAGTGTGAACTCAAAAAATGCTATTATGATGCAAAATACAACACTAGTATTAAATTATGCAACCCGATGTACCAATGAAAAGCCCGCAAAGCTGCAATCTCTGGTTTAACAAGCTGTTTCCTTTTCTGCGCTGGTGGCCGCTGGTCAACCGCGACTCCAGCAAAGCCGACCTGATTGCCGGCATTACCGGCGCGATGATCGTGCTGCCGCAGGGCGTGGCCTTTGCCACCATCGCCGGCATGCCGCCCGAATACGGCCTGTACGCCGCCATGGTGCCGGCCATCATCGCCGCCCTGTTCGGCTCCAGCCTGCATCTGGTGTCCGGCCCGACCACCGCCATCTCCATCGCGGTGTTCGCCGCCATCAGCCCCTTCGCCGATCCCGGCTCGCCGCAGTTC
>JAUYFW010000100.1 GCA_030690835.1 Sulfurimicrobium sp. | reverse complement strand
GGCCAATTTGATCTTCGCCCCTATCTTCAATATGAAGCGTTCGAAGAACTGAAGGACATTGCCGAATTCATGAAAATAAAGAACGGCGGATACTTCGTTGAGTGGGAATGCGGCGCGGACCTCTCGGCAGATACGATTGAGGCAAAAATGTCCGCTGTCGGCAGGAAGCATCAGGATGACTAAATTGATCGGGGCCCGTTATCAGGGTAATTTTCAGGTAGCGTTAAGCTTTTCTGATGGCAAGGCAGGCATATTCGATGGCCGTAGTCTCTTGCAACGTAGTGGCCCCTTGCTTGAACCCTTGCGGGATGAAGCGTATTTCAGGCGCTTGTTCATTGACGCCGGCGCCTTGTGCTGGCCCAACGGGCTGGAGCTTTCCCCGGCGCGGCTGCATGATACTTGCCGGGCGCTGGCGCTAGCCTGATTCTCGGTCAATAAGGGTAGCCCGCGTTCGACCATGCTCAGGGCAGGCTTAGGGCTCGTAAATGAATAACTTGGACATACGTTGCTGTGTATTCGGGATGGATGCAAGGCGCCGAGATGCGGGCAATGGTTATTCCATTGCCAAGTCTCGCAACGCCGCAGACGCCCGAATACACAGCAACCCTCCGGGCTGGGGCCGTTTTGGACGCACTCCGGCGTTGCGAGCCGCTTGTTGTGAATGACACAACCACACGTCTCGCGCCTTGGCCTGCGCCCAAAACGGCCCCAGCGTATGTCCAAGTTATTCATTTACGAGCCCTTATTGCCCCCTACGAACTTTAACACCGCCATGCCATGAAAATCCTCGAATACATTGGCCTCGACACCTCCCGCGTCAAGGCCGCCTACCGCAAGGTCACGGACGCTATTGGCCGCGACGACTTCCACGCAGCGCAGGTCAAGAAGCTCGCCAGCCTCAGCCATGGCAAGTTTTACCGGGCGAAACTTGACGATGCCGACCGGTTGTTGTTCTCCCTGGTGCGCCATAACGATGAAGTCTGCGCCTTGATGCTGGAGGTGATACTCAACCACGACTATGACAAATCGCGCTTCCTGCGCGGCGCGGCGATTGACGAAGCGAAGATTCCCGACATCGATGCCGCCGAGGCCATCAAGGAAGCGCAGGCGGTGCGCTATCTGCACCCGCAGCACACTGCCATTCACCTGCTCGACAAGCCGATCTCCTTCGACGACACCCAGGAAGCCATTTATCGCCAGCCGCCCCCGCTGATTGTCGTCGGCAGCGCCGGCAGCGGCAAGACCGCCCTGACCCTGGAAAAGCTCAAACACGCCGAGGGCGAGGTGCTTTATGTCACCCATTCCGCCTATCTGGCTTCGAGCGCCCGCGATCTCTACTACGCCAATGGTTTCGAGCATGCCGGACAGGAAGCGGTGTTTCTCTCCTACCGCGAATTCGTGGAATCCATCCGTGTGCCGGTGGGACGAGAAGCCAGCTGGCGCGATTTTTCCGGCTGGTTTTCGCGCATGCGCCAGGCCTTCAAGGACGTCGACGGCCATCAGGCTTTTGAAGAAATACGCGGCGTCATCGCCGCCGGCGCCGGCGGTATCCTGAGCAGGGAAGACTACCGGGCGCTTGGAGTGCGCCAGTCTATTTTCGCGCAGGAAAACCGCGACCAGCTCTATGACCTGTTCGAAAAATACCAGGCATGGCTTATTGATGCCAAGCTCTACGATCTCAACCTCGTCGCCCAGGATTGGCTTGCCCTGGCAGCACCGCGTTACGACTTCGTGGTGGTCGACGAAGTGCAGGACCTCACCATCGTCCAGCTGTCCCTGGTGCTCAAGACGCTCAAGAAACCCGGCCATTTTCTGCTGTGTGGCGACTCCAACCAGATCGTCCATCCCAATTTCTTCTCCTGGGGCCAGGTGAAGAGCCTGTTCTGGCACGATCCAAAACTTGCCGAGAGGCAGGAATTGAGTGTGCTCAGCGCGAACTTCCGCAATGGACTGGAAGCCACGCGCACCGCCAACCAGTTGCTCAAGATCAAGCAGCGGCGCTTCGGTTCCATCGACCGGGAGAGCAATTTCCTGGTGCGGGCGGTGGGCGGGGAAACCGGCCAGGTGGCGCTGCTGGCGGACAAGGACGCGGTCAAGCGCGAACTGGATCAGAAAATTCGCCAATCCACCCAGTTCGCCGTGCTGGTCATGCGCGACGAGGACAAGGCAGCAGCGCGTAAATACTTCTCCACCCCGCTGCTGTTCTCGATCCACGAGGCCAAGGGGCTGGAATACGAGAACATCGTCCTCTACCGCTTCGTTTCCGACCATCGCGCCGAATTTACCGAGATTGTTGCGGGCGTGGACAAGGCCGATCTTGCCACCGAATCTCTCGATTACCGCCGTGCGAAAGACAAGAACGACAAGTCGCTGGAGGTCTACAAATTTTTCGTCAACGCCCTCTATGTAGCACTGACACGGGCAGTCCAGAACCTGTTCGTGATCGAATCCGACACCGGTCACCCGCTTTTCGATCTGCTGGACCTCGCCACCGGCGGGCAAGTAAAAGTGGAAGCCAAACAATCCAGCAAGGAAGACTGGCAAAAGGAAGCGCGCAAGCTCGAACTCCAGGGCAAGCAGGAGCAGGCGGAAGCCATCCGCCGCAACATCCTCAAGCAAAGCCCCCCGCCTTGGCCGGTCTTCGATGAACCGAGGGTGCGCGAGACGCTGATCAAGGTTTTCCGCGAACAGGTGCCCGGCAACAAGCAGAAACAACAGCTTTACGAATATGCCTGCTGCCACGACGAACCGGAACTGGCGGCGTGGCTCGCACATGAAGCCAAGTTCGATACAGGAAAATTGTTCGAGAAACAGCGTTCGACCCTGGGACGCAAAAGCTATGCCCCATATTTTGCCCATCACTTCAAGGACATCTTGCGGCAATGCGATCAACATGGTGTCGAACATCGCCTGCCGATGAACCAGACCCCGCTGATGGCTGCCGCCGCCGCTGGCAACCTGCCCCTGGTGGAAGCCCTGCTGGAACGTGGCGCGGACCGTGAGGCCACAGATCAGTATGGTTACAACGCCCTGCACTGGGCAATGCGCGAGGCCTTTCGCGATGCAAAATTTGCCACTGGCCCCTTCGCCGCGCTCTATGAGCGCCTCGCGCCGCCAAGCATCGACGTCAACACCGGTGAGCGCCTGGTGCGCATCGACCGGCATCTTTCCGAATACTTTCTTTTCCAGACCCTGTGGACGCTGTTCAAATCGCGCTTCACCCATGAACAGCGGCGACCCTATGCCGCTTTCGAGACTCAGACCATTATCGCTGCCTGGCAACATCTGCCGGCCAACGTGATCCGCCCGGAACGCAACAAGCGCCAGCACATCTCCAGCGTGCTTTCGCGCAACGAAGTGGAACGGGATTACGCCTACAACCGCGCCCTGTTCATGCGCGTTGCCCAGGGCTGGTACCAGTTCAACCCGCGCCTGTCTGTGCGTCGCCGCCAAGGCGAGGAGGAGCGATGGATACCGGTCTATGGAGCGCTCAATCTACCGCTGATCAACGAGTTTGCCTGGGATAACGGGTGGGATAGTGTTTGGGGCCGCATCGCCGATTATCTTGACAGAGCAGGGCTGCCCGAGCGCACAACTCCGATTGTCACCGAACGAACACTTGCCCGGCTGGAAGCCGCCGAAAAGGCGCGCGCCCAACGTGAGGCCGAAGAACGTGCCGAGCGGGAACGCCGGATGGCAGAGCTGGCGGCGCTCAAGCAACGAAAACCCAAGTGGGGAACACCGGAAGCCAAGCGACTTGAAATCGAGCGTTTGCGCCAGGAAACCGAGGCTAAAAAGAATCGGCGTGACTGATTTTTGATACTGTTTTGTTCATTTTTTAGGACTATATGACCTATTACGACTTTAACGAGGACAAGCATCTTGATGTCTGTCAAAACATTGAGGTAGGGCTCAAGGCCGAATATGAATTGCACCCTGAGCTGACAGACAACCTTTGCATTTTTGGCCTTGAGAACGCCGCCATTGCCATCAAGCAAAAATTTGGTTACGCAAAAAACGAGAAAGTCACGAATCATCCCCTGCTCGGTGGCGTCATCGAATGGTGTGTAACGATTGGCATGGAGCGGATTGGGGCAATCAATGATTTGACCTTGAAAGAGTACGTGGCAAGAATCGAAAAGATCAAGACATCCGTCAAAATTCATTCCACCTATGGCGCTCGCGGTTACTATGATTTCATCAAGGAATATGTCTGAATATGGCGGGCATGACATTGCGGTTACCCCCTGCGAGTTCTGTCATTGCGAGCGTAGCGAAGCAATCTGATTCTTGTCGCCGCATTCAACACAACAAGATTGCTTCGCTACGCTCGCAATGACGGCCTATTTGAACGCGATCAATTGTAGAACAATGGAGTTTATGTAACATCATGTGCGGAATCTGCGGTGAACTGCGCCTCGACGGCGCCCCTTCCGACCTTGCCCTCATCCGGCGCATGGCGGACAAACTCGCGCGGCGCGGGCCGGACCATGAGGGCATCATTACCGATGGCCCGCTGGGCTTTGGCCATCGCCGCCTCGCCATTATCGATCTGTCCGATCATGCCAACCAGCCGATGGTCGACAAGGCGCTTAAGCTCTCTCTTGTATTCAATGGAACTATCTATAATTACAAAGCGTTAAGAGCGGAACTTGTCGGACTGGGTTACGAGTTCTTCTCGGATGGCGACAGCGAGGTCATCCTCAAGGCCTACCATGCCTGGGGCGAGAAATGCGT
>JAUYFW010000093.1 GCA_030690835.1 Sulfurimicrobium sp. | reverse complement strand
TCTCCCAGGTACATGTAGGCGGTGTAGTCGGAAACGCGCGCAGCCTGCTGCATGTTGTGGGTGACGATGGCGATGGTGTAATCCTCCTTGAGTTCGAAGATCAGTTCCTCGATGCGCGCGGTGGAAATCGGGTCGAGCGCCGAGGCTGGTTCGTCGAGCAGCACCACTTCTGGTTTCACCGCGATACTACGGGCAATACACAGGCGCTGCTGCTGGCCGCCGGAGATGCTGGTGCCGTTCTGGTTCAGTATGTCCTTCACTTCGTCCCACAGCGCCGCCTTGCGCAACGCCCATTCCACGCGCTCCGCCAGGTCGCGGCGGCTAAGGCTTTCATACAGCTTTACGCCAAATGCGACGTTGTCGAAAATCGACATCGGGAAGGGGGTCGGCTTCTGAAATACCATGCCCATCTTGGCGCGCAGGATGTTGAGATCCTGTTTTTTATCGAGAATGTTGGCGCCATCCATCACGATTTCACCCTTGGCCTCCTGGCCGGGGTAAAGCTCGTACATGCGGTTGAAGACGCGCAACAGGGTGGATTTTCCGCAGCCGGAAGGACCGATGAAGGCGGTGACCTTTTTCTCCTGAATATCCAGATTGATGGATTTCAGCGCGTGATATTTGCCGTAGTAAAAGTTCAGGTCGCGGACGGTGACTTTGGGAGCGATAGCGTGCGGATGGTTCATGCTCATCTCGGTATTTAATTGAACGACGATTTTTTGCGGAACAGGATGCGCGCCACGATGTTGAGCCCCAGCACGCCCATCGTGATCAGCAACGCCCCGGCCCAGGCCAGTTTCTGCCAGTCTTCGTATGGGCTCATGGCGAACTGGAAGATGACCACGGGCAAATTGGCCATGGGCTTGTTCATGTCCGTGCTCCAGAATTGATTATTGAGCGCGGTGAACAGCAGCGGCGCGGTTTCTCCGCTGATGCGAGCAACCGCCAGCAATACACCGGTCACCATGCCGGCCTTGGAGGCGCGCCAGGTCACCAGCGTCACCACCTTCCATTGCGGCGCGCCCAAGGCGGCAGCCGCTTCGCGCAGACTGTCCGGTATCAGGCGCAACATATCCTCGGTGGTGCGCACCACTACCGGAATGACGATCAGCGACAGCGCCAGCGTCCCGGCCCAGCCGGAAAAATGGCCGACATTGGCGACATAGATCGCGTAGATGAACAGGCCGATCACGATCGATGGCGCGGACAGCAGGATATCGTTGATGAAACGGGTGGTGGGAGCAAGCCAGCCGCGCTGGCCGAACTCGGCTAGATAAGTGCCGGCCATGATGCCGATCGGGGTGCCGATCAGGGTGGCGAGTGTCGCCATCACCGCGCTGCCGGCAATGGCGTTGAGCAGACCGCCCTCGCTGCCCGGTGGCGGTGTCATCTGGGTGAAGATGGCAATGCCGATGCCGCCCAGGCCTTTCTGGAACAGGGTAAACAAAATCCAGATCAGCCAGAACAGGCCGAAAGCCATGGCCAGTAGGGAAGCGGTGAGGTTAAAGGCATTGGCGATGCGGCGCCGGGTGTAAATGGGGATCATGGTTTAAGTATCCTTGCCTTCGCGTTTCTTGAGCTGGGTGAGCAGAATCTTGGCAAAAGCCAGCACGACGAAGGTGATGAAGAACAGGATCAGACCGAGCTCGATCAGGGCAGCGGTATAGAGTTCGCCCTCGGCTTCGGTGAATTCATTGGCCAGCGCCGAGGCGATGCTGTTGCCGGGCATGAAAAGGGAGGCATGCAACTGGTGCGCGTTGCCGATAACGAAAGTGACAGCCATGGTTTCACCCAATGCGCGGCCGAGGCCGAGCATGATGCCGCCGACCACGCCGATCTTGGTGTAGGGGAGTACCACGTTCCATACTACTTCCCAGGTGGTGGCGCCGAGCCCATAGGCCGATTCCTTGAGCATGGGCGGCACGATCTCGAACACGTCGCGCATGACGGCGGCGATGAAGGGAATCACCATGATAGCCAGGATGATGCCGGCGGTCAGCACGCCGATGCCCATGAAAGGGCCCTCGAACAGCAAGTGGATAAGCGGCACGTTGCCAAAAACGCTGCGTAGCCAGGGCTGTACGTATTCGGCGAATAGCGGGGCGAACACGAACAGACCCCACATGCCGTAAATGATGCTGGGAATACCGGCCAGCAGTTCAATCGCCGTGCCGAGGGGGCGGCGCAGCCAGGGAGGAGACATTTCCGTGAGGAACAGGGCGATGCCGAAACTGACCGGGATGCCGATCGACAGGGCGATTATTGAGGTAACCAGCGTGCCAATGATCGGTACCAGCGCGCCGAACTTTTCGGTGACGGGATTCCACTCGGAACTGAACAGGAAACCGAAACCGAAGGCCTTGATCGCCGGCATGCTGCCAATTAACAGGGAGCCAATGATGGCGGCGAGAATCGCGAAGACGAGAAATGCAAACAACCACGTGGTGTTGCGAAAAATCAGGTCAAACAGATGCTGTCTTTTTAGTGTCGCTGCTGAGTGTATATTTGACATCGTTTGGCTTCGTCAGGCTGAAGAATGCGCTGCTTTGGTTTTTTGAACGAATAATTATAACTAGTTTAGGCTTTGGCTGTTGCCGTTACATGGCGATTAATTATTTCAATCTTTGTTTACGCTTGGTGTAACGCATGGCGCTGAACGATTTTCAGCCAGGTTCGGCAATGGGGCTGAAAATCGTTCAGGGTCATAACCATGAATCAGGCCGGGCAGTGTTGCATTGCCCGGCCTTCTTCTTGCTAGTGCTTGGGCTTAGTAAATAGCTTTGCCGTCCGCAGCCTTGATGTTGGCTTTCCAGGAACCCTGGATCAGTTTTACCACGCTGTCAGGCATCGGAATGTAGTCCAGTTCCAGCGCCATGTCGTCACCCTTGGTGTAGGCCCATTCGAAGAATTTCAGCACATTGGCGGCCTGTGCGGCATTGTCCTGGGACTTGTGCATCAGGATGAAGGTGGCGCCGGTAATGGGCCAGCTGTTCTTGCCAGGCTCGTTGGTGAGAATTTCGTAGAAGCCGGGTGCCTTGTCCCACTGGGCGTTGGCGGCGGCAGCCTTGAAGTTGTCCTCGGTGGGCATGACGTATACGCCATCCTTGTTTTGCAGTTGGGCGTAGTTCATTTTGTTCTGCTTGGCGTAAGCCGCTTCCACGTAACCAATGGAACCCTTGATCTGCTTGACGAAGTTGGCCACGCCTTCGTTGCCCTTGCCGCCAGTGCCAACGGGCCAGGCCAAGGATGCATCCGCCCCGACTTTTTCCTTCCATTCCGGGCTGACCTTGCTCAGGTAGTCGGCAAACAGAAAGGTCGTGCCGGAGCCGTCAGCGCGGTGCACCACGGTGATTTCGCTGTCAGGCAGGGCAACACCCTTGTTCAGGTTGGCGATGGCCGGATCATTCCATTTCTTGACCTTGCCGAGGAAAATGTCGGCCAGCACCGCGCCGGTCAGCTTGATCTGACCTTCCTTGATGCCATCCACATTGATGACCGGCACCACGCCGCCCATCACGGTCGGGAACTGTGTCAGGCCGGCTTTCTCCAGTTCTTCCAGCTTGAGGGGTTTGTCGGATGCGCCGAAATCAACGGTCTTGGCCTTGATTTGTTTGATGCCGCCACCGGAGCCGATGGACTGGTAATTCATGCCGATACCGGTTTCTTTCTTGTAGGCATCAGCCCATTTTGCGTAAATCGGGTAGGGGAAGGTTGCGCCGGCGCCGGTAATGTCGGCGGCAAAAGTTCCGCTACTGACGGCCAGGGCCGCGGCAGCGATCAGGGTACGACCGAATTGCAGTTTCATCTAGAATTCTCCTGTTGTGGAATGAAATGGAACTTGAAACAGACGCGAAGTTTAGTCAGTCAATGTTACAGAATTATGACTTCTGTTGCGGTTACTGGTGAGGCGACGTTGCGGCGCTCGATAAAGAGCGTGTTGCCGGTGCCCCGCTTGGCCTGCTTTTTGGCTTCCGCTGCCGTGGCGGCGATGTCGTGGTGCGAGCGGTAAGCGCCTCCGCTGACGGGAACCGCGCCGATGGAAAGGCTGGTGAGGGGAAAAAACAGCGCCTCGCCTTGGCGGCTTTGTGCGTGAAAGCCGCCGCGTGCCTTGTCTTCGCTGTCGAACAAGTTCTGAACTGTGGCATCGAAGCGCTGTAATGTCTGCTGGCAGCGCCATTCCCAGTCGTCGCTCTGGAATAGCGCCACGAAATCGTCGCCGCCGATATGGCCGATGAAATCCCGCTCCGGATCGCTGGTTTCGCGCAGAATCCCCGCTACCAACTGGATCATGTCATCGCCCTTGCGATAACCGTAGCGGTCGTTGAAGGGTTTGAAATTGTCGAGGTCGCAATAACACACCACGAAGGGGCTGCCGCTTTGCAGCAGGCGTTCGATGTGTTCGTTGATCGGCACGTTGCCCGGCAGCAGGGTCAGGGGGTTGGCATAGCGGGCCGACTGCAGTTGCAGTTCGGTGATTTCGCGAATCAGGTCCTGGCCGCTGCCTATCCCCAGGTATTGGCCCGCCTCGGTAATGATGAAACCATCCGCCAGGTGGCGGCGCTCGCCCTCGGCCACCATGCGGCTGAGTTCCTGCAGGCTGAGGGATTGCTCCACCATCAGCGGCTCTTTGTCCATGAAACGGGCGCAGGATTTTCTGCCATAAAGCTCGCGCCGGTATGGCTTGGCATAGCGGTCGATCAAGGAAAAACGGCTGATCAGGCCGAGCGGCAGGCCATCCTGTACCACCGGCAGGACATGCAGTTCGGGATCGCGGGTGAACAGCTGGTAAGCATCCTCGGCTGTCGTGGAGACCGAAACCGTGGGTGCCGTGCGCAGCAGCTTGCGCGTGGTGACTGCCTTGTGCAAGGGATTGTTCCGCGGATAAACCGCGACATGGCTGTGCTTCAGGCTGCCCACCACCTCGGCCGGGGCGGACAGCGGCGGGACCGGCTTGGGGCGGGCGATATGGTAGCCCTGCCCGAAAGCGATGCCGATGTCGTGGACGACATTGAGTTCCGCCTGCGTTTCAATGCCTTCGGCGATAACGTGTGTGCCGAGGCTTTCCGCGATGACCTGGATCGAGCGCACGAACTGCAGCTTGACCGGATCATGGTTGATGCCCTGCACGAAGTGCATGTCGATCTTGACGAATTCCGGGCGCAGTTCCGACCATAGGCGCAGGCTGGAGAAGCCTGCTCCAAGGTCGTCCATGGCGATTTCGAAACCCATGGAACGGTAATGAAGGGCAGCTTCGCGCAGCAGGTTGTAGTCGTAAATCGGTTTGTTCTCGGTGAGTTCGATAATCACCCGGGACGGATTCAGATTCAGTTGATGAATCAGGCGCAGCGTTTCGCCTTGGCGAAAATCCGGCTGCAACAGGCATTCCGGGCTGACGTTGATAAACAGTCGCCCCGGCAGTTGCAGTTTGACGAAGCTCTCCAGCGTGACATGGCGACACTGCCGCTCCAGTTCGGCCAAGCGGTTCCCCATCTCGGCTGCCTTGAACAGATTGGCGGGGGAGTGCAGCGGGCTGTCGGACGGGCCGCGGATGAGGCCTTCATAGCCAAATATCTGGCCGGAGGCAAGGTCGAGGATGGGCTGGAAAAACGTCGTCAACTGCCGTTTGGCGAGAATTTCCTCCAGCCGCAGCAGGCTTTCTCCTTCGACGGGCGGGGTTTGCTCGTGCCCGTCGCAGGCGCCAGCTTGCTGAATTCGGGGCTCGGCCAGTTCCATGGAAGCCTCATCGCGGGAAGAAAAGACGGCATAGCTTAGCGGGTGAATGTGACGGAAATATGAAAACCAGCTTACTGCAGCCTGTTAATCAGGCCTGCCATTCCAGCATGACGCCCGCTTCGCCGGGCCGTGCCTGGAACCTGCAATCCATGCCGATTCCCACCACCGCCGCCAGGCTGTCTCCGCTGTATAGCAAGGGTAACGTCTGGCGCGACCAGGGCGGCATGCCGGCTTCCTGAAAGAGGTTTTTCAGGCTGCGGCGCGGGCGCGCGCAGTCTGGTTGCAGCCGTTCTCCGCCTTGCCGGACGCGGATGGTGACGCGTTCCTGTTGCAAGCGGGCGAGGCTGATGCCCTGGCCGTGCGCGGGCCAGAATTTCAAGACACCGCCTAATTCGGGGAGTTGTACTTCATTCTCCCCTCGCCATGGGTGGCATAAGGAGGGAGGTGGTGGGGCGAGCGCCGGAATGACACAGGCCCGGTCATGAAAGCGCTGGAGCTCGAATGCGCCGAGTGGAATTTTGATCCGGGCATCCCGTTTGGCGTTAAGCAACTGGTGCAGCATTTCTGCCAGGCGGATGGCGCTGGGTGCGGCGATGCCATGCTGTTTCAGGTAATGGCGCAGCAGATTCCTGGCGCGGGGAGGGGGCAGGCGCGCCAACGCGGGAATGGAGAGATTTTTATCGTCGATCGCGTTGGCGCCATCCAGTTGCGCCAGTTCTTCCTGCAGATGTGCGCTTTCGGCGAAATTGCGGCTGGCGCGATAAAGCGTTTCACGGTAGGCGGGGAAGCGTTCCTCGACCACGGGCAACAGGCGGTGGCGCAGAAAATTGCGGTCGAAGCGCGTGTCCAGGTTGCTTTCGTCTTCCACCCAGGTCAGCGAGTGCTGCTGCGCGTAGTGTTCCAGCGCACTGCGCGGAAACGCCAGCAACGGGCGCAGCAGGCGCTGGTTTTCTTCCGCCATGGCGCTTGCGCCTGCCACGCCACAACCGCGCAGCAGTTGCAATAACAAGGTTTCAACCTGATCGTCGAGGTGATGCGCCAGCACGATGAAATCGGCGCTGGAGCGTGCCAGGGCGGCATGTCGTGCGGTACGTGCCGCTGCTTCCAGGCTGTCGCTGGTATGGGAAACCGTGATGCTGGCGATTTCGAGCGAGACGCCATACTCCTGGCACCGGGCGACGCAGAAAGCGGCCCAGTCGCCCGCATGGGGACTGAGTTGATGGTTGACGTGCATGGCGGAAAGGCGGAACTGCAGCGGGCCGCGCAGATGCGCCAGGATGTCGAGCAGAACGACGGAATCCACCCCGCCGCTTAAAGCCAGGGCAAGGTGCTGGCCGGGCTGGATATATCTGCTTAAAATCCTTGCGACGTGGGCGGCAGGTTGTAGGTCGGGCTCTTGTGCTCGGGTGACTTGGCCGGGTGTCAGCCCGACATGTCGGGCCGAAGCCCGACCTACAAAATCTGTATTTTCGGCGTGATGGTCAGGCTGCGGTTTCTTTGAACTTGCCATAGCTCATCAGCCGCGCGTAGCGCGTTTTCAGCAGTTCGTCCAGCGATGGATTTTCCTGAATCTGGTTCATGCTTTCCTGCAGTGCCTTTTTAAGCGTCTGCATCGTCGTGTCAGGGTCGCGATGGGCGCCGCCGATGGGTTCGCTGACGATCTTGTCGATCAGTCCCAGTGCCTTGAGGCGGTTGGCGGTGATGCCCAGCGTTTCCGCCGCCAGCGGCGCCTTGTCCGCGCTCTTCCAGAGGATTGAGGCGCAGCCCTCGGGGGAAATCACGGAATAACTGGAATATTGCAGCATCAGGGTGACGTCGCCGACGCCGATTGCCAGTGCCCCGCCGGAGCCGCCTTCGCCGATCACGGTGCAGATGATCGGGGTGCGCAGTTCGGACATGACGTACAGATTGCGCGCGATAGCCTCGGACTGGCCGCGTTCTTCGGCGCCGATGCCGGGGTATGCGCCTGGAGTGTCGATAAAGGTCATCACCGGGATACCGAATTTTTCCGCCATGCGCATCAGGCGTAGTGCCTTGCGGTAACCCTCGGGGCGCGGCATGCCGAAATTACGGCGGATTTTTTCCTTGGTGTCGCGGCCCTTCTGATGGCCGATTACCATGACCGACTGGCCGTCGAAACGGGCCAGTCCGCCGACTATGGCGGGGTCGTCGGCATAGGCGCGGTCACCATGCAGTTCTTCGAAATCGGTGAAAATATTCTGCAGGTAGTCCAGTGTATAAGGTCGCTGTGGGTGGCGCGCCACCTGCGAAATCTGCCAGGCGCCGAGTTTTCCGTAGATGTCCTTGGTGAGGCCCAGGCTCTTTTTCTGCAAGCGCGCGACTTCTTGCGAGAGGTCGAGCGAAGATTCGTCCTGGACGTAGCTCAGCTCTTCGATCTTGCCTTCGAGCTCGGCGATGGGCTGTTCAAAATCGAGAAAAGTGGTTTTCATGGGCGGACGCTACCTAAGTGCATAACTAAGATCTGACGGGCGAAAAAGAAGGGGCCGTAAGCCCCTTCCGCGGTCTTACTTGCTGGTGGTCAGCAGCGGTGTGCTGCTTTCATCCAGGTTGAAAGCCTTGTGCAGGACGCGCACGGCGAGTTCCATGTATTTCTCGTCGATCACCACGGAGATCTTGATTTCCGAGGTGGAAATCATCTGGATGTTGATGCCCTCTTCCGCCAGGGTGCGGAACATGGCGCTGGCGATGCCGACGTGGGAACGCATGCCGACGCCCACCACGGAAACCTTGGCGATCTTGTCGTCGCCGACGATTTCGCGAGCCCCTATATGAGCCTGGACGCCCTTCAGGATGCCGATGGCTTTGGCATATTCGTTGCGATGCACCGTGAACGTGAAGTCGGTGGTGCCATCCGCCCCTACGTTCTGGATGATCATGTCCACGTCAATGTTGGCCTCCGCCACCGGCCCCAGGATCTGATAGGCAATTCCGGGGCGGTCAGGCACGCCGAGTACGGTGACTTTTGCTTCATCGCGGTTGAAGGCGATGCCCGAAATAATTGCTTTTTCCATTTTCTCGTCATCCTCAAATGTAATCAGCGTGCCGTCGCCGCCTTCTTCGAAACTGGAGAGCACGCGCAGTTTTACCTTGTATTTTCCGGCGAATTCCACCGAGCGGATCTGCAATACCTTGGAGCCAAGGCTGGCCAGTTCCAGCATTTCCTCGAAAGTGATGGTCTCCAGGCGGCGCGCCTCGGGCACGATGCGCGGGTCGGTGGTGTAAACGCCATCCACGTCGGTATAGATCTGGCACTCATCCGCCTTGAGCGCGGCGGCCAGCGCCACGCCCGTGGTGTCCGATCCGCCGCGGCCGAGAGTGGTGATGTTGCCACTTTCGTCCACGCCCTGAAAGCCCGCGACCACGACGACGTGTCCCGCGTTGAGGTCGGCATGGATTTTGTCGTCGTCAATCGAGACGATGCGTGCCTTGGTGTGGGCGTCGTCGGTGACGATTCGCACCTGTGCGCCGGTGTAACTCTTGGCCTTGAGCCCGAGTTCCTTGAGCGCCATGGCAAGCAGGGCGATGGTGACCTGCTCTCCGGTGGAAATCATGACATCCAGTTCGCGTGGATCGGGCGTGCTCTGAATTTCCTTGGCCAGCGCCAGCAGGCGATTGGTCTCGCCGCTCATGGCGGACAAGACGACCACGACCTGGTGGCCGAGGCCACGGAAGCGCGCTACGCGCCGGGCGACATTCTTAATCCGTTCGGGGTTGCCGACCGAGGTGCCCCCGTATTTCTGTACGATCAATGCCATTGCATGCTCTGCAAAAATTGGGAATTTTAGCTTATTTGCCGGGAGAAAACGAGAACGTATTGTTATGTACTCAATAGGCATTTATGCTTGGTTCGTACCATATAAAAATTTGTCTTGTCTATAGGGAAAACCACTATTCTATGTTATTATCTTTACGTCATTTTCGGATTTATGCCGAAGAATTCATTTAAATCATTTGCTTGAGGTGTGTAATCATGAAACTTTTTGAAAAAATCGCTAACCCCCGTGAAATCCGCCGCAAGCTCGGCATGAACCAGCAGGAGTTCTGGACCAAGATCGGCGTGACCCAGAGTGGCGGTTCGCGTTACGAAAGCGGGCGCGACATGCCCAAGCCGGTGCGGGAATTGCTGCGCCTGGTGCATATGGAACAGGTCGATCTGTCCAAGGTGAAGCGTGAAGATTTCGAGATCGTGGAGTATATGAAGCAATCCCACGCCGACCTGTACAAGAGCATGAAAAAAGCCGTGCGTAGCGCCCATAAGGAAAGTGGCGACAACATGCACTAAGTGCTGAGTTTGACAGCCAGTCCCAACTGCCTGATGTCGCTGGCGAATGCTTCGAGCCAGGCGCTGGGTGGCTTGCTCAGGCGCGGTGCTTCCGGTTGCAGCGAAGGCCGCGCCAGGCCATAGAGTAATACGCCCTGCAGCGGGATGCCTTCATCCCGGCAGCGCGCCAGGAGCCGCAGGTAAGCCTGGCGCTCGTCCAGCGGGGCGGGCTGGCCATCCAGCGCAAATGTCGCGGTTTGAATCCAGGTTGGGCAGAGACTGGCGGCAACGCGTAAATTCCTGAGCACGGTTTCCACTGTCTGGCGGCTGTGATTGATGCGCATCCGCCCTTGCGCAGTCGCGCTATCCAGTTTGAACCATACTTCCCCACCCAGTAGCGCCATTTTTCTTATCCCGTTACGCACGGCGGGACGGTGAATCAGGCTGCCGTTGGTGATCAGTATCAATTTGATCACGCCGCTCAGGCCGAATTCGTCCATGACGCGACCAATCAGTTCGATGACCTGCTCGAATTCGGCGGCGCTGGTGGGTTCGCCGTTGCCTGACAGGGCGATGTCGTTCAAGCGCCGGGCTTCCGGCGGTACGTTTTCGCTCATGAATGACCCATGCAGTAATTCGTTCAGAAAACCGCGTAATTCCTTTTCCAGCAAGGACAGGTCCACCGGCGGGGCGCTGCCGCGTCGCAGGTTTGGTACCTGGCAATAAATGCAGCGCCAGTTGCAGGCGTTGTTGATGTTGAGGTTGATGCCGACCGAAACGCCGCCGGCGCGGCGCGATACTACCGGGTAAACATAGCTCAGGCCGGCGCTGTCGCGGCTGTGGTTGGCGGGCGTGAGTGGGGTATTTTTGTCGCTCATGCTTCCGATTGAACCACTGAACGCAGCCTCCGGCAAGGATGAATGACATCCCGGATGTTTCATAAATTCGCGTGCTCTCGCTGGTCTTTTGACCGATATGAAAATTTTGCTCAGTCGGTCGTATGAATAACTACGACGCTCCTTCTCAAACTTTCCCTATCGGTCAAAATTCTGCGCGATCATCACGCGAATTTATGAAACATCCGGGATATAATTCCTGCTCATTTTTCGAGCGCTTTTCGATATGCTGATTACCCGCAGGCTGGAGTTCGATGCCGGCCACCGTATCCCCAATCATGACAGCCAGTGCCGGCACCTGCACGGTCATCGCTATGCGCTCGAAATTACCCTTTCCGGCCAGATTGTCAGCACTGAGGGTGTTTCAGAGCAAGGCATGGTGATGGACTTTTCCGCAGTCAAAACCATTGCCAATGACACGCTGGTCAGTCGCTGGGATCATGCGTTCCTGGTGTATCGGGGGGATGTGGCGGTGGTGGATTTTCTCGCTACTTTGCCTGAGCACAAGACGGTGGTGCTGGATGTGGTTCCGACTGCGGAAAATCTCGCGGCGGAAGCCTTTCGCGTGCTTGATGCGGCCTATGTCGATACCTATGGCAACCAGCTGCGCCTGGAGCGCGTGCGTCTCTATGAAACGCCCAATAATTGGGCGGATGCCGTGCGTTAACGTGAAACTCGCGAAGCGCATGTGTCAATTTTAGTTCCCGATTTAGTTCCCGAGTAGTGCGATGTTGAGACTGATGGTTCTGGTTTTTGTCCTGTTGTCGCTGCCACAAGCCGTTGCGGCCAGTCGCGACGATGATTTTCTGGCGGCACGGGACGCATTTCGCGCTGGTGACGCGGCACGGCTCAA
Organism: Sulfurimicrobium sp.; assembly: GCA_030690835.1. Lineage (GTDB taxonomy): Bacteria > Pseudomonadota > Gammaproteobacteria > Burkholderiales > Sulfuricellaceae > Sulfurimicrobium. Next base: position 14,657 of record JAUYFW010000093.1, on the reverse strand, counting down.
TGCGCTCGCGAAGCGCCTGGAAGGCTCCGTGCTGGCACCATACCTGGCCTATTACCAGCTTCAGATGCGACTCAGGGACGCCAGTGCGGAGGAGGTGCGCGGCTTTATCGCGAGCAACGCGGACTCCTCCCTTTCCGACCGTTTACGCGCTGATTGGCTGCGAGTACTGGGGCGACAGCAGAATTGGACACTGTTTCAGGAAGAATATCCGGCGCTAGTGAACAATGATGATGTCGAACTGGCCTGCCTGGCCCTGCAGGCCCGCTTGCACCATGGTGATGACACGGCTATCCAGGATGCGCGGCGGAAATGGTTGAGTGGCGGCGAATCGACGCCATCCTGCAAGCCGGTGTTCGGTGCCTTGTTCGTAGCCGGGACGCTCAATGTCGAGGATGTCTGGGCGCGCATACGTCTCGCACTGGAATTGGGCAATACCGGCGTGGCGCGCCAGCTCATCGCGGAATATCTGCCCGAGGGGCAAAGGGCTGGTCTCAAAAATCTGGAAAGCGTGGCCGATAATCCGCAGCACTTCCTTGATTCAACTACCGTGGATACGCAAAGCCGCCCGGGCCGCGAACTGGTCTTGTTCGCCATTTATCGTCTGGCGCGCAACTCGCCGGCTGCCGCGCAGCCCTACTGGGAGAATTTGCATACGCGGTTTGGCGCCGAGGAACAGGCCTACGTATGGGGACAGATGGCTTTTCATGCCGCGCGCAAGCATGATCCCGTGGCCTTGAAGTGGTTCCATGCGGCGGTCGATACGCCTCTCAACGAACTGCAAATGACCTGGCGGGTACGCGCCGCTCTGCGTGCGCAGGATTGGCCACGGGTTCTGGCCGACATCGCAGCAATGCCCGAGGCGTTGCAAAACCAGGGTGCATGGCGTTACTGGAAAGCGCGGGCGCTCAAGACGAGCGGCAAGCTCGGCCCGGCTAACGCCATTCTGGCGCCCTTGTCGCGCGAGCACAATTTCTATGGCCAGTTGGCGACCGAGGAACTGGGTGCGGTGGTCAGCAATCCTGTTTCTAGCTACGAACCCGGTGCGGATGAGATCAGGGCGGTCAATGCCATGCCCGGTATCCAGCGTGCCTTGGCACTGTATCAACTCAATCTGCGCACCGAGGCCAGCCGCGAGTGGTTGTGGGCGACGCGTGGTTTTGATGACCAGCAACTGCTGGCTGCCGCGGAAATTGCACGGCGCAACAACTGGCTTGATCGCGCCATCAACACGGCTGACAAGACGCGCGAATTGCACGACTTCAGTCTGCGCTATCCCGCGCCGCACCGCGACGTGATGCAAGCCTACGCGCGTGAGCGTGATCTCGATGAGGCCTGGGTCTATGGTTTGATCCGTCAGGAAAGCCGCTTTGTGCAGCAGGCGCGCTCCAATGTCGGCGCCTCGGGTCTTATGCAACTGATGCCGGCGACCGCACAATGGATCGCCAAGCGGCTCGGTCTCAAGCATTTTCAGCAAAATCTCGTCAACCAGATCGATACCAATATTTCTTTTGGCACTTATTATCTGAAATATGTGCTGGATACCAACGATGGCCAACCGGTGCTCGCTACCGCGTCCTACAACGCCGGCCCCTCGCGGGCCAAGCGCTGGAAGGATGAGCATGCGCTGGAAGGGGCAATTTATGCCGAGTCCATCCCTTTTAGCGAAACCCGAAGCTACGTGCAGAAGGTCATGAGCAACGCCAGTTACTACGCCAACCGCTTCGGACAGCGGCTGACTACGCTCAAGCAAAGACTGGGGACTATCTCGGGCAGAAATGGAAAAACGGAATGTCAAAACCGGGATGAGCGCGGTCCTTCCTGCGATCCGTGACGCGCAGCCAATATTCAGGCTAAAATTATCCTGTTTTCCAAGAAGCGGTTCTTTTTAAGGCGCCAAATGAATATTAAAAAAGTGTGTGTACTGGGCGGCGGCGGTTTTGTCGGTATTCATATCGTCAATAAGCTGGGTATGGCTGGGTATTCGGTACGGGTTCTGACGCGCACGCGCGAGCATGCCAAGACCGTGGCGGTGCTTCCCGATGTAGAGGTGGTGGAGGCCAATATTTTCGACCCGGCCGAGCTCAACCGTCATTTCGCCGGCATGGATGCGGTGATCAATCTGGTCGGTATGCTCAACGAAGAGAAAACCGGCCGGATAGATAAACCCATGGCGCGCCGGGGCGATTTTCATGAGGTTCACATTGAGCTGCCGCGCAAGATCGTGCATGCCTGCGCTGCAAGCGGCGTGAAGCGCCTGCTGCACATGAGCGCATTGAACGCCGACCCCAACGCACCGAGCGGCTACCTGCGTTCCAAGGGACTGGGGGAAGCCATCGTGCTCGAAGCCGGCCTGCGGCACAGCGGGCCTGGCTACAGGCTTGAGGCGACCACCTTCCGGCCATCGGTGATTTTTGGCCGCGAAGACTCTTTCATCAATATGTTCGCCGGCCTGCTTAAACTCGCGCCGGTATTGCCGCTGGCGAGCCCCGATACCAAGTTCCAGCCGGTGTTTGTGGAGGACGTGGCCCAGGCTTTCGTCGCCAGCCTCAATAATTCGGACACGTTTGGTCAAAGCTACGATTTGTGCGGACCCAAAGCCTATACCTTGCGCGAACTGGTGGAATTGGTGGGGGCCATGACCGGGTACAAGCGCAAGATTATTGGCCTGAGCCCTCGCCTTTCCTATCTTCAGGCATGGGTGATGGAATGGCTGCCAGGCAAGAAAATCATGACGCGCGATAATTATTACACCATGCAGGTCGATTCGGTGTGCAAGGGCGAGTTCCCCAGGATTTTTGACGTCAAACTGAGCGCGCTGGAAGCCGTGGCGCCAGGATATCTGGCCGAATTCAGCCCTTATCAGGGGTACCGCTCCGCAGCGGGACGCTGATCGCGCGATGATGCTCTACCAGGTTGGCGGGGCGGTGCGCGATGAACTGCTCGGTTTGCCGGTTCAGGATCGGGACTATGTGGTGGTGGGCGCCACGCCGGAAGAAATGGTGAGGCAGGGCTTCCGGCCGGTGGGCAAGGATTTTCCGGTTTTTCTCCATCCCCGGACCCATGATGAATATGCCTTGGCCCGCACCGAACGCAAGACGGCTCTGGGCTACAAAGGCTTTCAGGTCCATGCGTCTCCCGAGGTGACGCTGGAGCAGGACCTGGCCCGGCGCGACCTCACCATCAATGCCATTGCCAGGGATCCGGATGGGCACCTCATCGATCCTTATGGCGGGGTGAACGATATCAGGGCCGGCATTCTGCGCCATGTCAGCCCGGCTTTCGTCGAGGACCCGGTGCGAATTCTGCGCGTGGCACGTTTCGCGGCCCGCTTTGAACAATTTTCCATTGCCCCTGAAACCCTCGCCCTGATGCGCGCGATGGTGGACAACGGCGAAGTGGATGCGTTGGTGCCGGAGCGGGTGTGGCAGGAAATTGCCAAGGGGCTGATGGAGAAGAAACCTTCGCGCATGTTTTACGCCTTGCGCGCAAGCGGCGCCCTGGAGCGCATCCTGCCCGAAGTGGAACGTCTGTTCGGTGTGCCGCAACCCGCGCAACATCATCCCGAAATTGATAGCGGCATCCACGTGATGATGGTGGTGGATTGCGCCGCGGCACGAAATTATCCCCTGCCGGTACGCTTTGCCGCCCTGACGCACGATCTGGGCAAAGGAACCACGCCGCGCGAAGAATGGCCGCGCCACATTGCCCATGAGGAGCGCGGCTTCGAGCTGATCAAACCGCTGTGTCAGCGTTTGCGCGTTCCCAATGATTGCCGCGATGTGGCACTGGTAACGGCGCGTTTCCATGGGCTCGCCCACCGCGCATTCGAACTGCGCCCGCAAACACTCATGAAGCTGTTGCAGGAAACCGATGCCCTGCGTCAGCCACAGCGTTTCGAACAGTTTCTGCAGGCCTGTGCCGCCGATGCCTGCGGCCGGGCTGGATTTGAAAATCGCACTTTCGAGCCGGAAGAATTTCTGCTCCAGGTGTTGAAGACGGCCGCTGGAGTCGATGCCGGGGCGGTGGCCAGTCAGTGTGACGACCCGGCTGCCATCAAGGAGCGCGTTGCCCAGGCTCGCCTGTTAGCCATTAAAAAATGGCTGGAATTCAGGCGTGGTTCTTCCTTACAGTAAACTTGGATTGTCTATATAGAGCCAAAACACCACTGTGTGGGAGCGGCGCCCTCGCCGCGATTTACGTTCGCATTCGCGCCGGGGCGGCGCTTACATGCATGTGCATTCCAATGGACAATCTGGGGTAAACGTCGTTTAAAATGTTCTTGTGATCGTTACGTGATAACTCGCGCAGCGAGCCTTCGTCCCCCTCTCCCGCATGCGGGGGAGGGCAGGGGTGGGGGAAACGGTCATGGCAAGTATAATAATCAGGGCTGGCACATTTGCCATGACCGTTAACCGGAATCCTCAAACCATGCAGACCTTAGGCCAATATCCTTTCAAACGCATGCGCCGTATGCGGCGCGATGACTTTTCTCGCCGCCTGATGCGGGAGAATCAACTGAGTCCCGCCGACCTGATTTATCCCGTGTTCGTGCTGGAGGGAGAAAATCGCATCGAGGCGGTAGCCTCCATGCCGGGCGTCGAGCGCCAGACGCTGGATCACCTGCTGCAGCGGGCGCAGCAGTGTGTCGAACTGGGTGTGCCGGCGCTGGCGATTTTCCCGGTTATCGACGCTTCCCTCAAGAGCCTGGATGCGGCTGAAGCCTGCAACCCGGACGGCTTGGTGCCGCGGGTGGTGCGCGCCTTGAAACAGCGCTTCCCCGAGCTGGGCGTGATTACCGACATCGCGCTTGACCCCTATACCAGCCACGGCCAGGATGGGCTGATCGATGCTGCCGGATATGTGATGAACGACGAGACGGTAGCGGTGCTGGCGCGGCAAGCCCTGGCTCACGCGGCGGCAGGGGCCGACGTGGTTGCGCCATCGGACATGATGGATGGCCGTATCGGTGCCGTGCGCGCAGCACTGGACGGCGCGGGCTACATTCACACGCGCATTCTGGCTTATTCCGCCAAATATGCTTCCAGTTTTTACGGGCCGTTCCGCGACGCGGTGGGTTCTTCCGCCAATCTCGGTGGAGGCAATAAATATACTTATCAAATGGACCCGGCCAACAGCGACGAAGCGCTGTGGGAAGTGGGGCAGGATTTGGCGGAAGGCGCGGATATGGTGATGGTCAAGCCTGGCATGCCCTATCTTGATATCGTGCGGCGCGTGAAGGATGAATTCAAGGCGCCTACCTTCGTTTATCAGGTCAGCGGCGAGTATGCCATGCTCAAGGCAGCGGCTCAGAACGGCTGGTTGAACGAGAAAGCCTGTGTGCTGGAAGCGTTGCTGGCGTTCAAGCGTGCTGGCGCGGACGGGATTCTGACTTATTTCGCGCTGGATGCGGCGCGCTGGATGCAGGAAAAATAATTACTGGGACCGTATCGCGCGGCGCTCGCGATCCAGTTTGTTGATGTATCGTTGAATCATGGCCTGCTGGCTGGAAGACAGGTCAATAAACATGCAGCCGGCGCGCTGAACCTTTACGCCGTTTTTCATGGAGACTTCGTGCTCGTTGTGGATCTCGATGCCCGTGGCAACCGTGCCATTTTCCGGTAGCACGATACGGCAAGTGGCGAATTTGTCGCCAATTTCAAAGCTAATCAAACCCCGGTAATTGGCGATGGCGATGCCGCCCAGGCTGATGTCGGCGATCGTTGCTTCTATCTTGCCGCAGCCAGCCTTGCTCATGGCGCATTTGATGGGGTTGATCATCGGAGTGGAAAGGCGGTAGTACTCGCGCCGTTGCAGCTTCAGCAGTTCGCTGGGGAGACCGGCCTTGAAGGCGGGGCGGCCGAGATGCTCGACTTGCTCCATGCCATCGGCCACGAATTGCACCTTGACGCGATCCTGGGTCGTTACCAGGATGATCTTGTCGCTTGCCAGCGCGCGCTGGTTGAGAACTTGATCGGCACCGAAGTCGAGGATCAGGGAGCCAGTGTCGGCATCCACCTCGATAATTGAAGTCAGAATGAAATCGTTAGCCTGGTTGAAATAGGCGGTGACGAGTTCGTTTTTGTGCTGGATCGCACGCAGGATGTAGAGGATCTCCATCCTGGAGCGAATCATGTAGTTGCTGTTGTCAGTGACAGCTTCGGTTTTTAGGGGGGGCTGGTTTGCCATCCGTGATCTATGCGCTCAATCAAAGGCCAAGCTCGGGGCGGTCTTGAACCTATTTGTTTACAACCTGCTGTAACACGATCATTTTGCCTGATTTTCCGGGATGTGGCCAGCTTGAGCTGCTTGGAGCGCGATGGTTTCAGGCGATTGCCAAGAGGGCTTCCACTTGCCTGATTTTGGCTCGTTCAGGCGTTTTGCCCACCGCCGCATTTTTGCGCAAGTCGTCGGTGCCAAAAACCGCCAGTCTGATTTCGGCTGTTTCTCCCTGGAGGGTGAACGCCGGCACAGGAAGAAATTCGTCGTTAAGGCGGAAGCGTTTTTCTCCTGTCTCATAAGGCATGCCGCGGTTGAGCAGGAAAAGTTCGACTTCCTTGACGTTGTCGGTGAACAACTGCAAGTTAATGTCCGAGTGGCGTGTTGCGGTGCCGCTTAATACGGATCCCGTGAGGTGGGGGGTGAAGCGCTCCAGCAGACGCATGGCCGCCAAGGCTTCCTGTCGCAGGCATTTCAAGCGCGCTGGCTGCTCATCCTTCTGATACAACTCCTGATAGGCACGCAGAGCCACTTCCACTTCGGTGTTGCTGGGCAGGCTGTGGGTGTCCGGCACCCCAATTTGACGGGCGGCCTTGCGCTTTGCGGCAGCATAATCCTGAATGCCATCCTCGGCGATCAGGCGCGCAGCCGACTGGGCAATCAGTTCGCGCATCTGGCGCCGCTGAGGGGCGGTGTCTTTGGTCATGTGACGCGTCAAGAATACCCGCCCCTAAAAGAGTTGATCCTTGATTTCATCCGGACTTTTGGCTCCCGGAAAACCGATGGCATCATCTGTCCACTGGTTCTGGGTGGGCGGCGGAAATTCCTGGTAGAAATATTCTGGAGCGCCTCCCTCATTGGCGCGCAGGCCGTTTTCCGGGTTGATATTGATTACGCTGACGCCATCGGGAAGCGCATATTGGCTCTCGGGTACATTTTTGAGTGCCTTGCCCATGTAGCCCATCCATATGGGCAGGGCGGCCTGTCCGCCGGTTTCACCTCCACCCAGAGAGCGCGGGCGGTCGAAACCGATCCAGGATACCGCCACCAGGTTTGAATTGAAGCCGCAGAACCAGGCATCAATCTGATCATTGGTGGTGCCGGTTTTTCCCGCCAGATCACGACGCCCCAGTTGCATTGCCTTGATGGCCGTGCCGTGACGCACCACATCCTGCATCAGGGTGGTCATGATAAAGGCGTTGCGCGCATCGATTGCCCGTTCCGCCGATTCTCCGGCACGCACCGGTTTGGCCTGCGCCAGTACGGCGCCTCGCCCGTCCACGATGCGGTCAATGAAATAGGGCTGCACACGGTAGCCGCCATTGGCGAATATTGAATAACCCGCCACCATCTGGATCGGTGTCACGGAACCAGCACCTAGTGCCATGGTGAGGTAAGCTGGATGCTGGGCGGCGCTGAACCCGAAACGGGTGATGTAGTCCTGGGCATATTCCGGCGTGATGGATTGCAAAATACGAACGGAAACCAGATTCTTGGATTTGGTAAGCGCGGTGCGTAGCCTCATCGGGCCTTCATTCGTGCCGTCATAATTCTTGGGTTCCCAGGGTTCGCCAGCGATGGCTCCGGGTAATGAGAGCGGTGCATCGTTGATGATCGTGGCGGGTGTAAAGCCCTTCTCCAGCGCGGCCGAGTAGATGAAAGGTTTGAAGCTCGAACCGGGTTGCCGCCAGGCCTGGGTAACATGATTGAATTTGTTGCGGTTGAAATCGAGTCCGCCCACCATCGCGCGAATGGCTCCGTCGTGAGGGTCTGCCGAAATGAAAGCGGCTTCCACCTGAGGGAGTTGGACGATTTGCCAGCCACCCTTGGTGCCCGGCATGATCCGAATCAGGGCCCCGCGGCGCAGGTGCGTTTTCAAGTCTGAATGTGGGACAAGGAATTTTTGGGCAAAGCGCAGACCTTCGCCGCTAATTTCCACTGTTTCGCCATTCTTGTGATAGGCCTTGACTTTCTTGGGGCTGGCTTCAAGCACGACCGCGGGTAACAGGCCGGCGACCTCGGCCACGTCTTCCAGCGCGCTTTCCAGGACGTCGTCCAGGGCGCCGTTCTGTTGTAAATCGATAAAGCCTTCCGCCCCTCGGTAGCCGTGGCGACGGTCATAATCCAGCACGCCCTGACGCAGGGCAAGATTGGCGGCTTCCTGATCTGCCCGGCGCAGGGTGGTATAAACCTTGATGCCGCTACTGTAGGCCTGATCCTGATAGCGCTCGAACAGGTTCTGGCGTACCAGTTCGGCGACATGGTCGGCCTTTACTTCGGCTACCTGCAAGTCGTGACGGACGTGTAGTGGTTGCTGCAGTGCGATCTGGAACTCGCTGTCATTAATAAAGTGAAGTCCATGCATGCGCCGTAACACATATTGCTGGCGTATTTTGGCGCGTTTTGGATTGACCACGGGATTGTAGCGCGATGGCGCTTTAGGCAGGCCGGCGAGCATGGCGGCCTCGGCTATGTTGATTTGAGCGAGCGGCTTGCCGAAGTAAAGTTGGGAAGCCGTGGCAAAGCCATAAGAACGCTGGCCAAGGTAAATCTGGTTGATGTAGAGTTCAAGGATTTGATCCTTGGAAAGATTGTGCTCGATTTTCATCGCCAGCATGACTTCGCTCAGCTTACGGGTAAGGGTCTTTTCACTGGAGAGGAAAAAATTACGCGCTACCTGCATGGTGATGGTGCTTGCACCTTCGCGTGCCCCGCCAGCCGTAAGATTAGCGATGGCGGCGCGGGCTACGCCCATATAGTCTACTCCGCCATGCTGGTAAAATCGGTCATCCTCAGCGGCAAGAATGGCTTGGCGCATGATGAGAGGTACTTCCTTGATTTTGACCAGGGCGCGCCGTTCTTCGCCAAATTCGCCGATCAACGCCCCATCAGCCGTGTAAATACGAAGCGGAATCTTCGGCCGGTAATCTGTCAGGATGTCCAGTGAGGGCAGTTGAGGGTAAATCAATGTCACCACCAGTGCTATCAGCGCGGTCACGATGAGACCGCCTGCCAACACTACAAGGGAGGTGTAGTGCCACCAACGGAGAGTCATAATTGAGATTTTCTGGAAAAAATATGATGTAATAAATTGCTCGTGATTATAGACGTTAATTTCCAGCAAAAGAAAACTTGCATTAAATTAGTTTACAGGGTGTATAGTTGCTGATAGCATTTAATGTAAATTATACGTATCGCTTCTAACCAAGCTATGCAGAAGGGGAAATTTACTTGCGATTCGATTTTCTGGAAGCCAAGTCGCCGCCTCTAATAGGTGTGGACATCAGTTCTTCTTCAGTAAAAATGGTGGAGCTTGCGGAAGCCGGCAAGGATCTTTACCGCGTGGAGCGCTATGCCATCGAGGCATTGCCAAAAGATGCGGTAGTGGACGGCAATATTGTCAATCTCGAAGCCGTGGGAGAGGCGCTCAAACAGGCCTGGAAGCGGATGGGGGGGCGCATCAAGAACGTTGCCCTGGCTCTGCCATCGGCGGCGGTGATCACCAAAAAAATTGTAGTCCAAGCCGGCTTGCGGGATCAGGATCTGGAGTTTCAGGTTGAAACCGAGGCAAACCAATATATTCCCTTTGCGCTGGACGAGGTGAATCTGGATTTCCAGATCATCGGCCCCGCGCCGAACAATCCTGAGGAAGCGGAAGTGCTGATCGCCGCGTCGCGCAAGGAAAAGGTTGACGATCGCGTGGCCGTTGCCGAAGCGGCGGGGCTCAAGCCGATGGTGATGGATATCGAATCCTATGCCACTCAGGCCGCCTATGACTTGATCGCCCGCCAGTTGCCTGGTGGTGGACGGGATCAGACGGTGGCAATCGTGGATATCGGCGCAGCCATGACGCACATCAACGTGCTGCACAACAATCAGTCGGTGTATTTGCGGGAACAAAATTTTGGCGGCAATCAACTGACGCAGGAAATCCAGCGCCGCTATAGCCTTTCGGTAGAAGAGGCCGAGATTGCCAAGCGCCAGGGTGGTTTGCCGGATAATTACGAACCGGAAACCTTGCAGCCCTTTATGGATACCCTGGCACTGGAAGTGGCGCGCGCATTGCAGTTCTTCTTTTCTTCCACTCAGTTTAACCGGGTGGATCACATTCTTCTCGCGGGCGGTTGCGCCATGATTCAAGGGCTTGACGAAGTGGTGGCTAGCCGCACACAGGTTAGTACCATGATAGCCAATCCTTTTGCCAACATGGCCTTGTCTTCCCGCGTCAAGCCCAAGCAACTGACCGCTGACGCCCCGGCGTTAATGATCGCATGTGGCTTGGCTCTGCGGAGGTTCGATTCATGACAGTCCGCATCAATCTTCTGCCGCATCGCGAGCAAAAACGGGCGGCCAGGCAGCGACAGTTCATTACTCTTGCCGGTCTGGCCTTGGGCCTTGGGGCAATTATCGCCATCGCCGGGCATACTGTAATTGCCGCTAAAATCGATAACCAGGAAGGGCGGAACAGCTTCCTTAAAGCGGAAATAACCAAGCTTGACGATCAGATAAAAGAAATCAACGAACTTAAGGCAAAGACGCAGGCTCTGCTGGACCGTAAAAAAGTGGTCGAGTCCTTGCAGGCTGATCGCTCCATGGTTGTCCATCTGCTTGATCAGCTGGTGCGCCAGTTGCCGGACGGCGTCTATCTGAAATCCATAGAACGCAAAGGCAACAGCGTCAAACTGGTGGGCTACGCACAGTCGAACGCACGAGTGGCCTCCTTGATGCGCAGCCTGGAAAACTCCCCGTGGCTGGAAGCGCCTGCTCTAATTGAAACCAAGGCGGTCATGCTGAACAATTTACGGGTGAGCGAGTTTTCCCTGGATATCAAGCTCACGCCCCCGACGGCTCCCGAAGACAAAGACAATAAGGCCGGCAGTAATCCGGCTGACAAAAAAGCAGCGCCGTCTTCCAATTCCAAGGACACGAAGGCATGAACCTTGAAGATTTGAAAACCCTGAATCTAAAGGATATCGGTGGCTGGCCAGTTCTGCCGAAAATGGCGGTTCTGCTGCTGTTGCTCGTGGCCGTGGTGTTTGCCGGTTACTGGTTTGACTGGAAAACGCAATGGGAGCAACTCGACACCACACAACAGGAAGAGGCCAAGCTGCGCGACACCTTCCTCACCAAGAAAAAACAGGCAGTCAATCTGGATACCTATCGCCAGCAACTCAAGGAGATAGACCAGTCCTTTGGCGCGCTACTCAAGCAGTTGCCAAACAAGTCCGAAATGGACGCCCTATTGGTCGATATCAATCAGGCTGGATTGGGCCGCGGACTGGAATTCGAGTTATTTAAACCTGCTCCGAGCGAAGAAATGACAGAGTTCTATGCGTCATTGCCGGTAACGATCAAGGTGACCGGGGTTTATCATGACCTTGGGCACTTCGCCAGTGATATTTCCCAGTTGCCACGCATTGTGACGCTGAATGACATTAAAATCGAGGCTGCCAAGGACGGCAGGCTGACCATGGACGGCGTGGTGAAAACATTCCGATATTTGGATGAAGCCGAAGTCTCTGCCCAGAAAAAACCGGCTGCGGATGGCAAGAAGAAGGGTGCTGGGGGGGCGAAAAAATGAGATGGTTGATAATTGCTGCCATGTCGCTAGGCTTGGCAGGATGTGGAAGTGGCCAGCATGATGATCTTGACCAGTTTGTGCGCGATGCGGGTCAGGGGATGAGAGGCAAGGTAGAGCCATTGCCCGAGGTCAAGCCTTATGAGCCCTTTCCTTACGAGGCGTTCAATTTGTCTGATCCATTCACGCCACGCAAACTCAAGCCATCTGCAGGAGGCGGCGGAGGTTTTCAGCCGGACCTGAATCGTCGCAAGGAGACGCTTGAGTCCTTCGAACTGGAAAAGTTAAAAATGGTGGGCACCTTGCAACAAAACAAAGTGGTCTACGCCTTGATCAAGGCGCCGGATAATAGTCTTCACCGGGTAAAGGTTGGGAACCACATGGGCGTCAACTTCGGCCACATCACAAATATAAGCGAACAAGAAGTCAAACTGACCGAAATAATCGAGGATAGCGCGGGCGACTGGAGTGAAAAGCCAAGCAGTTTAACGCTGATTGAAGAATCGAATGCGGGTCAACAGAATAAATAGAGGGCGCCATGATTAGATCGAATTTGATGATGAAAACGATGTTCCGTATGGCGTGCGCCGTACTATTCACGGGGGCGGCAGCTATCTCGGTTGCGGCGGATGGTAGCGGCGTAGCGGCCACCGGTGGCCAGAACAACATCGAAAGCGTGACATACACCACGCTTCAGAATGGAAAAGTTGAAGTCAAGGTCAGCTTGACGCAAGCATTGACTACGCCTCCTGTCGGTTTTACGACGAATAACCCACCGCGTATTGCCCTGGATTTTCCCGGAACCGCCAATTCGCTGGGCAAGAACATGATGGAGGTAGGCCAGGGTACGTTGCGTACCGTGAATATTGTCCAGGCGGGGAGTCGCACGCGCCTGGTGATGAATCTTGCGAAACCGGTTGGTTATGAAACGCGCATGGATGGCAAGGATTTGTACGTCACATTGCAGACTTCTCCGACGGTCGTATCAAATGCGAACGTGACTACCCGATTCGCCGAAGCTGGTGTGGCAACCGGACAACAAATTCATAGTTTGAACGATATTGACTTTCGTCGGGGCAGCAATGGCGAGGGTCGTATCATTGTCGGTCTTTCGGATGCGACGACAGGAATCGATATTCGCAAGGTGGGCAAAAATCTAGTGGTGGAATTCCTGGACGCCAAACTGCCAGCCAATCTTGAACGCAGGCTCGATGTGCTCGATTTCGGTACCCCGGTCAAAGCGCTTGCCACTTCAAGCCAGGGAAAAAATACGCGCATGGTGATCGAGCCACAGGGGCTGTGGGAATATTCTGCCTATCAGGCAGATCGCCAATTCATCGTGGATGTGAAGAAAATTGTTGAAGATCCCAATAAAATGGTGGCCAGTGGGAAACAGGGCTATGCGGGGGAGAAACTGTCGCTGAACTTCCAGAATGTGGAAGTGCGCACGGTACTGCAGGTTATCGCGGACTTTACCAACCTGAATATCATTACCAGTGATTCGGTGTCCGGCTCCCTTACTTTGCGGCTGAAGGATGTTCCCTGGGACCAGGCACTGGACATTATTCTGAATGCAAAGGGTTTGGATAAGCGCAAGAATGGCAATGTTGTCTGGATTGCCCCGCGCGATGAACTGGCAGTGAAGGAAAAAGCGGAGCTGGAAGCCAAGCAGCAGGTGACTGAACTCGAACCGCTACAGACCGAGTACTACGCACTGAGCTATCTGCGCGCTGATACAGCAAGTCGGATGCTACTTGGCATGGCGGGTTCTGTGTCGGATAAGGCTGATGATGCAACGTGTTCTCCCGCTGCCGCAGGTTTGAAGTCTGCAGTTACGGCTGCGGGCGCCGGCGCCGGTGGAGGCGCTGCCATGCAGCAAAAAATTCTGTCGAAAAGAGGGAATGCTACTTTTGAGTTGAAAACGAATATGCTGATCGTTAACGATATTCCAAGCAAGCATGAAGAAATTCGCCGCTTGATTGCCGTGATAGATGTGCCAGCCAAGCAAGTCATGATTGAGGCGCGCGTAGTGCTGGCAAATGATACTTTCGGAAAGCAGTTGGGGGTGCGCTTGGGCGGGCAGTTGGGTAAAAATGTAGGAGATAATAACTACATGGGTATGTCACAAAATCTTGAAAATTCAACTCTGGGTGCTGCGGGCTATCCTCCCACCTGGTTTAGCGGACCGATAAAAGGAACCCGTAGCGCGACAGGCGTTGTTACAGAAACCTATACTTCATCACCAATTTTGAGTGGAGCAGGTAATTCGAATGTTAACCTGGGTATTTCAAACCCGGCTGGCGCGCTTGCGTTCACCTTGTTGAATCTTGGCACTGGCAACCTGATAAGTTTGGAGTTGTCTGCTCTGGAAGCGGATGGTCGTGGTAGCGTTATTTCCAATCCGCGAGTCATGACGTCCAATCAGAGGCCAGCAGCTATCGTACAAGGTGTGCAAATTCCCGTAGTAACGCCGGGTTCAGCAAATTCTCCGGCCACCACAACCTTTAAGGACGTTTTACTTTGCTTGCTGGTGAACCCACACGTACTTAACAACGATTCAATTTTGCTTGATGTGGAAGTCACTAAAGACACGCCGGGAGAGTACACAAGAGACGGAAACAACAGGGCGGTTAACATTAGTAGGGTGAAGACGCAGGTACTAGTAAATAATGGTGAAACTGCGGTGTTGGGCGGAATATTTACACAGGCTACTCAGAACGATGTACAGAAAGTTCCACTATTTGGAGATCTTCCTGTTATTGGGAACTTGTTCCGGCAGACAACAAAAAGCGAAGACAAGCGAGAGTTAATGATATTTATCACGCCGCGCATACTTAAAGAAAGCTTAAATATTCAGTAGAGT
>JAUYFW010000092.1 GCA_030690835.1 Sulfurimicrobium sp. | reverse complement strand
GCGACTTCGGGAACACGGTTGCGGCCGCACTGTTCGCAGGCGGAAATGACCACCTGCTGCCAGTGGCGCACGCGCTTTTCGGCCCGTTCCCCGCTCAGCCTGACGACGCTGCGTTCGCTGGCAACCGGCTGGATGGCGCTGATGCCGAGCTCCACGGCTTTTTGCAGGGTGAAATCCATCTTGTCGCCGCTCGACATCGCCTGGACCAGGGTGATGTCCAGTGGCGATTCGCATTCCCGCTCCCGCCACGCACCGAACACAGCCCTTACCTGCCGGCCGATCTGGCTGATGATGGCCGGATACTCGCCCCCCGTGCCGTCAAACAGGACAACCGCGTCGCCGGCTTGCAGGCGCAGCACTTTCGCGGCGTGGTGCGCGGCCTCGGGGGGGAGGTCCACCTGCTTGGCGTGAGGGGGTAAAGCGGGATGATAGAAGCGTGGAATGGTCATGGGATAAAACTATACCTCTTGTGCTGGCGTTGGCAAAGAAACGGGCGCTATACTTCAGCATGTTTTGATATTTTGTTGAGGACGCAATGGTCAGTTTGCAAACCCCCGTCTGTGATTTTGGCTGGAAGGCCGTGGATTTCGATTTGCCCGGTGTGGACGGCAAACGCTACACACTTGCCGAAGCACGCGGTCCCAATGGTCTGCTGGTAATGTTCATCTGCAACCATTGTCCCTACGTCAAGGCGGTGCGCGATCGCTTGGTGCGTGATTGCGCGGAACTCAAGACACTTGGCATCGGCAGCGTGGCCATCATGTCCAACGACCCGGCTGAATATGCCGAAGACTCTTTTGATAACATGAAGAAAGTGGCCGCCGAATTCGCTTATCCCTTCCCCTATCTGCTGGATGAAACCCAGCAGGTGGCGCAAGCTTACGGCGCGGTGTGCACGCCGGATTTCTTCGGTTTTAACGCCAAGCTGGAACTGCAGTACCGCGGACGGCTCGATGCTTCGCGCAAGGAAGCCGCTCCGGCCGATGTTCGCCGCGATCTGTTCGAAGCCATGGCGCAGGTGGCCAAGACCGGCCAGGGGCCGGCGGAACAGATTCCGAGCATGGGTTGCTCGATTAAATGGAAAGGGGAGTAGCTATCAGCCTTCAGCTATCAGCTGTCAGCAAAACCACGCGGCTTTGCCGCGCACAATGGCTGACCGCTGAAAGCTGACTGCTGATAGCTCAAAACAATGCTCAACGCCGTCATTGAAGCCGTCAAAGCCGTCGCCCAGCGCGAAATCATGCCACGCTATCTGAAAGTGGCGCGCCAGCGCAAGAGCGACGGCAGCATGTTTACCGAAGCCGATATCGCCTCGCAGAACGCCTTGGCGGCGGCTTTGGTGAAGATTGCCGACCACCCGGTGCTGGGCGAGGAAATGCCCTTCGAGCTGCAAAAAGAACTGTGGCAGGCGGGGGAGGCGGGCTTGTGGTGTATCGATCCCATCGACGGCACTTCCAATTTTGTTAACGGTCTGCCCTATTTTGCCGTGTCGGTCGCCCTGATGCGGCAAGGACGCAGCGTGCTGGGCGTGGTGTATGACCCGGTGGCGGACGAGATTTTTTATGCCACGGCGGGCAATGGCGCGTTTCTCAATGGCATCCAACTGCCGATCAAGGAATATATTCCCGATCTGCATCACAGCATGGCCGGCGTCGATTTCAAGCGCATCTCGCCCAGGCTGGCGCAGCAGCTTGCCAGCGCGCCGCCCTATAGCTCGCAGCGTAATTTCGGCGCCAGCACCCTGGACTGGTGCTATACCGCGGCGGGGCGCTTCGATGTCTATCTGCATGGCGGGCAAAAGCTGTGGGACTATGCCGCCGGCTCGCTGATTCTGCAGGAAGCGGGCGGTTCCTTGAGTACGCTTGTCCAGGATGATTTCTGGAGCGATGACGTGTGGCAGCGCTCGGTGGTGGCCGCGCGCAACGAGGATTTATTCCAGGCCTGGCGGAAGTGGATCATGGCGGCCAAATAAGCATTTGTTGCGCGTGCATAAAATAATTTTAAGCTCCTTTTGGGGCGCTCCTGCAGGACTTGCAGGTCTCGAAATGGGCCTGGAGTAGCTGTTTCAGCACTTTCAATGGGTTCAGGGTGGGCAACTGTCCGTACTTGCCCAAAAATTGCGCGTGAGTAATAATTAAAATCTTTCACAAATTTTTTGCGACAAAATCATCGCCGCATGATGGTTTTGCGCTTCGGGTGTCAAACGCCCGGTAAAACAAATTAAGAATTTAAACTCTTGAAGGATCAAAGAAATGGCAACTCGTAAAGACCTCGCCAACGCTATCCGCGCCCTCTCCATGGATGCGGTGCAAGCAGCCAACTCCGGCCACCCCGGAGCGCCGATGGGTATGGCGGAAATCGCGGAAGTGGTGTGGAACCACCACCTGCGCCACAATCCGGCCAACCCCAAGTGGTTCGACCGCGATCGTTTTGTGCAGTCGAACGGCCACGGCTCGATGCTGATTTATTCCTTGCTGCACCTGACAGGTTACGACCTGCCGATGGAGGAGATCAAAAAATTCCGCAAGCTGCACTCCAAAACGCCGGGTCACCCTGAATACGGTTATACCGTTGGCGTGGAAACCACCACCGGCCCGCTCGGTCAGGGCATCACCAACGCCGTCGGCATGGCCATGGCGGAAAAACTGCTGGCCGCCGAATTCAACAAGCCCGGCCATGAAATCGTCAATCACCACACTTACACGTTCCTCGGTGATGGTTGCCTGATGGAAGGCATTTCGCACGAAGCCTGCGCGCTCGCCGGAACCTGGGGTCTGGGCAAGCTGATTGCCTTCTGGGACGACAACGGCATTTCCATCGACGGCCATATCGAAGGCTGGTACACCGACGACACGCCCAAGCGCTTTGAAGCCTACGGCTGGCACGTCGTCGCCAATGTGGATGGCCATGACGCAGTGGCAATCAATGCCGCTGTAGAGGCTGCCAAGGCAGTGACCGACAAGCCATCCATGATTTGCTGCAAAACCATTATCGGCAAGGGATCCCCCAACAAGGAAGGCACCCACGACGTGCATGGCGCAGCCCTGGGTGATGCTGAAATTGCCGCTACCCGCGCCAATATAGGCTGGAACCACGGCCCTTTTGAAATTCCTCAGGATGTGTACGAAGGCTGGGATGGCCGCACCAGAGGCCAGGGGCTGGAAGCCCTGTGGAACAACAAGTTTGCTGAATACACCGCCGCTTTCCCCAAGGAAGCCGCAGAGTTCAAGCGCCGCATGGTGGGTGATTTGTCCGCGGACTGGAAAAAGCATGCTGCCGACTTTATCGCCAAGACCAACGAGAAAGCCGAAACTATTGCTACCCGCAAGGCTTCGCAGAACTGCATCAATGGCCTGGCTCCGGTCGTGCCCGAATTCCTCGGCGGTTCCGCCGACCTGACCGGCTCCAACCTGACCAACTGG
>JAUYFW010000089.1 GCA_030690835.1 Sulfurimicrobium sp. | reverse complement strand
CGCCCAGCAGCACTGCAACCTTGCCGAAAGCGTGAGGGGTGAGGGGTGAGGGGTGAGGGGGAAAAGCCCCGGTTTCCTCACGGTCATCACCCTTACCAGTTTCAACTTGCATGCTTTTGCTCCTCACCCCTCACCCCTAACGCCTCACCGATTACCCTTACTTCCGTGACCAGTTCCACGCCGTGCTGCTCCTTGACCGTTTGCCGCACCTTGGCGATCAGCGCCTCGATGTCCGCTGCCGTGGATCCGCCGGCGTTGACGATGAAGTTGGCGTGCTTGGGCGACACCATCGCCCCGCCGATCGTCGTTCCCTTCAGGCCGCACGCCTCGATCAGGCGCGCCGCATGGTCACCGGGCGGATTGCGGAACACCGAGCCGGCGTTGGGCGTGCCGATCGGCTGGCTCGCCACCCGCTTTTCCAGCAAGCCCTTGATCTTTTTCCGCGAAACCTCACCGTTGCCGGGCTTGAAAGCGAACCAGGCGGCGACGAACCATTCGCAGCCGATCCCCGCTTTGAGCGCCACGTGACGGTAGCCAATCTCGAAATCCTGCGGCGTACGGCGGCGCAACTCGCCGAAACAGTCGATGGTCAGCACTTCAGTCACGGTTTGCCAGGTTTCGGCGCCGTAGCAGCCGGCGTTCATCGCCAGCGCACCGCCCACCGTGCCGGGAATGCCGGCGAGAAACTCGGCGCCCTCGAAACCGTTCAAGGCTGCAAATCGCGCCACCTTGGGACTGGCCACGCCCGCCTCGGCATAAACACCGGCTGGCGCGCCCGGCTTTCCGTGCCAAAGCGTGATCTGGTTGAGCGCACTGTGCAGAAGCACCACCGTGCCGCGCAACCCGCCGTCGCGCACCAGCAAATTGCTGCCCAGGCCGATGAAATGCACCGGCTCGTCAGCCGCCAGCCCCTGCAAGAACTGCGACAAATCGGCGATATCCGCCGGAATGTAGAAGCGCTCAGCCGGCCCGCCGACGCGCCAGCTGGTGTGTTTGCTCATCGGTTCGTTGTACTTCAACACGCCACGCAACTGTTGGGGCGCAAGCGCCAATGCCATATTCATGTCTTCGATCTCCTCAAAGTTCACGCGCCGCCCCGCGCCAGCTGGCCCGGTATCTGACCGATCGAGCCGGCCCCCATGGTCAGCACTACATCGCCATCACGCGCCGCATTCAGGATTTCATGCGGCAGTTCCGCCACCGTTTCCACGAAAATCGGTTCGACCTTGCCCGCCACGCGGATTGCGCGCGCCAACGCTCTGCCGTCTGCGGCCACGATAGGCGCTTCGCCGGCCGGATAGACTTCGGTCAGCAGCAGGGCGTCGACGGTAGACAGCACCCTGACGAAATCCTCGAACAAATCGCGCGTCCGGGTATAGCGGTGCGGCTGGAATGCCAACACCAGCCGCCGACCCGGGAAGGCGCCGCGTGCGGCCGCCAGGGTCGCCGCCATTTCCACCGGATGGTGACCGTAATCGTCAATTAGAGTAAAACTTCCACTTCCGGCACCCGCAAGGAGTGTCCCCGCCGGGTTCCCGCTGCTTCGCAGCGACCACGGCGAGACGGGAGTGGAAACGATTGCCCTTTCTCCCGCTTGCGGGAGAGAGTTGGAGAGAGGGTGAGCGGGCAGCATGACTTCACCGTAGCGCTGGAAACGCCGACCGACGCCGCGGAACTCGGCCAAGCCCTTGACGATGGCCGTATCCGGCGCGCCCACCTCCATCGCCACCGCAATCGCCGCCAGCGCATTCAGCACGTTGTGCTGGCCGGGGAGGTTAAGCGTCACCGCCAGCTCCGGCTGCCCGGCGCGCTGCACCTTGAAATCCATCCGACCGCCGCTGTGGCTGATATCCGTTCCCCGAACCTGCGCGCCTTCTTCCAGTCCATAAGTGGTCACCGGCTTGGTGATGCGCGGCATGATCTCGCGCACGTTGGCGTCGTCGGCGCACAGCACCGCCATGCCGTAGAACGGCAGGCGCTGGATGAAGTCGACGAAGGCCTGCTTCAACCGGCCGAAATCGTGGCCGTAGGTTTCCATGTGGTCGGCGTCGATATTGGTCACCACCGCCATCACCGGCATCAGATACAGGAACGAGGCATCGGACTCGTCCGCCTCGGCGACGATAAATTCGCCCTGGCCCAGCCGCGCATTGGCGCCGGCCGCCTCCAGCTTGCCGCCGATAACGAACGTCGGGTCCATGCCCGCCTCGCCGAGTATGCTGGCGATCAGGCTGGTGGTCGTGGTCTTGCCGTGGGTGCCGGCCACCGCGATGCCCTGCTTGAAGCGCATCAGTTCGGCCAGCAACAGCGCGCGCGGCACAATGGGGATGTTGCGCTCCCGCGCCGCGATTACTTCCGGGTTGTCGTCCTTGACCGCGGTGGAGGTCACCACGACATCGACGTCGGCCAGGTGTTCCGCGGCATGGCCCTTGAAAACCTTGGCGCCGAGTTTCTTCAGATGCCTGGTCATGGCGCTTTCGACCATGTCCGAGCCGCTGATGCGGTAGTCCAGATTCAGCAATACCTCGGCGATGCCGCTCATGCCGGAGCCGCCGATGCCGACGAAGTGGATGCGTTTGACTTTATGTTTCATTTTTCAAAAACCTTTTTTCACCACGGAGAGCACGGAGCAACCCGGATTTTTCTCCGTGTTCTCCGTGCTCTCCGTGGTTAATAGCTTTCATCATTTCGCCAGTTCCTTGCAGATTTCGGCGACCTGCCGTGTTGCATCGGGCTTGGCCAATGCTCGCGCGGCCTGGGCCATGGCGAGCAGCTTGTCGCGGGTGATGTCCTGTAGCAGCGCCGCCAGGATTTCCGGGGTGAGTTCGGTTTGCTGCAGCAGCACGGCCGCGCCGCTGTCGCTGAGGAAATGCGCGTTGGTGGTCTGGTGGTCGTCCACCGCATGGGGATAGGGCACCAGCACGCTGGCCACGCCCGCCGCCGCGAGTTCCGCCACGGTGAGCGCGCCGGAGCGGCACACCACCAGGTCGGCCCAGGCGTATTGTTCCGCCATGTTTTCGATGAAAGGCTTGATTTCCGCGTCC
>JAUYFW010000088.1 GCA_030690835.1 Sulfurimicrobium sp. | reverse complement strand
ACCGCAAAAGGCTTCGGCTATCGCGGTGAAATCGCGCTCAAGCTGGCGGTGAGCATCGCCGATGAAAAACGTCCGCCGGACATCAAGACCGATCAGGTGTTCATCCTGTCCGACAGCGACAAAATCACCTTCTACGCCAGCTTCGTGGATTCCCTGGCGCACCTGGAACTGATTTCGGAAATCGTGGCGCCTTACTTCACCCCGGAAGGCAAGTATTTCATCTTCGCCGGCAACGTGGACCTGCTCAAGAAATACACCATCGTGTTGAACGGCATCACTTACTACGTGCTGCCGCTGGATGAGGGCACGGTCTATAACGAACTGCTCGACTTGTTCTACATCGAAAAGGGCGACCTCAAGAAAATGGACATGGGCGGCAAGCTGGAAGCCATGGCGGCGGCATCCTCCGCCAAGTTCGGCAACAAGTTCCCGGAAGTCTCCTACGCGCAGGCGTTGCAGGAAATGGGGCCGGTCAAGGTGTATGAGAACCGGCCGGTGTAATCTGGAAATGGGGGAGCCCAACGTAGGGGCGAATTTACTTGTCCTCGGGTGCTTTGGCCGGGGGTTCGCCCATCCCCCGGCCAATGCCCATAACTGGCGAATGAATTCGCCCCTACGTCCGGAATAAATAACTCCATAAGATAATGTATGGACCCATACCCATCACCTGACGCTCTCCACGACCGCGCCCTCGGCGCCTTCCTCGGCCTCGCCTGTGGCGATGCCCTGGGCGCGACGGTGGAATTTCTCACCGTCAAGGAAATCAAGGCTCAGTTTGGCACGCACAAGGACATCTGCGGCGGCGGCTGGTTGCGCCTCAAGCCCGGCCAGGTTACCGACGACACGGAAATGTCCCTGCATCTCGGCCAGGCGATTATCCGCGCCAAGGGCTGGGATCTCGTTGCGATCGCGGACGCCTTTGCGGTCTGGCTCAAGTCAAAACCGGTGGACGTGGGCGCCACCTGTCGGCGTGGCATTCAGCGCTACATGCTGCAGGGCATACTTGAAGGCCCACAAACCGATTCCGACGGCGGCAACGGCGCGGCCATGCGCAACCTGCCGGTGGCACTGTTCACCTTGGGTGACGAGGCATTGTTCGAGCGCTGTACGCTGCAACAATCGCACATCACCCACCACCATGTCCTTGCCGACGCGGGCACGCTGGCCCTGGGTCGAATGACCCAGTTATTGCTGCTCGGCGGCCGGGTGAAGGACTGCCGCGCCATCGCCAACAGGCTGATCGAAACGCACCGCCAGTTCAGATTCGACCCGTATCCCGGCCGCGCCTCCGGCTACATCGTGGACACGGTGCAGACCGTGCTGCACCATTTTTTCTATACCGATAATTTCGAAAGTTGTGTGGTGGAAACCGTCAACCGGGGCGAGGATGCAGACACCACCGGCGCCCTGGCCGGCATGCTGGCCGGTGCGCTGTATGGCGCCGACGCCATTCCCAAGCGCTGGCTGGATAGGCTCGACTATCACGTGGTGAAGGAAATCGAACGACAGGTGGCGGCATTGCTGCAACTGGGAGCTCATACCGGAGCCGCGCGAAGCGGCGGCAACAACCAACTGGGCGAACCCCCGGCCAAGTCACCCGAGGACAAGTGAATTCGCCCCTACAGTTATCAGGGGTTACACTCTTTCGTCATGCCTCGCGATAACCTTCTCATCGGCCGCGTTTCGTTGCCGGGTTATGCTTACCTGGTCACCACGGTGACCCAGGGGCGGGTTCCTCTTTTTGCCGATTTCCCTTGCGCCCGCCTGGTCGTGCGCGAAATGCGGCGGATAGAGCAGGAGGGGTTGGTGCAATCCATGGCATGGGTATTGATGCCGGATCATTTGCATTGGCTTTTTACGCTGGGTGAACAGGTGGACTTGTCGGCGGCGATTAAACGTTTCAAGGGACGGAGTTCGATGGCGGTCAACGGCTATCTGGGCAGAAGCGGGGCGGTGTGGCAAAAGGGCTTCCACGATCATGCCGTGCGGGAGGGCGAGGATGTCCAGAAAATGGCGCGTTATATTGTGGCCAATCCATTGCGTGCGGGGTTGGTGAATGGCGTCGGGGATTATCCGTTGTGGGATGCGATTTGGGTGGGGGATTCGTTGGCCGGGGCTGGTGATGGGCGAATGAATTCGCCCTTACAGAATCCTGGTTATATGGGCGGTTGAAACCGCCCCCACGGGTTTCGTAGGGGCGAATTCATTCGCCCCTCGGAGAGCCAACTTTACGCCGCTACCGGCAAAACCTCCGTCACCGCATCTAAAAACGCGTTCAAATCCATGTCAAGGCGCGTAATGTTCTGCTCCTGCAGGAAGCGCTCCTCGTTCTTGGCCAGTTCGTCCGGCAGCACTGCCCAGTGGGGGCCGTCGCTGGAACGTTTCATGATCTGGCGGGCGTAGCTGCGGGTGAGTTGGTTGTCGAAGCGGCAGCCGAGGAAGAGGAAGCTGCGGCCTTTGCGGCGTTCCTGCACCAGGGCGGGAATCGGGCTCTGGATGTCGATTTCGGTCAGCACTTCCACGTAGTCGGAATCGGACACGATGTAGTTGCCTGCCGGGCTGACGCAGCCGATGGGCTGGTACAGCACGGTGCGCCATTGTTCTGCCTGGGCCGCGTCGCTCTCCGAGCCGTCTGGCAGGTAATATTTCACCCACTGGTCGCGGTGTTCGGCGCGGCTTACGCCCTGCAGCATGCCCCATCCCTGCTGCTTCCCCAGGGCTTTTGCCATGGTGCCGTCATACCACGCATCCACGATCAGCGGTGCTTGCAGCGCGGCCAGGTGGCGGTGCAGCGGGGCGGGCTCGGGTTTGTGGGCGAAGGCTTCGTTCATCAGCGTCACCAGGGTTTTGCGATGCTTGAAGTTTTCGATG
Organism: Sulfurimicrobium sp.; assembly: GCA_030690835.1. Taxonomy (GTDB): domain Bacteria; phylum Pseudomonadota; class Gammaproteobacteria; order Burkholderiales; family Sulfuricellaceae; genus Sulfurimicrobium. The sequence goes on along the minus strand of JAUYFW010000088.1, from coordinate 132 downwards.
TACTGGGCGGCGGCGGTGAGGTTTTTGCGGATCTTGAACGGCAGAGTGGTCCTGGCTGCCAGTTGCTCCGCCAGCGCCACGGCTGTGGCCGGAACGGTTTTTTCCACCGCCAGCGAAAGCATGCCCGGCCCG
>JAUYFW010000232.1 GCA_030690835.1 Sulfurimicrobium sp. | reverse complement strand
GTTCATCAGGCCCTGGGCGAGCCTCAGCAGGCTGGCTTCCATGGGCTGCCCGCTATTCACTGTGACGGTCCAGTGTTTTTCCTCCGGGGCGATATTTTCTCCGCCGCGCAACTGCGATTCCAGCACCTGCAGCGTGGCTTCCGAAGCGTCGTGGCCGAGGTGTTCGCGCTGTACGATGCGCTGCCGCAATTCATCTTCCGTGGCAAGCATTTCAAGAATGACGAATGGCATCCCCAGTTCCAGCGCCAGTGCCCGGAACGCATCGCGTTCGGCGCGCTTCAGGAAGGCCGCGTCCACAATGGCGGGAAATCCCGCCTGCAGGATTTCCCGTGCCAGTTGTTCCAGGTGCCGGTAGGTCCTGATGTGGGCGTCCGGCGTGTATAGACCTTGGCTGACTCCGGACTGGCTGCGCGCCTCCGCCGCAAGACCGAACAAGCGCTTGCGCTCGACATCGGAACGCAAGCGGATGGCGCCGGTTTGTTCCAGCAGCAACTGGGTCGCGGTGGTTTTGCCCGAGCCGGAATAGCCGTGGGTAATCAGCAGCCAGGGGCGGGCAGGGCGGGTAAAGAGGGCGGCAAGATGCAAATAGGCGGCGGTCTGTTGCCAGGCTGCTTGCAGTTGTTGCGTGCTCAGCCCGCTCTGGCCGGCGCGTATGCAGCTCACCTTGGCGCGCACCATGGCGCGGTAGCATTGGTAATAGGGCAGCAGGCGCAGGCCGCCGAAGTCGCCGGTGTGTTCCAGATAGGTGTTGAGGAAACGCTGTGCCAGGTCCGGGTGGCCACGGTCGTGCAGGTCCATCACGACGAAAGCCGCATCGCTCATGACGTCGATCCAGCGCAGCGCGGGGTTGAACTCGATACAGTCGAACAGGGTGGGGCTATCATCGATCCATGCCATGTTGCCCAGGTGCAAGTCGCCGTGGCATTCGCGCACGAAGCCGTGCTCGCGGCGCGCGGCAAAATCCGCGCGGCGCCGGGTGAATTCTTCCTCGCTCCACTGTCTCAGGGGGTCGAGTGCGAGATTTTCTGGAAACCCGCTGCTACGTTCGGCAATCTGGGCGAAATTTTCCCGTACTGGCTGGTGCACGGTTTCCGGCGTGCCCAAACCCTGTGGCGTGGGGGCGGCGGCAATGGCGGCATGGAAGCGCGCCACCTCGCGGGCAACGGCGTCGGCCTGTGCCGGGGTAAATTTTCCGTCCGCCAGCATGCGGTCGAGCAGGGCTTCCTGAGGAAAGCGCTGCATTTTGACGGCGTATTCGATGGCGGGTCCCGCGCCGTTCAGCCTCGGTTCCGCGAATGTGCCATTGATCGGGATTACATCCAGGTAAAGCCGAGGTGCCAGACGCCGGTTGAGGCGCAGTTCTTCCGCGCAGAAGAAACGGCGTTTTTCCAGCGTGCTGAAGTCGAGGAAGCCGAGGTTGACGGCTTTCTTGATTTTGTAAGCATACGCGCCGCTGAGCAGGACCCAGGAAATATGGGTTTCGATGAGCTGTACCGTGTCCGCATCGTGGTCGTAGCGGGCCGGGTCACACAAGGCCCGGACCAGGGTTGTCTGGTCGCTCATCAGGCGTTAGGGCGTGTAGCCGGGGATCTTGCCGACATCCACGGCGTCGATCTGGTGGGGTTCCAGGTAGTCTTTCGCGTACTGCAGATACACCTGGTTGCGGATGAAAATGTCGAACAGGTCGGGATCGATGTGCTGATCCAGTTTCATGCGTCCGAGGATCATCAGGGCATCGCTGAGCTTCTTGCCTTCCTTGTAGGGGCGGTCCTTGGCGGTTAGTGCCTCGAAAATGTCGGCGACCGCCATGATGCGTGCCTGTAGCGTCATGTCAGCGCCCTTGAGACCTTTTGGATAGCCGCGCCCGTCCATGCGCTCGTGGTGGCCGCCGGCATATTCCGGTACTTTTTTCAGATGTGTCGGCCAGGGCAAGGCTTCCAGCATGTTGATGGTGGTAACGATGTGATGGTTGATGATCTCCCGTTCCTCGGCGGTGAGCGTGCCGCGCTCCACGCTGAGATTGTAAATTTCTTCCTGGCTGAGGAAGTCGGATTCCTCGCCCTGCTCGTTTACCCAGCGGTATTGGCCGATCTGCATCATGCGTTGCTGTAGCGCGGGTGACATGAATTCGCCGCCGATATTGGCCTTGCGCAGGAACTCGCGGTCGTCGTCGAGTTGCGCGATACTCTCGCGGCAGGCTTGTTCGCTTGCCGCAGGGGCATCGTTACCCGCTTCCAGCGCGGCGACTTTCTCTTTCAGCAGAGCGATTTCAGCATCGCGCTTGAGCACTTCGAAGCGTGTATCGAGCAGGTGGATGCGGTCAAAAATGGTATGCAGCTTGGTGGCCTTGTCCACGACATGCACCGGCGTGGTGATCTTGCCGCAGTCGTGCAGCAGACCGGCGATTTTGAGTTCGTAACGGTCCTTGTCGCTCATGTGGAATGTCGCCAGCGGACCTTCCGTGGCGGCGCTGGCGGCTTCCGCCAGCAGCATGGTGAGCACCGGCACGCGCTCGCAATGGCCGCCGGTATAGGGGGACTTTTCGTCAATGGCGATGTTGATGAGGGTGATGAAAGA
>JAUYFW010000075.1 GCA_030690835.1 Sulfurimicrobium sp. | reverse complement strand
CCTCCCCTTGAAGGGGAGGGAGTTGTGCGTGCCTGTCTTTGCTCAATAGCATGAATCATAGCCAATTTTCACAGATGAGGCATGTAACTAATCAGGTAATTTTGGGCGGCGATTCGCCACGCCCGTTAGGGTGATTTCACCCCATATTGTTCTCTATATGCTGCAACTGCGACCTGATTTTCCGCCATTTCCGGGTGGTTTTGCAAATAAGCAATCAAACTCTCCAGATCGGCAATGCTGATAACGGGCATGCCATAGCTTAGTCTGACTTCCTGCACTGCAGACAGTTCGCCCGTCCCTCGCTCCATGCGATCAATTGCGATGGCGACGGCACAGGGCTGCGCCCCCTGACTACGGATCAAGTCGACAGATTCCCTCACCGAAGTCCCGGCAGAAATCACGTCGTCAACGATCATCACTCTGCCCCGCAAGGGCGCACCAATCAGCGTGCCCCCCTCGCCATGATCCTTGGCTTCCTTGCGGTTGAAACAGAATGGCACATTGCGCCCCTGTTGTGCCAGGGCAATCGCCACCGCCGCCGCCAGCGGAATCCCCTTGTAAGCCGGGCCGAAAATCATATCGAATTCGACCCCGGCAGCCAGAATGGCTTTGGCGTAAAATTGCCCGAGTTTTAGCAGGGCATCGCCATCGTTGAAGAGTCCCGCATTGAAAAAATACGGGGACAAGCGCCCGGCCTTGGTCTTGAATTCTCCAAACCGCAGCACATCCCGCTGGATGGCGAACTGAATGAATTCCTGCTTGAAGTTGGTCATATTTACAATTTTATGGATAGAGAGACTTGATCTTGCGCATTATATCTGCAAATCTTAACGGCATACGCTCAGCGACCAGCAAGGGCTTTTTCGACTGGTTGTCCAGCCAGCAGGCCGACATCGTCTGCGTTCAGGAGCTAAAAGCCCAGGCTGCCGACTTGCGCCCGGACATGCTGGCGCCCCCCGGCTTTCACGGCCACTTCCATTACGCCGAAAAAAAGGGCTACAGCGGCGTCGGCATTTATTCCCGACAAATACCGGACAAAGTCATCGAAGGACTGGGTATCGCCGACATTGACGCCGAAGGGCGCTACCTTCAGGCAGATTTTGGCAATCTGTCGATCATCTCGCTGTATCTGCCCTCCGGCTCCAGCTCGGAAGAACGCCAGCAGGTCAAATTCTATTTCCTGGAGTGCTTTTTTCCTCATCTGCGCGAACTCAAAGCCAGCGGGCGGGAAATTGTCCTGTGCGGCGACTGGAATATCGCCCACAAGGAAATCGACCTCAAAAACTGGAAATCCAACCAGAAGAACTCGGGCTTCCTGCCCGAAGAACGCGCCTGGCTGACCCATGTCTTCGACCAGGTCGGCTGGGTCGACGTGTATCGCCGCCTTCATCCCGACGCCACGGGCGATGCCTACACCTGGTGGTCCAATCGCGGCCAGGCCTGGGCCAAAAACGTAGGCTGGCGCATCGACTACCAGATCGCCACACCCGGCATTGCGGCCCAGGCCGCCTCGGCCAGCGTGTACAAGGCAGAGCGTTTCAGCGACCATGCTCCACTGGTGATCGATTACACGACATGAGCGCACTGCGCGGTTTTGCAGACCGCCTGCGCCAATTGCTGCTATTCGAAATCATCGGCCTGATACTGGTCGCACCGTTCGCCAGTTGGCTCACCGGCCACACCATCGGCGCCATTGGCCTGCTGGCGCTGGTCATTTCGCTGATCGCCATGCTCTGGAGCGGCCTCTTCAATTACACCTTCGACCGCATCGAACTGGCGCGCGGCGGTCATTTATCCCGGCGCGGCTGGGGCATGCGCGCCCTGCATGCTTTTCTGTTCGAGCTGGGCCTGACCATCATCACCGTACCCCTGATCGCCTGGAGCCTGGAAATATCCATACTGGACGCCCTGCTGCTGGACATCGGCTTCATCGTGTTCTACCTGGTTTATGCGCTACTGTTCAATCGGGCTTATGATGCGATTTTTCCGCTCAGGGAAGGCTATTGCTCCGGCCCGATGAAGTATTAACCGTTCGGGCCGGAGCAATAGTTGAACCACGAAAAACACGAAACGGGGTAAGCAGGCCTTTCGCCGGAAGGCGAAAGCTCGCAAAAAATTCATACAGATACAAGATGACTGCGCATCACCTGGTGGGTGAATGGATATTCCTGTTCAACTAAGGAAACGCTGATTTATTCCCTCCCCTTCAAGGGGAGGGCCAGGGTGGGGATGGTGTGTTAAGTGTAACCCATTGATTTTACGACCCCATCCCCCTCCCAACCTCCCCCTTGAATGGGGAGGAGCAAAAGCCACGCCGTGTAGGTCGGGTTATTGCTCCGGCCCGGTGAAGTATCAACCATTCGCCCTGAGCTTGTCGAAGGGTTTGCAGGGCTTCGACAAGCTCAGCCCGAACGGAACTCAAGACTTCATCGGGCCGGAGCAATAGGCGCGATAAAGCCGCTAACCCAACCTACTAGTCAGTCACGTTGAAACGCGAAACTGTAGGTCGGCCTTCCGGCCGTCATGTCGGCCTGAAGGCCGACCTACATACCATTGCGATCCATATTGACTGACTCTAGTGCCTTGCATAAACCGCCGTCTTGCCATCTGGCTTGACCAGCAGGGTCATGAACATTTCTCTTTGAACCTCGCGTTCTGATGATCCGGGCGTGAGTATCGTGCAGCCGGCTTCACAACCGATGTAGTCGCCTTCGTAGCCCGGTGCGCCGAGCGGTAGGCCGGGCACAGCCAGTCCCCGCGCCTTGGGCTGTTCCTTCAGGAGCAGTTTGATGTCTTCGGCGGGGACGTGGCCTTCGATGAAATATCTGCCTATTTTCGCGGTCAGGACGGACTCCAGTTCTGGTGGGACGCCGAGTTGCCGTTTCAGCGCGGGCATGTTCTGCGTGGATTTGAAGCTGGCTGTGAAGCCGTTTTCCATGAGGTGATAGACCCATTCCATGCATGACAGGCAGGGATCGGGGCCATACACGACCACGGGCGGCAAGGTTTCTTTTGCCATTTCAGCCGCTTGCAGCGTGGGTGAGAGGAGCAGCAAGAACAGCAGGGCGAGTTTATGCATGGCGTTGTCCAGATTGGGTGAGCTGATTGATGACGAAGCGGTGTTTGCCGGAAGTGGTGCGTGGGATTGCCTGCGCCTGCCGGATGTCGAGTGACAGTCGGGCATCGACTTCGGCGTGGAGCCGTGCTTGCAGCTTGATGGCTTCATCAGCGTTCAGGGGTGTGGCGGAAACCAGGCTGAGGGTGATCTGGTCGGGCGCGGACTGGATGAACTGGAATTGCCGGATGTCGGTAAATTCATCCAGCAGATGGATGAAATAGGAAGGGTAGATATGTTTCCCCTCCGTCGTCACGATCAGGTCGTTGCTGCGGCACAAGCCCATTTCCAGCAGGGGAAAGGGGGAGCCGCACGGGCAGCAGCCTTCCTTGAATCGGCCGGCGTCGCCGATTTCATAGCGGATCAGCGGCATGACTTTATTGGTCAGCGAGGTCACCAGCAGGCGGTCTTCATCCTGTATCCGTACCGATTCCATATAGACCATATCGCTGAACAGGTGCAGATTGCCGTGGCGGCACTCGCAAGCCATGTTCGGGATTTCGCGGCTGCCATACTGGTTGAATACCTTGCAGTCAAATGCTTGTTCCATGAGCGCCCTTTGCCAGTCGTAAAGCACTTCGGCAGTCGAGTAAACGCCCAGCAGGGTGTCCGGCATGGGGAGTCGCTGATCGATAACAAAGCGCGCCAGTTCGGCCAGAATCGAGGCGTAGCCTTGCAACAAAGCCGGTCGCCAGGCCTGCACAGTTTGCGCCCAGCGCCACAGTTCGGCTTCGGTGACCTCATAGGCGGGGAGGGTCTTTTCGGCAGCCAGCCAGGACTTGACGGCCTGTTTCCCTGTTGTATACATAGATGCGCCGTGTTTGATGTCCTGTTTCGCGCCCCAGAAATTCAGGATTTTTTGCCCCGGTTGCCAGCCAGACATCATGTAGCTGCGGGTCATGCCCGCACGCATCAGTTCGCCCTTGAAGGCGTCGTAGTAAAAGGAAACCGGCTGTCCGGTCGAGCCGCCGGTTTTGCCCAGCTTGAGTGTTTTCGCATCCAGTCCTTCGGCCAGCAACGCATCGCGGTGCGTGATGACCTCGCTTTTTTGCAAAATGGGCAGATCGCTCAGGCACGCGCCTTCGTTTGGGAAGGTTTGTCGATAGTAGGGCACATGGTGATAAGCAAAGGCCAGTGTCTCGGCCAGATCGGCCTGCTGCTTTGCCTGCATTTGCGCAGAACTCAAGCGCTGGTTGCGCAGCAGTTCATCGAGCAGGGCATAGCGCTGCGGGCGCCAGCGTTTGTGGAGCGCGTGTTTCAGGTGGTGGAGCATGGTGTTTCACGTGAAACGTTCAAAGAGAAACAACGCAATACCCAAAGAGCGGGCACAAGAGCGTTGCCACCGTCCCTCTCTCCCTTTGGGAGAGAGTAAGGAGAGAGGGAAACTGTCATGGCGAATCGTTGTTTCATGATTTGGGACGGCGATTCGCCATGACAGTTAGTCGTTCCCCTGCCCTTCGCCTGTCATTTTTCCAGCTCGTCGCAATAACGCTGGTAATGACGGGCGAACATGGCTTCCATTTCATCGATCACTTCCGCAGCCGACTTGCCGTGCATCAGGTGCGCCGTCATGTGCCCGGAAGTTTCATGGAACAGCTTGTTTTGATCCAGCATGGGATAAGTCGCACGCAGACGCTTGACGGCTTTGACCACGCTTTCCTGTTCCGGGCGCGGAAGCTCCAGCGGCTGCGACGGTTTCAAGGAGGGCGAATGCGTGCCGCGACTGGAGAGAAATTCCATGAAAGCGCTCACGGTATGCTGCTGTTCGTCGCTCAGCGAGCGGAACAGTTGAAGAACCTTCTTTTCTGATGGAGTGAGGGAGATGCCGCCACGCAATAACATTTATTATCTTTTAATTAACAGTCATAACATATTGTTTTTATTCTTTTAATCTTGTTTCCGCATAATCCAGAAATGCCTGAAGCAAGCGCGAGCGGAATTTCCCATCCGCGTACACAACCGACAATGGTCGAATCAGCGGTGGATTTAATGGAATCGCCACCAGATCGCCAAGTTTGAGTTCTTTCAGTATGGTTGCGCGCGACACGATGGCAATGCCAAGCCCAGCCTCCACCGCCCCCTTGATCGCCTCAAGGCTGCCCAGTTCCATGACGATATGCAGATCCTCGGGATGAACGCCCCCTTGGCGCAAATAGTCATCCACCACATTACGCGTGCCGGAGCCGGTTTCACGACTGATATAAGGCTGCTCGGCCATTTGCATGGGCGCAATATCCGGGTGCTTGGCAAAAGGATGTTGCGGCGAACAGATCATCACTAGCTCGTCCTGGCAACACACAATGCTTTTCAGTTGCGGATGATGTGACGGGGCCTCGATCAGACCCACGTCCAGGGTATGGTCGGCGACCTTGTTTTCAATGGTATCCGAATTGGCCACCGTGAGGCGCGCTTGCACCTGGGGATAGCGCACCTTGAAATCCCCAAGCTTGCGCGGCAACATGTATTCCGCGATGGTTGTGCTGGCTCCCAGCATCAGAATGCCACTGACCTGGCCAGTCATCTCCCCCATCCGGGTTTCCAGTTCCGCCGTCAGGTTGAGAATACGTTCAGCGTATTCGAGCACCAGATCACCCGCCGGTGTCAGACTGATTTTGCTATGGCTACGTTCGAACAGCCGCGTATTGAAATGTTCTTCCAATTGCTTGACTTGAAAAGTAACGGCCGGCTGCGTCATGAACAACAGCTCGGCTGCCTTGGTAAAACTGAGTTGCTTGGCAACCGTGTAAAAAACCTGTAAACGGCGATCCGCCATATTAAATCCGTGTTCGTGTTAATCTGGACCGTGTATTCAATCATAAAACGCCGCCAATGAATAGATTTATAATATGGTGGCAATAGACGACTTTATCTCTTTACATGACAAACGAAATTACTCAAGCAAAGACCGACTTCTTCATGGCCACGGCACTTGAACTGGCGCAACAGGGAGGCGCTTTGGGCGAAGTGCCGGTGGGAGCGATCGTGGTATTCCAGGACCAGATTATTGGCCGCGGATTCAATGCGCCAATCAGCCGTCAAGACCCTTCCGCACACGCCGAAATCCAGGCCATACGGGATGCCGCCCAGCGGCTTGGCAATTACCGCTTGGTGGACTGTGATCTATACGTCACGCTGGAACCGTGCGTCATGTGCGCCGGCGCCATCATGCATGCTCGCATCGAACGCCTGTTTTATGGCGCCAGCGACCCCAAGACCGGCGCTTGCGGCAGCATCATCAACCTGTTTCAGGAAAAACGTTTGAATCATCATACGGAAGTGATTGGGGGCGTTCTTGCCGAGAAGTGCGGGAGCGTGCTATCGGATTTTTTTGCGGAGCGGCGCCGACAACTCAAACTCGACAGGAAAAAACAGGATTAAGCTGCCCTTGCGACGGCCTGATGCCCTCCCCCTGGCTGATCCCATCCAGATAAAAATTAATCCCGCAGAGCCAACCGCGTCATTTCCATCGCCCCATCTTTCGTCCTATGCCCCGCGACAAAGCGCCCCCTATGACAAAACACGCAGTTTTTTATGCCGACAACATTGTCCAGCTCTTCTCCGTCTAGCCCAGCCCAGGCTGCAGGCAGGGATTTTCGGTTATTGAAGCTTCCCGCATAATCCGGAACGGCGTGCACATGCCATTTTGCTTGGGTATCCGGGGAAATCACATACAGAACGTGCTCGTACTCGGGCGACCCCAATACGACTTCCTTCCATGGTGCGTAGCTATCCAGCACCAGTAACCGTCCTGTTTCCAACAAAACGCCTTGCTCTACAACGGCACGAGCCGCTTCCAATCCGTTTGCTTCCCGGATAGTGTTTTGCAGAACGGCTTTTGCCCAGATGACAGCCTGTTCAAAGGCCTCATTCATGGCTTTCGGGGAAGTGTCGTCCTGCCAGCCAGGGTTGAAGCTGCCAATGACCGAGGAAATGGACATCACGGTAACAGATGGGTGTTCCTTGCTTAAGGTAATACCGCAATCCACTGCATCCACACCTTGCACCAACCAGCGATCGACCCTGGACGCCGCTGCCGCCGACCCACAAAGCGCTGTTCCCAATTCACGCCAAATCAAGCCGAATGAACTGAACGGGATGCTGTTATTCCGCGCCTCCTGGTACTCTAATTGATGATGGTCGAAGCGGCAGGCCGCAGGGTCAAAAACACGCCCCACATCGAATACGATATCCGCTACGTCCAATTGCTCCTGGTCACGTGTGCGCAGAATGGTTAACGAAGGATTTGCAAGTCGTAATGCCGCCGCAGCCAACACATCGTCCGCATGGAAGGAGCCAGAATGGGTCACTGCAACACCCCCTAAACCCTGGAGGATGGTATAAAGATTCGACACCTTACTCATTGGTTGAGAGTCATTTGGGTGGCCTCTTGTGGATTCTCTTGAAAGGTTTTTTGCCTTGCGTGCCACCGCTGGGTTTCGGCTTGTCGGCGGATGCCGGGGCATTCCGGCGAACGCCTGGCGCATGAGTTTCCGCTCGATTCACGGCAGTCAGAGTAATCTCCAGTTCGTTGATCTCATCCCACTGGGCATCGGTTCGCTGCCGTTCCGGGATGGACAGAAGCTCTTGCAGGCGATGGCGAGGGGAAATCGGTTGCGGTTCATTCATAGCGGCATTATCCCAGCATCACTCAGTATGAATGATTTATCGCTTCGTAAGGGGTCAAGCAGAGAGGATAGACCGTTGTGATCCAATTCCTGCATCAGTGCTAATAGACGGCCAATTCCGCCAGAAGGAAAGCCTTCGCGAGCAAACCAATTAAGGTATTGTCCTGGTAGATCAGCAATCAGGTGGCCTTTGTACTTGCCGTAAGGCATGGCGGTGGTAACCAAGAGTTGTAAATCTTCGGGATTCATCGCTATTTATAGATCCGGCGTGACTCAACACAAAGGGAATGATTATTTTCAATAAAATATTAGCCCCGGGCTAACCAGAAAGCAAAAAGGCCACTCAACAGTGGCCTAAGTGCTTGATTATACTGGTCGGGGCGAGAGGATTTGAACCTCCGACCACTTGCACCCCATGCAAGTACGCTACCAGGCTGCGCTACGCCCCGAAGGCCGCAATTATAGACAAAAAGCCCCAAGGTAGCCAGCCCGAATGCTTGATAAATTGCGACTAGATTCGTAACAGAGCCAACACGCTTTCAATTTCGTCCCGGATGAAGGATAAATCAGAGGGTGCGGATGGCGATGACTCGTCTTGTTCCGCAATGACATGCGATGTCTTAGTGGCTGCGGTTTCATCCAGTCTGTTGCGCGCGCCACTGATGGTAAAGCCTTGTTCATAAAGAAGTTCACGGATGCGACGAATCAATAGCACTTCGTGGTGCTGATAATAGCGTCGGTTGCCACGCCGCTTGACGGGTTTGAGCTGAGTAAATTCCTGCTCCCAGTAACGCAGTACATGCGGCTTGACGCCACAAAGCTCACTCACCTCACCAATGGTGAAGTAGCGCTTTGCGGGGATCGGGGGCAGTTCAGACTTGGGCGTTATTTCCGGCATAAGATTCTTCCACTAATGCCTTGAGCTTCTGGCTGGCGTGAAACGTTACAACGCGGCGTGCGGTGATGGGGATTTCTTCCCCGGTTTTAGGATTCCTGCCGGGGCGCTGCGGCTTGTCGCGCAATTCGAAATTACCGAAGCCGGAAAGCTTCACGCCATCGCCTTCTTCAAGTGCCAGGCGGATTTCCTCAAAGAACGATTCAACCATGTCTTTGGCCTCGCGTTTATTGAGGCCGACTTGTTCGAACAGCATATCCGCCAACTCGGCTTTGGTGAGTGTCATTGGTTATTCCTCAAACTCGCAGTGTCGCGTTGAAACGGGTCACCAGAACGTCTTTGATCTGGGCAACTGCCGCTTCGACTTCTTCATCGGTTAATGTTTTTCGAGTATCTTGCATCAGCACTTTGAATGCAAGACTTTTTTTACCTAAATCAACACCTTTGCCACGATATACGTCAAACAACATGAGATCCGTGACGGACGCCGGTAATTGCTTGTGCATGCCGTCGAGCAGCGTTTGCACGTTGACGCCCTCCTCCACCACAACTGCCAGATCTCGCCTGACTGGAGGGAATTTGGAGATTTCACTGAAAGCCGGCACACGGCGTTGCGTCAGCGGCGGCAATTCCAGTTCAAACATCACCGCTGGCTGTGGCAAATCGTATTTCTGCTGCCAGCGCGGGTGCAAAGCGCCGATCCAGCCAATCGCCGTGCCATCCAGGGATACTTGTGCCGATTGCCCCGGATGCAGCGCGGGATGAGTGGCGGGGGTAAAGTGCAATTCTGCCGGGTAGCATAAGGCTTCGAGGTCGGCCTTGGCATCGAAGAAATCGACCTGGCGCAGCGCTTCGCCCCACTGTTCGGAGTTCGCTCCGCCATAACACAAGCCGGCTATGCGCTGCGGCTGTATGTAGCCGTTTTCTCCGGCAGAGAAACAGCGCCCGATTTCAAAAATCCTGACCCGTTCGTGCCTGCGATTGAGGTTGAAACGCAGTACATTGATCAATCCGCCAAGCAATGTTGAACGCATCACGCCCATTTGGCTGGCGATGGGGTTTTGCAGTTCGACAGGTGTTTCATTGCCTGCTAAATCAGCTTCCCAGGATTTCTCCACGAAGCTGTAAGTCACAACTTCCTGGTAATCCCGCGCCACCAGAAACTGGCGCATGAGGTCAAGGCCCTGCACTGCTTCCGGTTGCGGTAACAGGCGCAAGGCGCTGCGCGGCGGCAAGGCGGGAATATTGTCGTAGCCATGAAGACGGGCCAGTTCCTCGATCAGATCCTCCTCGATAGCCAGGTCGAAACGATAGCTGGGAGGGATCACGCTGTAATGCCCCGCTTGCTCACTAAAATCGAGGTGCAGGCGTTGCAGCAGAGTGGAAATTGCCATATCGCTCAAATCAATACCCAGCACACGCCGCGCACGCTCGGCGCGCAGGGCGATGGGATTGCGCTGCGGCAACGCATTGATCACTTCCACAACCAACCCGGCCCCCCCCCCGCAAATTTGCAGAATCAGCGCGCTGGCGCGTTCCAGCGCCGTGCGGGTGGTCGCAAAATCCACGCCGCGTTCGAAGCGGTATGAGGAATCGGTTGACAATCCAAGACGGCGCGCCTTGCCTGCAATCGTATCGGGATCGAAGAAGGCGCTTTCCAGGAAAATATCAGTAGTGCCATCCGTTACCGCGCTGCTATCGCCACCCATGATACCGGCCAGCGCCAGAGCGCCCATATCGTCGGCTATCACCAGCATGTCCGGCGCCAATTCAACAACTTGCTGATTGAGCAGCGCGAGCTGCTCTCCGTCTTGTGCAAAGCGCACCTGCAACCCGCCCTGAATTTTCGTCAAATCGAAAGCGTGCAGCGGCTGGCCTTGTTCGAGCATGACGTAGTTGGTGATATCCACCACAGCGTTAATGCAGCGTATGCCTGAACGTTCAAGGCGGCGCACCATCCACTCCGGCGTGACCGCTGCCGGTTTGACACCACGCACCACGCGACCGCAATAACGCGGACAGGCGGCTGGTTCGGTCACGACGACCGGCAATGTGCCAGCCTCGCCGGATTGCACGGATTCTGTTTGCGGCACAGCCAGTTCGGCATCTGTCACCGCCGCCACTTCGCGCGCCACGCCGAACAAACTAAGGCAATCGCTGCGGTTGGGTGTCAGCTTCAGAGTGAATAGCTTGTCATCCAGATCGAGGTAGGCACGAATCGATGTACCTATCGGCGCATCGGCTGGCAGCAACAGCAGACCGCTGCTTTCTTCCGCCAAACCCAATTCCTTGGCGGAACACAGCATACCGAAGGACGCTACGCCCCGCACTTTGGCTTGTTTGACGCTCAGGCCGGGGAGTTCGGCACCGACCAGGGCGCAGGGCACGCGCGCCCCTGCGTGAACATTGCTAGCACCGCACACGATTTGCAGTGGCTCGGCGGCGCCGACATTCACTTGGCAAACGTTAAGGCGGTCAGCATCAGGATGCTTTTCCAGCGACAGGACTTCCGCCACCACAATCTTGTCGAACGCGGGCGCCACAGGCTCCAGCGCCTCCACTTCCAGGCCGGCCATGGTCAAAGCTTCGGCCAGTTGGTCGCTATTCAGCGCGGGATTGACGAAAGTACGTAACCAGTTTTCCGAGAATTTCATAGCAAGCCGTCAGCTTTCAGCAATCAGCTGTCAGTTACCAGGCACACAGTTTGACTGTCTGCCGTTGGCTGAAAGCTGATGTCCAGATTCAATTAAATTGTTTAAGAAACTTCAGGTCGTTTTAGTTCCGGCATAACGCGGCTTCGCCGCATTAGCCTGCACTGAAATGATCTGAAGCCTTTTACGAAAACTGCCTGAGAAACTTCAGATCATTTTCAAAAAACAGGCGCAAGTCATTGACGCCATAGCGCAACATGGCCAATCGCTCGACGCCCAAACCGAAAGCGAAGCCGATATATTTCTCGCTGTCGATATTCACGTGCTTCAGCACATTGGGATGCACCATGCCGCAACCGCCGATCTCCAGCCAGCCGCCATTCCAGCTCATATCCATTTCAGCCGATGGCTCAGTGAACGGAAAGAATGATGGGCGAAAGCGCACTTGCAGATCATCACGCTCGAAAAAGCGTTGCAGGAAGTCTTGCACCACCCCTTTGAGGTTGGCAAAACTGACATCTTCATCCACCCACAGACCTTCCACCTGATGAAACATCGGCGAATGGGTGGCATCGGAATCGACGCGATATACACGTCCCGGCGCAATGATTTTCAACGGCGGTTGGTTGGTTTCCATGTAATGCACCTGAACCGGCGATGTATGGGTGCGCAGCATGTGCTGGGCATCCACATAGAAGGTGTCGTGCATTGCCCTAGCCGGGTGGTTTTCCGGAATGTTGAGGGCTGTGAAATTGTAAAAATCCGATTCGATTTCGGGGCCTTGGGCCACATCGAAACCGATGGAATGAAACAATGACTCTATCCTTTCCAGCGTGCGCGTGACCGGATGCAGGCCACCGCGACCAGTACCGCGCCCCGGCAAAGTCACATCCAGGGCCTCCTTCGCCAACTGGGCTTGCAACTGCTGCTCGCGCATTGCTTCGCGCCGGGCGGCAAGCGCCTGTTCCAGTTGTTCCTTGACCTGATTGATGCGCGCGCCTGCGGCAGGCCGTTCTTCGGGCGTCAACTTGCCCAGGCCCTTCATTATTTCGGTCAAAGCACCGCTTTTGCCGATGTAGCGCGCCTTGACCTGTTCCAGGTCGGCAGGGTTATCAATACCGGCAAAAGCCGCCAGGCCTTGATTCAGTATTTCTTCCAATTTTTCCATATATCATGCCGCCAAAATAAAAAAGGAGGCCGGAGCCTCCTTTTTCAGATGTTACCGCTTAAACGCTGAGGCTGGCTTTGGCTTGCTCGGCAATCCTGGCGAATGCCGGTTTGTCGAACACGGCCAGATCGGCCAGCACCTTGCGGTCCAGGTCAATCGCGGCCTTTTTGAGGCCATTGATGAACACGCTGTAGGTCATGCCCAGTTCACGGGCTGCTGCATTGATACGCACGATCCACAGAGCGCGGAATTGGCGCTTGCGTTGGCGGCGGTCACGGTAGGCATATTGGCCAGCCTTCATCACCGCTTCTTTAGCGATGCGGTAGACGTTCTTGCGACGGCCACGATAACCCTTGGCCTGTTCCAGTACTTTCTTGTGGCGGGCGCGTGCCGTTACACCACGTTTAACTCTTGGCATTGTCCGTCTCCTTAAGCGTAGGGCATCATGGAACGAACTTGAGGCATGTCACACGCCGCAACCATGGTCGTACCGCGCAACTGGCGTTTACGCTTTGTGCTTTTCTTGGTCAGGATATGACGCATGTGGGAATGGCTGCACTTCACGCCGCCACCACCCAGAGTATTAAAGCGCTTCTTGGCGCCACTCTTGGTCTTCATCTTAGGCATTTACAACTCCTAGTTTATAACATGGACCTGGGCGTTCCCCAACGGGGACACTTGTTAGCCTAGATGCCACTTGTTTTGCCCGTTAAGGGCATCACCACCACTGTATGCTGCTAAAGCAGCAACACTGGCGCTGATAGCTATCAGCCATGAGCTGACAGCTGAATTCTTTCTAATAAATCTTCTCGCTGCTACTTCTTCTTGGGCGACAGCACCATCACCATCTGCCGTCCTTCCATCTTGGGGAACTGCTCAACCGTGCCGAATTCGGCCAGATCGGCTTCGACCCGCTTCAGCAGTCTCACACCCAGTTCCTGATGGGTAATTTCACGGCCACGAAAACGCAGGGTAATTTTCGTTTTGTCGCCTTCTTCGAGGAAACGAATCAGGTTGCGCAACTTGACCTGATAGTCGCCTTCGTCCGTACCTGGACGGAACTTGACTTCCTTGACCTGGATTTGCTTCTGCTTCTGCTTGGCTTCGTGTTGTTTCTTGCTTTCGCTGTATTTGAATTTACCGTAATCCATCAAGCGACAGACAGGTGGCTGCGCCGTGGGCGCAATCTCAACCAAGTCAATCTCCGCATCTTCCGCCATCTGCATGGCAGTTGACAGACTTACGATGCCGAGCGGCTCACCTTCAACACCAACCAACCGGATTTCCTGTGCGGTAATTTCACCGTTGACCCGGCTTTCTTTTCCCTGAGCGATAGCTAAATCTCCAAATCAATTAAAAAACTAAGCCGCGCTTCCCTTTTCGGCCAGATCCTTGGACAACCGCTCCAGCAATGCTTCCAGCGGCATCTGGCCAAGGTCTTCGCCCTTGCGGGTTCGCACGGCAACTAGGTTAGAGGCCACTTCCTTGTCCCCGATAACCAGGAGATACGGCAGCCTCTGCATGCTATGTTCGCGGATTTTATAGGTAATCTTCTCATTTCTCAAGTCCAGATGAACGCGGAAGCCATTTTGTTTCAATCGCTCCGCTACCTGACGCGCATATTCCGCCTGAGATTCTGAAATATTCAGTATCGCCATCTGTACCGGCGCCAGCCACAATGGGTAGGCTCCGGCATGGTGCTCGATCAGGATGCCGATGAAGCGTTCCATGGAGCCGAGAATGGCGCGGTGCAGCATTACCGGCACCTTGCGCGTATTGTCCTCGGCAACATATTCGGCGCCGAGTCGTTCGGGCAGGGAAAAATCCAGTTGCAGCGTACCGCATTGCCAGACGCGACCGAGGCAATCCTTGAGTGAAAATTCAATTTTTGGGCCATAAAAAGCCCCCTCGCCCGGCTGCAGATCGTAAGCCAGACCTTTGGCGGTCAATGCCTCTGCTAGCGCCGCTTCCGCTTTATCCCAAGCATCATCGGAGCCGATACGTTTTTCCGGGCGAGTGGAAAGCTTGACCTGAATCTCGTGGAAGCCGAAATCGGCATAGACCTTCTGCGTCAGTGCGATAAAATTGGATGCCTCAACCTGAATCTGCTCTTCCATACAGAAGATGTGCGCGTCGTCCTGGGTAAAGCCACGTACCCGCATGATGCCGTGCAGTGCCCCGGAAGGCTCATTGCGGTGACAGCAACCGAACTCGGCGAGTCTCAAAGGCAGATCGCGATAGCTCTTCAGCCCCTGATTGAACACCTGGACATGTCCCGGACAATTCATCGGCTTGACCGCATAATCGCGCGACTCGGAAGACGTGGTAAACATGTTTTCCGCATACATTTCCCAGTGTCCTGACTTTTCCCACAGGCTACGGTCCATTACCTGGGGGGTGCGGATTTCCTGGTAGTCGTTGGCACGAAACACCTGGCGCATGTACTGCTCCACCACCTGCCAGATATGCCAGCCCTTGGGGTGCCAGAACACCATGCCCGGCGCTTCTTCCTGCAGATGGAACAGATCCTGCGTCTTGCCGATCTTGCGGTGATCGCGTTTTTCCGCCTCTTCCAGGCGGTGCAGATGGGCTTCCTGATCTTCCTTCTTCGCCCATGCCGTGCCGTAGATGCGCTGCAGCATCTCGTTTTTCGAGTCGCCGCGCCAGTAGGCGCCGGCCACCTTCATCAGCTTGAAAACCTTGAGCTTGCCGGTCGACGGCACGTGCGGCCCACGGCACAGGTCGGTGAAACCGCCCTGGGTATAGAGCGACAAGTCTTCGTCGCTGGGAATGGACTCGATGATCTGGGCCTTGTAGTACTCACCCAGACTCTTGAAAAAGGTGATGGCATCGGAACGCGACAACACCTTGCGCTCGATTTTCAGGTCAGCCTTGACGATTTCGGCCATTTTCTTTTCGATGGCCAGCAAATCTTCGGGTGTGAACGGGCGTTTGCAGGAGAAATCGTAGAAGAAGCCGTCCTCGATCACCGGCCCGATGGTCACCTGGGCTTCCGGAAACAGTTCCTTTACGGCCTGTGCCAACAGGTGGGCTGCGGAGTGGCGGATGACGTCCTGTCCTTCCGCATCCTTGTCGGTCACGATGGCCAGATCGGCGTCATTTTCGATAAGGAACGAGGTGTCCACCAGTTTGCCATTTACCTTGCCGGCCAGTGCCACGCGGGCCAGGCCAGCGCCGATGTTGGCCGCCACATCGGCAACCGTTACGGCTTGGTCAAATTTGCGTTCGGAACCATCAGGCAAACGAATTACGGGCATAACCGGGTCATCCAGGAAGATTTAGCGCAAAAACAAAAAATGCGGCCAAAGCCGCATTTTAGGAAAAGCTGGTAGGCGCGATTGGACTCGAACCAACGACCCCCACCATGTCAAGGTGATGCTCTAACCAGCTGAGCTACGCGCCTAAGGGTGGCCGAATTATACGGAGAAGTTGGCGACAACACAACGAAAAACTTCAGAGACGCTTATTCCACCCATTTTCGCGCATTGCGGAACATGCGCAGCCACGGTCCGTCCTCGTTCCAGCCATCCGGATGCCAGGAGTGCTGCACAGCGCGGAACACCCGCTCCGGGTGCGGCATCATGATGGTGAAACGGCCATCGGGAGTCGTGAGGCCGGTAATGCCGCCGGGCGAACCATTGGGGTTGAGCGGGTAGATTTGTGCGGGCTGACCGCGATGGTCGACGTAACGTAGCGCCACTTGAGCATTCTGCAGCGCATCCGGTGTCGCGAACTCGGCATAGCCTTCGCCATGTGCCACCACGATGGGAAGCCTGCTGCCCGCCATGCCGTCAAGGAATAGTGAAGGATTTTTGGGCACTTCCACAGTCACGAAGCGCGCCTCGAACTGTTCGGATTTGTTGCGCACAAAATGCGGCCAGTTTTCCGCGCCGGGGATAATGGTGTGGAGATTGCTCATCATCTGGCAACCATTGCATACGCCTAGAGCAAAGGCGTCGCTGCGCTGAAAAAAACCTTCGAACTCGTCACGAGCGCGGGCATTGAACAGGATGGACTTGGCCCACCCCTCCCCCGCGCCCAGCACGTCACCGTAGGAGAACCCGCCGCACGCCGCCAGTCCCTTGAAATCCTTGAGAGAAACTCGACCGGCGATAATATCGCTCATGTGCACGTCCACCGCCTCGAAGCCGGCACGATCGAACGCGGCAGCCATCTCCACCTGGCCGTTGACGCCCTGCTCGCGCAGGATGGCCATTGCCGGGCGCACCCCGCTGTTGATATAGGGAGCGGCAATATTGTCGTTGATGTCGAATGTAGGTTGCGCCTGCAAACCGGGATCTGCGGAATCGAGAATACGGTCGAATTCCTGTTGCGCGCACTCCGGGTTGTCGCGCAGTTTCTGTATCTGGCAGGTGGTTTCTGCCCAGGCGCGCTGCAATTCGACACGGCTTTCATGAAAAACTTCCGTGTCGTTGCGCGTGATGCGCAGGCTGTCGTCGCCGTTAAGCGTACCGATGACATGTAACTCGCTTCTCATGCCGGCATCGAAAAACGCGCGCATCACCGCGGGGGTATCGCTGCGCCGTACTTGCAGCACGGCACCGAGTTCTTCATTGAACAGCACGCCGAAGATGCGGCTCGAGTAGCTGCCTGCGGGGATTTCCGGCTCGGCCTTGCCGTTTTCTTCCACATCGCTGCGAATGTGCTCATAACAAAGTTCGTCCACATCCAGCGTCACGCCGACATGGCCCGCAAACATCATTTCGCACAAGGTCACCAACAGGCCGCCATCGGAGCGGTCATGATAGGCAACGATAGTGCCTTCACGGTTGAGCTTCTGAAGCGTTTGGAAAAATGTCCTGAGATGCGAAGCGATCCGCACATCTGGCGCATCATCGCCCACCTGTCCATATACCTGCGCCAGCGCGGAGCCACCGAGGCGCGCCCTGCCGCAACCGAGATCGATCAGGATCAGGTCGCTGTCGCCCACATCGCTGCGCAATTGCGGGGTAAGGGTGCGGCGCGCGTCCGGGGTGGGCGCGAAAGCAGTAATGATCAGCGAGAGCGGCGAAGTCACCGACTTTCTGCCACCGTCATCCTCCCACACCGACTTCATCGACATGGAATCCTTGCCGACCGGGATGCTCACCCCGAGTTCCGGGCAGAATTCCATGCCCACCGCGTGCACGGTATCGTACAAGCCGGCATCCTCGCCCGGATGCCCGGCCGCCACCATCCAGTTGGCGGACAGCTTGATGTCACCGATGTCGTCGATCAGCGCGGCGGCGATGTTGGTCATCGCCTCGCCGATCGCCATGCGGCCCGAGGCCGGCGCATCGAGCAGCGCCAGCGGGGTGCGCTCGCCCATGGCGAAGGCTTCGCCGACATAAGTGTCATAGCCCATGGTGGTCACGGCCACGTCCGCGACCGGCACCTGCCAGGGGCCGACAAACTGGTCGCGCGCGGTGAAGCCGCCCACGGTGCGGTCGCCGATGCTGATCAGAAAAGTCTTGTCGCCCACCGCAGGCAGGCGCAGCACGCGATATGCCGCCTCTTTCAGCTCCAGTTGCTCCACATCGAAGGGAGTCAGCGCGCGCGGTGCGTGGGCCACATTGCGCGTCATGCGCGGCGGCTTGCCGAGCAGGACGTGCATGTCCATGTCCACCGGCGTGTTGTTAAAATAACTGTCTTCTACCACCAGTTGCGACTCGCTGGTGGCTTCGCCGATCACGGCATAAGGGCAGCGCTCGCGTTCGCACATGGCTGCGAACAGATCCAGACTATGCGGCGCGATCGCCAGCACGTAGCGCTCCTGGGACTCGTTCGACCAGATCTGCATCGGCGACATGCCGGGTTCTTCGGACGGCACCGCGCGCAAATTGAAGCGTCCGCCCCGTCCCGAGCCATGCACCAGCTCCGGCAGGGCGTTGGAAATACCCCCCGCGCCGACGTCGTGGATGGAAAGAATGGGATTGCCATCGCCCATTTGCCAGCAGCGGTCGATCACCTCCTGGGCGCGACGCTGCATTTCCGGATTACCGCGTTGCACCGAGTCGAAATCGAGGTTCTCGGCATTGGAACCGGTGTCCATGCTGGAGGCGGCGCCGCCACCCAGACCGATCAACATGCCCGGCCCGCCGAGCTGGATCAGCAGCGCGCCCGGCGCGACATCGCCTTTGAAGCAGTGGTGGTCAGTGATGTTGCCCACGCCACCGGCGAGCATGATGGGCTTGTGATAGCCGCGCATTTCACCCGCCACCTGCTGCTCGAAAGTACGGAAATAGCCGCTCAGGTTGGGGCGGCCGAATTCATTGTTGAAGGCTGCGGCGCCGATCGGGCCTTCGAGCATGATCTGCAGCGCAGAAGCGATGCGGCCCGGTTTGCCATAATCGCCTTCCCAGGGCTGCTTGAAGCCCGGAATATTGAGGTTGGACACGGAAAACCCGCTCAAGCCCGCCTTGGGCTTGGAACCGGTGCCAGTCGCACCCTCGTCGCGGATTTCGCCGCCCGAGCCGGTGGCAGCACCAGGGAACGGGGAAATGGCGGTGGGATGATTATGAGTCTCCACCTTCATCAGGATATGGGTTTTTTCCGTGACGTAGCGGTAGCGCTTGCCCGACGCATCCGGGTAAAAGCGCGCGATATCGGCGCCTTCGATCACCGAGGAGTTATCCGAATAGGCAACCACGGTGCCGCGCGGCGCCTTGGCATGGGTGTTGCGGATCATGCCGAAAAGCGAGTGCGGCTGCTGCTTGCCGTCGATCACCCAGTCGGCGTTGAAAATCTTGTGGCGGCAGTGTTCGGAATTGGCCTGAGCGAACATCATCAGCTCCACGTCGGTCGGGTTGCGCCCGATGCGCGTGAAGTTCTCCACCAGGTATTCGATTTCGTCCGCGGACAGTGCCATGCCCCATTCCCGGTTGGCCACTTCCAGCGCTGCCGCGCCGCCGCCCAGGATGTCAACCGAGCGCAAAGGCTGCGGCTCGACATGGTGGAACAACTGCTCGGCCTGAGCGAAATCGCCCAGCACCGTTTCGGTCATGCGGTCGTAAATCAGGGGCAGCAATGCCGCCTTGTCCTGCGCAGTCAGCGCCGTGCCGTCGCTCTTTTGCACATGGAAGGCGATACCGCGTTCTATGCGCTCGACCACTTCCAGTCCGCAATGCCGCGCGATGTCGGTGGCCTTGGAGGACCACGGCGAGATGGTGCCGAAACGCGGCGTCACCAGCAGCAATTCGCCCTGCGGCTGCTCTTCCTGCACGGCGGGGCCGTAGGTCAGGATCTGCGCCAGCCGTTCCTGTTCGCTCGCATCCAGGAGGCGGCCGGACGCCACGAAATGCCAGTATTCGGCGTAGACGTGAGAAATGGCGGGAACGCTGCCGGCCAGGGCACGCATCAGTTTTTCGTAGCGGAAAGGGGAAAGGGCATTGCGGCCGCGCAGCGAGATCGCGCGCGGCAAATTGGTTTGAGACATTATGAATATCCGGGGCAGGGTCGGAAATCCGTGATTTTACCCCAAAAACGGCCCCGATTTGGAATCCGCCTCTGAGTTACTGATGGGCCACAAACTTACCATCAGGCCAGCCTGTTTCTTGCATTAGTTCATGCGGTTAGCGCTTAAGTAAGTGCCATTGGAGACCGACCCCATTGATTTGGAAACAGAAACAAAACGGGGGCAGCGCCGTCCGGCTGCTAATGAAGTCGAATGCACAGCTTAAACTGAGTCAAGAATTGTCTTGACTCAGGGGTCCACCATAACGACTCAAGGGCAAGAACCCTCAACCTCCCAAGCTGCCTGTCGCAGCCTGGATCAACCCACCCAAGAAGGAGCCCACCCTCAACAAAACACCCGATCCCTCGACACTAAATTAATGTACCCCGGTGTCTCAAAGTCATTGACACGTTCCGCTGTTCGGCAGTCATTTCTGTGAGCCAAATGGGGAAATCAGTACAGTAGAGCTTTCGTGCTTTGATTCTTCTAAAAACCGCCTGAATGGGTCTTGTATAGCCTGTTGGTTCTGTTGTGCTGGTTGTGCGGTTACAGTAGGTAACGTCGAGTTCTCATGCGCTTTCAATAAAGCTTTGAAAGGATCGGGCTGCTCTGCAACAAAAGGCGTTGGTGTGCTGTTGGTTGCAGCAATGTTTGCATCTGGGGTAGTAGTTGGCACTGTGGTAGCGCTTGGGGCTGCCCGCTCCTCCCGAGATTGCGGGACTATACTGACGCTCTCTTGGGTATTGTCATGCTGCCAAGCCACTATACCTGCTGAGCCCAACAACACTACGAAGATAACAATTAGACGCATGTCCCAAGCCCGCCATCCCCTAGATGTGCTATGTATTTGATTGTTGAAATGCATTTTTCAAAAAATTGGAAAGTTCAACCTGCGATAATCAATTGGATTCTCTGCGCTGCCAGTTATCTTTTCTCGACTCAATTAGTTGCGCTTAAGTAAGCGCCATTCGGCTACGTCCCCATATTTTTATTCTCTCGAAGCCGACTATTAGCAGTGTGTGTCTGAAGCCGCATCGCAGTCGTCCGGAAACTTGTTATCGCTTTCTAGGTTGAACGTACCCGTGATGCCGTTCACATTGTAGGAATAGGTGCCTGCGCTCAAACCATAGACTTGCAGGGGAACGGTCATTTTGAAGCTCCTCATACTGGCTGTGCATGCAATCTGTCCATTCACGTACTCTTCGGTGTGGGGGGCTGTGATCCCGACATCGAATCGCATGCCTTCCAGCCGCTGGTGAATCCGTCCCGAGCCGCTGAAACCACAGGACGAATGCCAACCGCTTGCCCGCAAGTACACGCTTACGGGAAGTGAGCCCGTTTTGATCACCTCGACTCCGCTGACAGGCACACGCTCAAGTTTTCTGGAACCGAATTCCTGCACGGCTGATAGCATCCAAGTGCCCTGCTGAGTTAACTGGAATGTTACATCTTGGTATTTTCCAACCTGATCTGAAATATCGACGCGAGGGAGCGTCAACACACCGCCCTTATATACGGAATTATCTGCGGAAAAAGCTGCGGTGGAAAAGCATAGCGCTACGGATACTAAAACCGAATTCGACAAATTCATGGGACATCTCCCTTGACAGGTTTAACGACGACTTTTGAGTCTCTTGCCGGCGTCCGGAGTAGCCTGATTTGGAATCATAGGCGCGCCGGACGAAACACGATGAGAACCGTTCGTGCTATCTATATCACATCACCATCCCTGTTTCCAAATAAAGCGCGAGGTTGCACCAGTCAACGTTGTACCGTTAGGGTTTACCACGCTACCTACTGTCGCGGTACTCATCAACGCAGCATAAAGTTCGGCTGTACTTGCTGTTGAGCAAATTGGAGCATACGCTTGGCAAGCGACTGCAAATATCCCCGCAATATAGGGTGCCGAAAATGAGGTGCCGCTGACGAAAGTCAGCGAGCCATTTTGGTCAAGCAGCTGCACATTAGTTCCCGGAACAAACGTGGATATGTTCGATCCCGTTCTGGAATAGGAAGCCTTGGCATCTAGTTTTGATCCGAACAGGCTATTGTCCGTTGCGCCAACAACAAATGCTTGAGGAATACGAACAGGGGAATAGTTGGCAGTATTGCATCCATCGTTTCCTGCCGCCACGACAACGATTATTCCGGCGTTATGAGCTGCGACAATGGAATCTTCTAATGACTGTGAAATTATTGGTGCGCTACAAGTATTATCAGAAAAACCTTGGCTCCAATTTACAATCGTTCCTCTGGGCGCATTGGTAGCCAGCCAATTAAACGCCATAGCTGATGTGGCTATATTAGAGCTACCCGTACATCCAGTGGTAATTTTTGCAATTACCAGCGATGCGCCTTTTGCCACGCCCGTAATATTGCCTCCGGCGGCGCTAGCCACCTCTGTGCCATGCCCCAAGCAATCGTTCCCTGCTCCCCCGTTAACATCGTAGATGATTGACGCACGATTGCCAAATTCCGCCCCTACTGCTGGCAAATTTGGATTTAGACCCGAGTCGAGAATATAGATAGTCTGCCCAGCACCAGTAGAATTATAATTATATTTATTCTCCAATGGCGGCAGTGATTGATCGAGTCTATCCAGCGCCCAACCTGGACTGTTTTGGGTTGATTGGGTAGATGTCACCCTGTCCTGTTCAACAGCCAGTACATGCGGGTGACGGCGAAGCCTGTCTGCTTCTTTTGCATCCATCATAATATGTGCTGCATTGATGGTTTCAAAAATCGAGGCCACATAACCGTTGATACCAAGCGTTTTGCCCAGTTCCGCTTTACTTTGTCCGGAGCTATGCATGCCAAACGGTGGGTGACTCCCGCCAATATCGGTTTGTTTCGGCGGGTGAATTAGAGATGTTGCCGAGGCTGACGACTTTTTGAATGTGACAATATAGGAACCTTCGATTAGATCGTTTGCGCTTCCCTTCTCAGCTATTTGAGCTTGAACAGAAAAGCTGATTGAAAGTATTGCCAGTGCTGCTAAATTTGTTACTATTTTCATGGTATCTCCTTCGTTGGTGTTCGAACGGATTAACACAAATGAAGCTCTTGCAAAATCCCACATGCGAGCGAAATGCGTGCATTTGAAAACGAAACTGTTGCTCCCCATCACTGCTGTCCAGAGATTTCCGGGGTGGCCATAATTAACCTATTGATAAATAGCGAATAAATACTATTCATGGGTGACACCGAAGTGATTCGTACCGTTTATTTGGACATCTTCACTGTCATTTGAGATGGCATGTCGTGCACATTGAGCTTTGCGTGTTCGCAACCCGCAAGAAAGCCTTGTAATTAACGTTGTGTGGGTCGTGGCACGTCGCGCATTCAACTTTTCCGCCATACAGTTTCATCCCTGCAGTGGTGACAGCGCTTACCGGGTTCAGACCGGGGTTGATTGCGTTGTCGTAAGCCATGCCGACAGGGTGGTCGTTGCTCAGGTCGGTTCCCAGGAAAGCGGCTGCCACTGCGGGAGCTGCGCCCGAAGGGTTATGGCAGCCTCCGCAGGAATCAGCCGAAACATCGCCACTCATGCGACGGTGATTTGCGCCCGGAGAGCCTGAAGCGCCTGATGGAGTAAAGGGCTGATTGGGCATGTTAACCAGGGCATCCACGGCGATGGTGCCGTCATGGCAGGACAGGCATAGCGCGGAAGAACTCGAAGCCCCGGTGGGCTGCGAAGTCGGCAGCTTGGCGGTTGGCGAACTGTACAGGGTATAGCTTGCGGTAGAGAAAGGCTTGTTCCAAAGCAACTTACCCCCATTGCCCGTGTTGGAATCGTGAGGCGTGTGGCAATACACGCAGACCTGACCATAGTCGTTGTAAACAATGCCATGACTGTAGTTCGAGCCCATGTTGCCGCTTAAATCATGCCTGGAGCCAAGGATGCCCGCAAGGGAGGCCAACGGAAGCGTAGCCATCCCGACAAGCAGCAGGATGGCGATCATAAGGGAGCGAAGATTCAAGATTGAAGTGCGCATAAATACTCCGAATGTCCAATGAAACACACCCCTCGGATAAAACAAGGGAATGACAATTGCAACAGCGATACCAGTCGCCTCTCTGTCTGAGAGGCTTAATATAGAAACGGATGATGGCATCATAGATAATTTTTATATTAGTTGCAACAAAATTATTGCAACTAATATCGAGGCGTGAAGAAATGGGATGATTCAAACAAAGCCGCCGCGCCAACCCAGAAGGCCACAGCCACGAGCGGGCCGGAGCTGGAAAGGGGGGCGAATATCAAGCGGGTGAGCTTAAAGATTCGGCGTTACGGGCCGTGATGGCTGTTGACGCTGGGGGGCGGTTAGCGGCAACAGCGCCTTGCCCTCGATATAATCGCCGTTATCGGGCTCCTTCTCCAGCAGGCGCTCATATTCCATCAGTGCCTCGCCGCGTTTGCCTTGCCATGCGAACACCCGGGCCAGCAGGAAACGGGCTTCCTGATCTTCTGGATGATTACCAAGCCATTGCTGCAACATCTCTTCCGCATCGCTCAAACGCGCATTCTCGACCATCACCTTGGTCTGATCGAAGGCGGAAGACGCGCTCCATGCTGCAGGAATCGCCGCCAGGGAAGCCCCCAGCAGCGGAATGACAAGGAAAACAAATTTCATGGGAACGGATTATAAACACAAACAGAACCCATCCCGCCTCCTGAACAAGCAGATTGCTTCCCGTAGCCCGTAACGATAACGCACAAATGCATCAGCGCTCTTTAATGCTTACGTCCTTGATTTTCAAATTTCCCCGCCACAGGCCGAGACATTCAAGACCGCAAAAATGATGCACATAATCATTCCCTTCAAAGCTTTGAGCCACGCTTTCAGGAACTTCCTTCATGCACATCTCGCACTGCAATACTTCGCACACATCGTCGCTTGCGCAGGAAGCGATATGCGCGCCCTCATGAGTCAGATTTTCCATGTGACCTCCTTCGGGGTGTTTCCCTTAACTTGAGCCCACTATAGACTATGGCCCATCGGACAGGAGATGCACCCATGCTTGTTGCAAATTTTACCAACAGCCAGCCCCTTTACCGCAGCCATGATATCCGCTCGATCGAACAGGCTGCCGCAGCGCTCTCCCCCTCCCCGGCACTGATGGAGCGAGCCGGCAAGGCAGCGGCCGAACTGGCTAGGCAATTGTTTGACAACCACTATGCGGTTTTGGTTCTGGCCGGCCCCGGCAATAACGGCGGGGACGCCCTGGTAGCAGCGCGTCATCTCAAGGAGCGCTGGTATCAGGTCACCGTGGTGCTGGCCGGCGACCCGAAAAAACTACCCCGGGATGCCGCGCTAGCGCTTCAGGCATGGCGCGAAGGGGGCGGAGATATTTTATCCTCCATTCCCACAGATGGGCACTGGGATCTGGTGCTTGATGGCCTGTTCGGCATTGGCCTGGAACGGGATCTGAGCGGCATGTACCTGGAACTGGTGAAGCAGGTCAACCGAATGGAAACACCGGTCCTGTCGCTGGACATTCCCAGCGGCCTCGACAGCGAGACCGGTCAGCCCTTCCGCGCTGCCGTGCGTGCCGACCACACCCTCACCTTCATCGGCCTCAAACCCGGGCTATTCACCGCCTACGGCCCCGACTACTGCGGCAGGATTCATCTCGCGACCCTGGATCTGTCGCTCGATCTGCTGCCGCCAGGCAAGGGACATTTGATCGGCTCAAGCGATGTTGCCTCCTATCTCAAGCCTCGCCCGCGCAACAGCCACAAGGGCATGCTCGGCAGCGTGGGCGTGCTGGGCGGCACGGAATCCATGACCGGCGCGGCATTCATGGCCGCGCGCTCCGCCCTGCTGCTGGGCGCCGGCCGGGTTTACCTCGGCCTGCTGGCGGAAAATGCACCCAGCGTGGACTTCCTCCAGCCCGAACTCATGCTGTGCAACCCGGACCAGTTGCTGGAAATGGATCTCGACTGCCTGGTCATCGGCCCCGGCTTGGGGCAGTCAGCGCCGGCCCTGGGTTATCTCGAACGGGCGCTGAAAAGCGACCTGAAACTGGTGATCGACGCCGACGCGCTCAATCTGCTCGGCAGCCATGCGGAACTGCAAAGCCTGCTCAAAACCCGCACAGCGGCCAGCATTCTCACGCCCCACCCCGCCGAGGCTGGCCGCCTGTTGAATTGCAGCAATCACGAAATCCAGCAGGACCGCATCGGCTCTGCGCAAGTGCTGGCCAGTCGCCTCAACAGCCTGCTCGTGCTCAAGGGTGCGGGCACGGTGTGCGCCTGGCCGGACGAAACCTGGCATATCAACCCCAGCGGCAACGCCGGTTTGAGCAGTGCCGGCATGGGAGATATCTTGTGCGGCATGATCGCGGCCCTGCTGGGACAGCGCCTGACTGCCGAAAGAGCCACGCTGCTGGCGGTCTATCTCCATGGCCGTGCCGCGGATGAACTGGTGAAAAATGGCACCGGCCCGATTGGCCTGACGACATCGGAGGTGGCGATAATGGCGCGCACATTATTGAACCGCTGGGTGTATGGCGACGCAGTGGCTTGACATCACCCTTGATCCTGATAGAATGCGCTTCGTTTCGGGGGTATAGCTCAGCTGGGAGAGCGCTTGCATGGCATGCAAGAGGTCAGCGGTTCGATCCCGCTTACCTCCACCAAAGAGCATTAAAAACAAAGTCCCCATCGTCTAGAGGCCTAGGACATCGCCCTTTCACGGCGGTAACACGAGTTCGAATCTCGTTGGGGACGCCACCAAATTCCGACTTATAGCCGGGATTTTGTAATGAATACAGCAGTCTATATTAGAGTAGTCGAAAATTATGCGGTCGATCAGGCCGCGTAGAATCTCTTTTAGGTCGTCGCGGTCTAGGTCGTCTATATCTTCGGCGATGTCGTTTAGTATCGCCTTCACATCTTTTTCCTCAATCTGCCGTAGCGCACGTGCTTGCCGTGTGGCGGTTTCTGCTGTTTCCATCCGCCTTTGAATATCTACACGCTCTTGCCCAAAAGATTCAATCTTGCGTAACAGAATGTCCGTGGCCGTGGTTTTTGCCAGCAGGTTTGAAAGGCGCTCAATCTTGGCATCGATAATGCAAATTTCTTTTTGTGCTTTTTCCAGTTCGGATCCATCATCGGTACGGGATGCCGCTTTGTGGGCTGATTTAACCAGCGCACCAACGAATGCGTCTGACCGCAGATCATCGGCTACCTGGCGCAGCACGGCGCCATCCACACGCGCCGCTTTGACGCTCTTCTTTCCCAGTCGGTAGTATTCCCCGTCACCGTGCAAGGCACTACCGTCTGTCGTTGACAGTATGCCAGTCAGCAGGTGCGTGGCACGCGTCCTGTAGGTCTTTATCCTGCCAGATTCCAGCTTTTGCAGGATAGCCTCAGCCTCAGCCTCGGAGATGAGCGCCTGGTGTGTGTCGCGCTGCATAAGCCATTCGGATCGCGGCCTGCGTTTGACGCCGCCCTTGTATCCGTTATCGGTCTTTTCGTTATGAACATTCCAGACAGTATGCCCGGCATAAGTAAGCGCGTTCCATTCGATCCCGTTTAGGCTGGTACGCGCCATATCCAGTCCCAACTTTTCGGCTAAGTGCGTGCCAGTCAATCCTTGGGCGCGGCCTTTCAGGTAGGTTGCGATTTTTGGTGCATTATCATCTGTTACCAACTTGGACTTGGTGACAGGCTCGCCCTCACGGATAGCCCCGGTTGGGATGTATTCAAGCTGATAGCCGAACGGCGCGCGGCCTCCTGCCCTAAACCCCTGTCGCACGTTCTCAGCCAT
>JAUYFW010000074.1 GCA_030690835.1 Sulfurimicrobium sp. | reverse complement strand
GGCATAGTTCTGTGCAATGCCAGGAACGAGGTGTTCTGGGGCAAGCGGATCAGGGAGCATTCATGGCAGTTCCCGCAAGGCGGCATCAAATCCGGCGAGTTGCCGGATCAGGCCATGTTCCGCGAATTGCACGAAGAGGTCGGCCTGTTGCCGGAGCATGTGCGCATCCTCGGGCGCACCGAGGGTTGGTTGCACTACGACGTGCCGCAGCACTGGGTCAAGCGCGAGTGGCGCGGCAGTTACCGTGGGCAGAAGCAGATATGGTATTTGCTGCGCCTGGTCGGGCGCGATTGCGATGTCAGGCTGCGCGCCACCAGCCATCCCGAATTCGACGCCTGGCGCTGGCACCATTACTGGATTCCCCTCGAATCGGTGATCGAGTTCAAGCGCGAAGTGTATCGGCTGGCGCTGAATGAGCTTTCCTCTTTTCTTGAAGCGGACAAACTGCCGGACGTCGTGCACGGCTGAAGATAAAGATATTGAACCTCCGCCATCAAATCTTTTGATTAAACGTGCGTGGCCCTTACGAGTAGCATGGGTGCAAGGGAAAAAATCCGACATTTGTCAGTAAATCAAAAGAGGAGAGATGCGCCATGACCAAAATCGAATACATTCCGATCGCTTCCGCCAAACTGGAAAAAGGGGTTTCTTTCCATAGTACCGAGCGAATTTTCGACCTGATCAAGCTGGATGATCCGGCTATTGCCGTGATGACGGACCTCAAGAAGGTAAGTGCGCTGACGATTGCGGAAAAGGCTCCGATCGAGGCCGCCAATGCGCGCATGAAGCACCGCGGTGTGCGCTTGTTGCTGGTGGTGAATGACGACGATACCGTGGTCGGGCTGATTACCTCGACCGATTTGCACGGCGCCAAACCGATCCAGCATATCCAGAAGCATGGCGGCACTTATCATGACATCCTGGTGCAGGACATCATGACGCCGCAGGACAAGCTCGAAGTGATATACATGGACGATATCAACCGCACCCGCGTCGGCAATGTCGTCGCCACCCTGAAGCAGGCCGGTCGTGCCCACGCCCTGGTGGTGGATCATCACGACGGGGTAAACAAGCAGATGATTCGCGGCATTATCTCCGCGTCGCAAATTGCGCGGCAACTGGACATCGAAATTCCGACCACCGAAATCGCCAAGACCTTCGCCGAGATCGAGGCGCTGCTGGCCAGCGCCTGATCAATTGCGGGAGCCCCCTCCCTCGCTTTGACGTCACCTGGGGCAGGGGAAACCCTGCCTTTTCTTGTTACTGCCTCGCCGTTCGGGTATTTTGTTAGCTTATGGAACTCCCGGCTAAAGCACGTACTTTTTCTTTGCGCCTCATCCTGGCCTGCGCGTTGCTTGCGTTGTTGGTCGCGGCCGGCTGGTACTGGATGCGCGAGAAACCTGTCGCCGTAGTGGTGTCGCAAGTAGCCCTCGGTAGTGTCGAGGCAACGGTGGCCAATACCCGTGCCGGAACCGTCAAGGCGTGCCGTCGCGCCCGGCTGGCCCCGCCGTCCGGCGGGCAGATCGCGCGTTTACTGGTGCATGAGGGCGAGCGCGTCGCTGCCGGTCAGGTGCTGCTGGAATTGTGGAACAAGGACTTGTCAGCGCAGGAAAAAGTGGCGCGGCAACAACTCAATGTTGCCCAGGCCGGCATTCAGCAAGCCTGTACCGTGGCGGCGCAGTTCGAGCGCGATGCGGAACGCACGCGCCAACTCAAGGCGCGCGGCTTCATCTCCGACGCGCGCCTGGATCAGGCTCTGTCGGATGCCAGGGCGCGGCGCGCCGCTTGTGAAGCCGCACGCGCCGATGGCGGCCAGGCCAGGGAGCGCATCGCCGTCGCCCAGGCCGGCCTGGATCGTACCCAGTTGCGCGCACCTTTTGCCGGTATCGTGGCCGAAGTGACCGGCGAGTTGGGCGAATTCACCACCCCGTCGCCGCCCGGCATCCCCACCCCGCCCGCCATTGATCTGATCGATGACTCCTGTCTCTATGTCAGCGCGCCGATTGATGAAGTGGATGCGCCCCATGTGCAGGTCGGAATGGTCGCGCGCATTACCCTGGATGCCATTGCCGGGCGCCATTTCAACGGCAAGGTGCGGCGCATCGCGCCTTACGTGCTGGATCTGGAAAAGCAGGCGCGCACGGTGGAAGTGGAAGTGCGGTTCGATGATCCCGCGGCGACCAAGGCGCTGCTGGTGGGCTATAGCGCCGATGTGGAGATTGTCTATACCACCCGTTCCAACGTGATTCGCATCCCGACTGCGGCCTTGCTGGACGGGAGCAAGGTGCTGGTGCTGCGCGCCAGCGACAAGCGTCTGGAAGAGCGCCAGGTGAGGACCGGCTTGAGCAACTGGGATAATACTGAAATCACGGGTGGCCTGAAGGCCGGGGAACAAATCGTGACCTCACTCGACCGCGCCGGGGTCAAGGCCGGAGCGCGTGTCGTAGTGGAGCAGACAAGCAAGCCCAAGCCATGATTCTGAAAAAATCAGTTAGCCTCTGTGGCTTGATGCGGTTTTTAACGTGAAATTCGCGCAGCAAGCCAGTATCACCCGCTCCCTGCAACCCCCCTCAGTCCCCCCTTGTCAGGGGGGAAGCGGGTTGGCTCCTCCCCGATCAGCCCCTCCCCTGACAAGGGGAGG
>JAUYFW010000071.1 GCA_030690835.1 Sulfurimicrobium sp. | reverse complement strand
GATCGTCTCGAGTTCTGGAACACAAGAGACTCCCCCAAAAGGTACGTTTGTTCAAGTTCCTTGAGGGGGAACTTCCCTTTCCCATCACGCTATTTGACCAATTGAGTGGCAAACGCCATCAAGATCCCTGACCGTACTCAGTATCTGGTGGCGCTCGAGCAAGCAAGCACCTACAGGAATATCGAACCGTTCACGGAATTGATTTGCGGCCTCATTGAGGCGCAGGCCGCCCAGCCTCTGGAGCGCATTACACAGCGTTCGGAGTCTGGAAACTGGACGGCGCCAACGGTAGCGAGTAACTGACAAAAAAATCTTGGTGATAAAAAAACCGGCGGAGGAAAAAAGGCTGAAGCCAACAACTATTTGAGTTCGTTTAGCAGTTCCGGATGCCGGTCGAGAAGTTTGAAGAGGTTTGTCACGGCAGGCAAGGGGCGAGCTTTGCCGCGCTCGTAACGTGAAAAGGCATTCGGACCGCCCCCTGTGATTCGAGCGGCTTCCTGCTGGGTAAGCTTCAATTTCTTGCGGATGCGCACCAGTTCCGTCGCTTCAAGAGCGTCGACTTCTGCTGCGATGCGCTTGATGGCCTCAGCGAATCGTTCACCTTCACCCGCATCAAATTCGACTTCGTGGCAGGAAGGACAATGCCAACCGGCAATGCCCGGCACGACAGTCGCGTGCCCCTTGTATTCATAGGGTACATCTTGAACGGCGTGCTGCAGATTAGCCATTCCGCAGTTCAGGCATTCTCGTGACATCTCATTTCTCCTTGAACTGAATCACAATTGAACCATCCTACGCGCAGCGTGACTTTGACATAAGCCACTTTGCCATTTGGTGCAACTGGATGATATACGTCCTGCCAGACTTGGCTTGCCGCATGGGTGGTCATGCTCTTGTAAAAACTGGTGCGCGTCATCGCGCATATCAAGCTGATTGCCTGATCCGAATCCAGACCCATTGCCTGAGCGCCAACCAAGGCAGTAGCAGTAAAAACGTCCGCGCCACGCTGTTGTACCGCAGTCTTCACGGCGGCCAAATCGTAATGTGGCTTGCATTTTTCCATAGCAACAATCTAACCTATGAGGTTATTTTATGCAAGTGATTTTTCATGTTATAGAACAAATTATAATGGCAATAAATTTGAAAATAACTTGATCTTGCTGGCCACAGGAATGGTTCGAGCGGCAGCTTTCCTGGCTTGTTTGGCAACCAGAGTCTCCTGTCGCGCGCGAAGTATTCCTTGGCACTCCTATCCTGAATATTGCATAAGAAGGGC
Source organism: Sulfurimicrobium sp. (assembly GCA_030690835.1). GTDB lineage: Bacteria > Pseudomonadota > Gammaproteobacteria > Burkholderiales > Sulfuricellaceae > Sulfurimicrobium. The sequence goes on along the minus strand of JAUYFW010000071.1, from coordinate 5,369 downwards.
GAATAACAAAGTAAGCATTTGATACAATACGAGTTATCTAAAAACATATTCGTAAAAAATGACTACTTGTACTCGCCATGCTGCCGATTTTACCCCAGAACAACTTCGATTTCCTCCCGCTGCGGGTTACACGGTTCGCGCCGACTTCGCCGGAGGAGAAGTATCCTCTGACTTGGGCGCCTTGGTGCTTGGCGCCGTGGATCGTCGTATTGGCCTGATTGATCGCCTGGTTACGGCCATTGTCGATCCCCGAGACCCACGCTACATCACCCACACGCTTCGAGATTTGCTGACACAGCGCGTCTTTCAGATCGCCTCGGGTTATGAAGACGGCAATGACGCCAACACGTTGCGCCGCGATCCACTATTCAAACTGGCAGCGGAACGGGCGCCGCTGGATACCGACAATCTGTTGGCCTGTGGCGCCACCTTCTCCCGTCTGGAGGTCGCGTTGCGGCGTAGCGACATCTACCGCATGGCCCGCGCCCTGATCGAGCAGTTCATCGCCGGCTACAGCAGCGCCCCGGCCAGCATCACTCTCGATCTCGACCACACCGACGATGCCACCTACGGCCAACAAGAACTTTCCTTCTACAACCCCCATTACGGCCACTATTGCTACCTGCCCTTGCTGGTATTCGAAGCTCGCACCGGCGCCTTGGTGACCGCCTCGCTTCGCCCCGGCAAGCGTCCCACCGGCGCTTCGATGCCATGATCATGAAGCGCGTGCTGGGCTTGTTGCGCCGGCACTGGCCGCAGACTCATATCCTGCTGCGCGGCGACGGGCATTTCTCCAACCCCGAGTTGATGGCGTTGATTGTGGCCGATGGCAATGCTGATTTTATCCCTTCGACAAGCTCAGGACAGGCTTCGGTCTGGCGGGTAACGCCGTCTTGTCGCGCAAGGCTGAGGGGTTGATGAGAAATGCGCGCGGGCATCTGGCCCTGCATCGGTCTCTGGCCGCTCAGGGCTTGGGGCCAGCCGTGGCCGCAGTGCGCCTGTTCGGCGAGTTCGAGTATGCGGCCAAATCCTGGCCGCAAGCCGGTCGGGTGGTGCTCAAGGCGGAAGTCCTGCCGGGTAGTGGCGGATTGCCGGACAAGGACAATGAACGCTTCGTGGTGACCTCGCTGCGCGGGCCATCGCCCCAAGCGCTCTACCAGCATGGTTATTGCCCACGGGGGCAGGCGGAGAATTGGATCAAGCAGGTGAAGCGTGATCTGAAGTCCGACCGAACCTCAGCTTCGTCTTTCCTCGCCAACTTCGCCCGTCTGCTGCTGACGGCGGCGGTTTATGTGTTGCACCAGCAACTGCGTCAACTGGGCCTGCAAGGCACCGCGCTGGCGACGGCTCAGCCCAGGACGGTCATCCTCTCGCTATTCAAGATTGCCGTGCGGGTCAAACAGTACAAAGACCGGGTGCTGCTGCATCTGCCCAGTGCCTGCCCGGTCAAGGCGCTGCTGGCGCAGGTCTGCCGGCGACTTTACCCGACCAACAGGACGCCTTCCATGCTGGCTTCTCCATGAACTGGCACGTTTGGCCCACGAGACGGTGCCGGCCCCCCTCATCAACAACCCATTTACGCTCATCCCCGCCAGTGGGGGTTGGGGGTCTGTCGACTCATAATCGAAAAATTTGCATCTCGGCGATGAAATTGAACCGCAGGCGGTTTATGCAAGGTTCGGGATAGGTGGCTCGTTCCAGGCGACGACTGGAAAAAACACCGGTGGCGTACCCATAGACCAAAATGGCCAGCAGCGTCGCAGGATGGTGCGCCTTCGAGCCCACCCCCGCGTACTGCCGGGTAAGGTTGGACAAATCGAGCTGATCGATGACTTCAACCACAAACCGCGCCAGATGATCTTCATTCAGCCAGTCGCTTACGGAGGGTGGCAGCAGATAGTCGGTCTTGCGGTCGGTGACGATGAAATTGGACATTGGCGTGGTTCAAGTATTTGGTGTGTATGATTTTGACATGATTGGCGACCGAAGGGGGAAAGTCCGACAGGCTGCTAGGCGACAAGTGAAATGTGAAACCACTTGGGCTACGCCCTTGCTGTGAAGCGTGAAATGCAAGAGCAGACATTAGTGGTTGTTTTTACATTTCACGCTTCACAAACAAAGCGTAGTGAGTGACTTCACGCTTCACAAGGTGAAGACGTGGCGAATATCCTGCGGATCAGCATGCGCAAGGTTGATCGAGTCAAGAAACGCTTTGTCGAGGAAGGATTGGACGCAGCATTGGGAGGGCGGCAGAGCCAACGCAGCTACGTGTGCAAGGCCGATGGCGAGTTCGAAGCGCACCTGGTTGCCCTGAGTTGCGGTGAACCCCCGCAGGGTTTTGCCCGATGGTCGCTACGCTTGTTGGCGGATCGCGCGGTGGAGCTTGAGTACATCGATAGCGTTTCCTACGAGACGGTTCGCCGCGTTCTAAAAAAAACGAAATCAAACCGTGGCGGAAGCTTGGCTGGGTAATCCTAGAAACCTCAGTTGACCGCTGAACTAAGCGCATAACATGGTGATGTTAATAAAATTATTTGTACGCATGGTGCTCACCCGCCGGGTGAATACGCTACAGGCTGAATTGCACGGATTTTGGGGCGCATGGCTGCGTTGTAACTCCTTGGAATGGAACGACCATTCCGCGTCGTTACGCCTTGCCCCGCGCCCCAAAATCCGCACACTTCAACCTGTCCAACTGAGGTTTCTAGGGTAATTCCACCTGAAGCCAATGCGGAGTTTGTTGCCGCCATGGAGCGGGTTCTCGACGTATACCGTCGACCTTACAACGTGGACATGCCAGTAGTCTGCATGGACGAAACGCCGCGACAACTCATCCGCGAGACGCGCACGCCGATCCCGGCTTGCCCCGGTCAGCTCGAACGGCACGACTACGAATATGAGCGATGCGGCGTCTGTAACGTATTCATGGCGAGCGAGCCGCTGGCTGGAACGCGGATGACCAAGGTGACGGAGCGCAAGACCATCGTTGCTTGGGCGCAGTTTCTTCAGGACATTGCCGGACGCTATCAGGATGCACGGAAGATCACGCTGGTGATGGACAATCTGAACACCCATAGTCCGGGCGCGCTATACCAGGCGTTTCCCCCTGACCAAGCGAAGGCGCTCTGGGATCGCTTTGAATTCGTCTACACACCGAAGCACGGCAGTTGGCTCAACGTCGCCGAGATCGAACTCAACGTGTTGATCAGCCAGTGCCTTGATCGGCGTATCGGCAGTAGGGAGGAACTACACGCGGAAGTCGCAGCCTGGCAAGCGCACCGCGACCAGATTCACGCCAAGGTGAACTGGCAATTTACGACAAAAAACGCACGGGTAAAACTCAAACGACTATATCCGACATTTGATGCAATGCATGACGAGACACTAGGGGGTTATTTGGAGTTCAATTCCGGCACGCTGGTGATCAATTGTGACGTGGTGAGGAAGGAAGCGTTGGCGAGTTAATGCGCGCCGGCATGTGCCGCAGCTACATGTGGTCGGGCTGGCGGCCTGGCCAGAAAATCCTCAATTTTTGGGGTGCCCGCCAAGACATCAAGGGCGGCTGCTGGGGCAAGCGCTTTAAGGAATTCGTCGCCGCCGAAAAAACCATCGCTGCTTATGAACATACCGAAGCACAGCTGCACGACTGGCCCAGCACCTCCGCTCGTACCAGCCAGTGCTGCTACAGGGCTACCATCTCGAGCACAGGCTTTCTGTTAGGCATAACGCTTGCCAAATAATCCATTTATGGATTAGTATTGATATCTAATCCAATATTGGAGATCACTCCCATGCCCCAACTCCAACACGCCCAAACGGCCCCCACACCTCGCCAACTTTCTGGCGCAGCACTACGTACCTTCTTCAATATCGCAGAAGCATGGAAGCTAACAGTTGAACAACAGCGCGATCTACTGGGCGCAATTCCAAATTCAACGTTCTTCAAATGGAAGAAGGATACGGATGCGGTATCTTTACCAAAGGATACCCTTGAGCGAATTTCCTACATTCTGGGGATCTTCAAATCACTGCAAATCCTATTGCCACGGCCAGAACAAGCGGACACCTGGATTAAACGCCCGAACGATGCGCCCTTATTCGGTGGAAAATCGGCGCTTGAACGGATGCTCTCGGGCAATGTAAGCGACCTTTTTGTAGTGCGCCAATATCTGGATGCCCAGCGCGGATGGTAGCCATCCCGGTTACACGGATTAAATGGCTGCCGTGCTATCGCATCGTGCCAAGCAGGTTCCCGCCAGTCAGCTTGTTTGATCGCGTCGCTTCGGCAGCGGATATGGAACTTGTATTTGCGCTGGAAAATCTCACGAATCCGCGCATCCGACAGGAGATTGGTGAGCTATCACTGGTCCCTCCTGACGAGCGCGTTTATGGCCCAGGAACAACCCCCATCATGGCGGCCTTCACGCACATCGGAGGGGAAGGCACTCGTTTCAGCAATGGCTCCTATGGCGTTTATTACGCAGCTCTTGATCTCAATACGGCAATTGCTGAAACGGTGTATCACCGAGAGAAATTTATGGCCTATACCCACGAGCCCGCGATTGATCTCACCATGCGTATTTACGAGGCGGACTTGGACGCTGAACTGCATGATGTAAGGGGGCAAAGAGCGGTCATGCCAGAAATTTATCACCACACCGACTATGCCGCCGCCCAGGCGTTAGGTGCACAGATCAGGGGCGAATGGGCATGGGGAGTCGTATACGACAGCATCAGACAAGCCGGAGGGCAGTGCGTTGGGGTATTCAGGCCAAAGGCACTGAGCAACTGCCGACAGACTAAACATCTTGCCTATTCATGGGATGGTAACCGTATCGCACACGTGGTGGAATTAACGCTGCTATATTGAAAAGTTAGTTGCAGAACCTTACCTTGGTTTCGCAGAAAGGCTACAGACCAGCACAGAGCGTGAAAATTAGGGCCTACAGAACATAGAATTATCAGACCGCATTGGATGCGGAGCTATACAAGGCAACCGAGGCACTCAGGAAGCAGCAAGAATCGGGCAAAGGGGCATTAGGAAGAGGTTCTTCTTAAACATGGCCCAAAGTGGCGAAGCTGTAACCACCCAAAAGCCGGTTTCTCGCCTGCATGAAAGCCAGTTAAAAACACCGTGCCATTGAGCAAAGCTGGTTACAAAATGGTTACATTTAGATAAATCCGCTAGACGTGAAAACGGCCCACATCGCTGTGAGCCGCTTGTCTGTTGGTGCCGATGACCGGAATCGAACTGGTGACCTTCGCATTACGAATGCGCTGCTCTACCAACTGAGCTACATCGGCAACGCTGCGCATTATATAACGAAATATTTTGCGGCGGCTATTTCCCGTCCAGATGACGGCGCATG
>JAUYFW010000064.1 GCA_030690835.1 Sulfurimicrobium sp. | reverse complement strand
AGCGTTTCCACCAGCGGACGGTGGATACGCGCTACGCGCTTTATCCACCCTACCTGTCTTCAACAGTTAAAAGTGACATGGCCATGAGCAAAATCATCGAAGTAAGCGTGCCGGACATCGGCGATTTCAACAACATTCCGGTGATCGAGGTGCTGGTCAAGCCGGGCGACCGCGTCGAAAAGGAAGCCTCCCTGATCACGCTCGAAAGCGAGAAATCGACCATGGAAATTCCCTCCAGCCATGCCGGCACGGTGAAGTCGGTCCGCCTCAAGGTGGGTGACAAGGTATCCCAGGGCAACGAAATTCTGACGCTGGAAGTGGAAGAGGCGGCACCGTCTCCAACGCCAGCGCCCCCGGTTGCTCCAGAACCGGCGGCGTCCGGGAGTGAAATCCACGCCGACGTGGCGGTGCTGGGCGGCGGCCCCGGCGGCTATACCGCCGCTTTCCGCGCCGCCGACCTGGGCAAGAAAGTGGTGCTGATCGAACGTTACGCCGCTCTGGGCGGGGTGTGTCTCAATGTCGGCTGCATCCCGTCCAAAGCGCTGCTGCACGTGGCCAAGGTGATCTCCGAGGCTGAGGAGGCGGGTGCCCATGGCGTCAAATTCGCCAAGCCGCACGTCGACATTGACCAGGTGCGGCTCTGGAAGGAGAGCGTGGTGAATCGCCTCACCGGCGGTCTGGCGCAGTTGGCCAAACAGCGCAATGTGCAGGTTATTCATGGCCGCGGCCAGTTTGTCGCTCCACACCACATCAAGGTCGAAACGGCAGAGGGCGAGGTTAACGTGTCCTTCGATAATGCCATCGTTGCCGCCGGCTCACAGGCGGTGAAAATCCCCTCCTTTCCCGTCGATCCGCGCGTCATGGATTCCACAGGCGCCCTCGCGCTGGCTGACGTGCCGAAGAAAATGCTGGTTATCGGTGGCGGCATCATCGGCCTGGAAATGGCCACTGTTTACCATGCCCTGGGCAGCCAGATCACCGTGGTGGAGCTGGGCGACCAGCTCATCCCCGGTTGCGACAAGGATATCGTCAAGCCGCTGCACAAGAAAATTGAAAAACAGTACGAGATTTTCCTGAAAACCAAAGTCACCGGCCTGGAAGCAAAAAAGGACGGCATCGTGGCAAGCTTCGAGCCCCCGGCCACTTCTCCCGAGGACAAGGGCGAAAACGCCCCGGCGCCGCAAAAATACGACCGCGTGCTGGTAGCGGTGGGGCGTCGCCCCAACGGCAAGCTGATCGGCGCCGAAAACGCCGGCATCCTGGTCAACGAGCAGGGCTTCATCCCGGTCGACAGGCAGCAGCGCACCAATGTTCCCCATATTTTCGCCATCGGCGACATCGTTGGTCAGCCCATGCTGGCCCACAAGGCAGTGCATGAGGCCAAGGTGGCGGCGGAAGTGATTTCCGGGCACAAGGCGGCGTTCGATGCCCGCACCATTCCCTCCGTGGCCTATACCGACCCCGAAGTGGCGTGGATGGGTCTCACTGAAACCGAGGCGAAGGCGCAGGGCATAGCCTACGAGAAGGCTTCTTTCCCATGGGCGGCAAGCGGTCGCGCGCTGTCCATCGGCGCCGACTACGGCATCACCAAGCTGCTGCTCGAGAAGGAAACCCGCCGTGTGATCGGTGCCGGGATCGTTGGACCCAATGCCGGCGAGTTGATCGCGGAAGCAGTGCTGGCGCTGGAAATGGGCGCCGATGCTCAAGACCTCGGCTTGACCATTCATCCCCATCCCACTCTGTCGGAAACGCTGTGCTTCGCCGCCGAAATGGCGGAGGGGACGATCACCGACCTCTACATCAAGCGCAAATAATGGTACATGGGTAATCTGGCCGGCCGGGAGCTCCGATGATCAAACCCTTCCACAAGCTGAGCTCCAAGCTGGTGAGCATTCTGCTCGCCTTTTTCTGTGTCGCGCTGACCGCCATCAGCCTGACCCTGTACGTTTCCTGGCAACTGGAAGGCGGCGCAGCCGCGATCAATGACGCCGGCAGCGAGCGCATGCGCTCCTATCGACTGGCTTACCTGCTGACCTACAACATCCACTTCGGGCTGGACCAGGTCAGCATGGAGGGTGAGTTAGAACGGGAAATGGCCGCCTTCGAGAAAACCCTTACGGACCTGGAACAGGGCGACCCATCCCGGCCTCTGCTGTTGCCCAAGGATGAGGGCGTGCGGCGTCAGATGGCGAGTCTCCGGCAGGAATGGCGGGAGCATATCCGGCCATTGCTGGAAGGGGTGCTGACAAGCCGTGATGCCGAGGTGCGCCGGCGCCTGCTTAAGGAAATCCGGCCTTCGGTGGAAAACTTTGTGGGTATGGTCAATGGCCTGGTGCTGAGCGTCGAGCGCGATAATGCCGACAAGACCGGTTTGCTGCGCTCCATCCAGTTGGGGCTGGTGATGCTGGCCGTGCTGGGCACGGTGATCCTGCTTTTCCTGATGTATCTGCTGATTATCCGCCCCGCCACCAAGCTGCAGGAGGGCATACAGCGCATGGCGGGAGAGGATTTCAGCGTGCGCGTGCCGGTGGAAAGCCGAGACGAGTTCGGCGCGCTGGCGCTGGGTTTCAACCGGATGGCGGATCACCTGGAGGGGCTCTACAACACCCTGGAGCAGCGGGTGGAAGCGAAAACGCACAGCCTGGAGGAAAAAAATCAGGAACTCGCCCTGCTTTACGAAATCACCGCTTTTCTCAATGAGCCCGCAGCGGTGGAAGATATCTGCCGCCGCTTCATCCGTCGTGTGATGGTCCAGTTCGCCGCGCAGGGCGGGGCGGTGAGGCTGGTGGATGCCAAGTCGCAGAAAATCCATTTGGTGGTGACCGAGGGTCTGAGCGAGGTGTTTGCGCGGAAGGAATCCTGCCTCAACATGGGCGAATGCCTGTGCGGTGGAGCGGCGAGCACGCAGACGCCGGCTTTTTTCGATCTGATGCAGCCGACCGAGATGAAGCTGATGTATAACTGCCGCGACGAGGGGTATCGCTTGGTGTCGGTCTTTACCATCCGGGTAAAAAAACGCCTGATCGGCATTTTCAACCTCTATTTCCACAAGGCGCGCGGCTTCACGCCGATGGAAGTGCAGTTGCTGGAAACCGTCGGCCAGCATCTTGGCGCGGCCATCGAAGGGCAGCGCCTGGTATCGCGCGAGAAGGAAATGGCGATCTCGGAGGAGCGCAACCTGCTGGCGCAGGAACTACACGACAGCATCGCGCAGGGGCTGGCTTTCCTCAATATTCAGATACAGATGCTGGAAGAATCCTTGCGCAAGGGGAATGAGCGCGAAGTGACGGAGGGGCTGTCCCATATCCGCGAAGGAGTGCAGGAAAGCTACGATGACGTGCGCGAACTGCTGGTGCATTTCCGTACCCGCGTACACCAGGCCGACCTGGAAGGCGCCATTCGCGGGACGCTGGAAAAATTCGAGGGCCAGACCGGCATCAAGACAACATTAAGCGTCAGTGGTACAGGAACGCCGCTCGACACCAGCAACGAAACCCAGGCACTGCATATCGTGCAGGAGGCCCTGTCCAATGTGAGAAAACACGCTGGCGCGAGCGCCGTGACGGTGGAAATCTCGCGTCACGGCGACTGCGCCATCTCGGTGCGCGACAATGGCCGCGGCTTCAACCCCGATCTGCAGCCCGGCGACTCTCATGTCGGCATCAGCATCATGAAGGAACGGGCCCACCGCATAGGGGGGCAGCTCGAAATCCTTTCCACGCCGGGCGCGGGCACCGAAATCCGGCTGACCCTGAGCAAATTGCAGAAGGAAGCAGCATGATCCTGGAAACCTCAGTTGACCGCTTCATTGAGTGCGTAACGCAATGAATTTAATATATTTCTTCTTGAATCATGGGTTCACCCGTTTGGTGACGCCGCTACGTGGTGGATTGCACGGTTTTTGCGGTGCATGGCTGCGTTGCAACTCCTTGGAATGGAACGACCATTCCGCGTCGTTGCGCCTTGCCCTGCACCGCAAAAACCGCCCACTCCACCCCGCCCAACCGAGGTTTCCAGGATGAACCCGATCAAAGTGCTCATCGTTGACGACCATACCCTGTTCCGCAGCGGCATCAAACTGCTGTTGCAGCGGCAGAAGGATTTCGAGGTGGTGGGCGAGGCGGGCGATGGCCTGGAAGGGGTGAAGCGCGCCAAATCGCTCAGACCGGACGTGGTGCTGCTGGACCTGCACATGCCAGGCATCAGCGGGCGCGAGGCGGTGAGCCTCATTATCGAGGAGGCGCCGGAAACGCGGGTGGTCATGCTCACGGTGTCGGAGGACGCGGAGGATCTGGTGGATTGTCTGCGCGCCGGCGCGGCGGGCTATCTGCTGAAGAACATCGAAACCGACTATCTGGTTAATGCCATACACAGCACAGTGCGCGGCGAGTCCATCATTTCGCCGCTGATGACGGGAAAACTGGTGCAGGGACTGCGCACCCAGCCCAAGACCGAAACGCCTCCACTGCAGCCGGAGGCCGAGCGCGAAAAGCTTACCCCGCGCGAAAAGGAAATCATTACCCTGCTCGCCAGGGGCGCCAGCAACAAGGAAATGGCGCGCGTGCTGAACGTGGCCGAGAGCACGGTAAAAATTCACGTCCAGAGCATACTCAAGAAACTCAATCTCACCAGCCGGGTACAGGCCGCGGTGTATGCAGTGGAACATGGTCTGGGCCAGAAGGAAGAGCTGTAATTCCTTCTTGTGTTATAAACCCGATTGTCCATTGGAATGCGCGAATATGTAGGAGCGCCGCCCCCGGCGCGAATCGCGGCCGCAAATCGCGGCGAGGGCGCCGCTCCCACAGCGGTGTTTTGGCTCAAATGGATAACCTGGGCTTAACCGCCTTTCACGGCATAGCCCAAAGTAACTAGTCCTTCTGGCCAAGGGAACTGGTTCTTGCCGCCGGCGCCCCCTCCTTTTGCATCCCTTCAACTGTTCTTTCGACGAATAGGCCGCGCGAGCCAGCAGGCCTATTCTGGCAACGTGTCGAAACAATTGTCGGTTCTTGGAGGAGGAAACATGGCTTCGCAACAATACAAAGCATGGTCCGTGGTGACGGCCAGCACGCTGGCATTCACCGTCTGTTTCATGATCTGGATGATGTTCGCCGTGATTGGCATCCCGATCAAGAAGATGCTGGATCTCAATGAAACCCAGTTCGGCATCCTGATCGCCATGCCGGTTCTTACCGGCTCGCTGATCCGCGTGCCGTTGGGCATGTGGACCGACAAGTTTGGCGGGCGCATCGTGTTCTTCATTCTGATGCTGTCCACCGTCATTCCGATTTTCATGATTTCCCAGGCCACCGAATTCTGGCATTTTCTTGTGACCGGCCTGTTCGTGGGCATTGCCGGTGGCTCCTTCACCGTGGGTATTTCATACTGCGCTCGCTGGTTCCCCAAAAACAAGCAGGGTTTCGCGATGGGCATCTTCGGCGCCGGCAATACCGGCGCGGCGGTGACCAAGCTGGTGGCGCCGCTCATCGTGGTGGGTTATGGCTGGACGATGGTGCCGCAGGTTTACGCGGTACTCATGCTGGTCGCCGCGATCCTGTTCTGGATGTTCAGCTATACCGACCCCAGCCACGTGGTGGGCAAGGGCGTCACCATTCGCGAGCAGCTCGCCGCGTTCAAGGACCCCAAGGTGTGGAAATACAGCCAGTACTATTCCATCGTGTTCGGCGGCTACGTCGCGCTGGCTTTGTGGATGACCAAGTACTACGTTTCCGAATATGGCTTTGACCTCAAGACGGCGGCTCTGCTGGCGGCGGCATTCAGCATACCCGGAGGCGTGCTGCGCGCGGTCGGCGGCTATTTCTCCGACAAGTACGGCGCCCATTCCATCACCTGGTGGGTGCTGTGGATATCGCTGGTCTGCCTGTTTTTCCTGTCCTATCCGCAGACCGAATTCACCATCCATACCGTGACCGGCCCTTCCACTTTCCACGTGGGTCTCGGCCCGACCACGTTCACCATCATCATGTTCACCCTCGGTATCGTCTTCGCGATAGGCAAGGCGTCGGTCTTCAAATACATCTCCGACGACTATCCCCACAACATCGGCGTGATCTCCGGCGTGGTGGGGCTGGCGGGCGGATTGGGCGGCTTTCTCATGCCCATCATGTTCGGCGCGCTGGTGGATCTGACCGGCATCCGTTCCTCCGCTTTCATGCTGATGTTTGGCGTGGTATGGGTGTCCCTGATGTGGATGTACTGGAGCGAGGTCAGGCCGCTGGATGCGAAGCGCCATCGCAAGGTTAAGGAAATGGATACGCTGGAATAAGTTGTACTTTTAGTAACCCTAAAAGGAGGTTTGCACATGTCTGCAAACATCAAGGACTGGAACGTGGAATCCTTAATGATTCGGGATGTGTTTTTGGGTTGGATGTAATACTTTTAGATGTAGAACCATAGACAAAAGGGAAATTTATTATGTCGAGATTGCCAAGATGGGAGCCGGAAGATCCGCAGTTCTGGAAAGAAACCGGTAGCGCGATAGCGTGGCGCACATGCGCTATAACGACGTTTTCGCTGATATTTTCGTTCGCTACATGGTTTGTCATGAGCGCGGTGGTGGTGAGGATGCCGGCCATCGGTTTCAAATTCACCGTCATGGAGTACTTCTGGCTCGCGGCGATACCGGGGCTCGCATCCGGCATCTTGCGCCTGATCCATTCCAACTTTATTCCGGTGCTCGGGACCAGGCCGGTGGTGAGCATCTCGACCATCATCAAGGTGCTGCCCATGGTCTGGCTGGGTTTCGCAATTCAGGACTCGAACACGACCTGGGCAACCTTCATGGTCATCGGATTCCTCACCGGCCTGGGAGGCGGAGACTTTTCCTCATTTATGCCTTCCACCAGCATATTTTTCCCCAAGAGGCTACAGGGACTTGCCATGGGCATTCAGGCGGGTTTGGGTAACTTCGGGGTGAGCATTGTCCAGTTTACAGTGCCATGGATTATCGGCTTCGCAGCGCTCGGGGCCATGGCCGGCGGGCCACAGGTCTTTACCAAGGGCGATGTGGTCAAGGGTGCCATAACGATTACCAGAGAGAACCCTCAGGATAAGACCAGCGCAGTCAAGGATATCGTGGTCAACAAGGCCAATAAGCCAGAACTGGCTGCTCTGGCCGCCGCGATCGTCGTCACAAGAGGGGAAGACGGCGCTCTCAAGGACGTGACTCTTCAGGAGACCGATACGATCAAGGCCATCAAGCAGGAGGTCAAAAAAGACGATAAAGGCGCCATTGTTGAAGTCGTGCCGACCAAGGGCGTGAAAGTGGAGGTCACAAGAAACCCCGCGGGCGCCATTACCGATGTAACGGTCAAGAATGTGATCAAAAAGGGCATGTGGGTGCAGAACGGCCTGTTTATATGGGTGCCATTCCTTATCGTTGCCTTCATCCTTTGCGCGCTATTCCTGAGAAGCGTGACGGTCCCCGCAAGAGGTTTCAAGGGACAGTTTGAGATCCTGAGCAGCAAGAACAGGGCGCGCACGCATACATGGAATTGCACCATCACCTACCTCTGTTCATTCGGTTCGTTCTCGGGTTATGCGGCTGCGTTCCCGATGTTGATCAAGACCGTCTACGGTGGTTTTGACGGCGCGCCGGACCCGTTGGCATACGCCTACCTCGGCCCGCTAATCGGTGGGCTCGTGCGTGTTCTTACCGGCGGTATCTTTGACAAAATTGGCGGCAGCAAGGGTATGCACTGGACGACGTTGGGTCAGATCGCCGGTTGCCTGGCTCTGGTATTCGGGGGGTTCCTTACACCCACCAGCCTTGATCAGTTCCAGGGGTTTGTCTACATCATGCTCTTCATCTTCCTGATGACGGGCACAAACAACGCCGCGACCTTCCGCCAGTATCCGACCGTGTTTGCCTATTCGCCGGCCAAGGGCGCTCAGATGCTCGGTTGGACGGGAGCGTGGGCGGCATTCGGCCCATTCATCTGGACCTCGCTTATCGGTGGTTCCATAACCAGTTTCGGCAGCGCTAACGCGTTCTTCATCGGCGTCTCGGTGTTCTACGCATACTCATTCTTCCTGAACTGGTGGTACTACACCCGCAGGGGCGCCGAGCGGTTCGACTACGGCAACTCCGGCGGCACCTGGTGGGACAAGCTCACCGAAAACGAGAAGCAGGAAATGAAGCGCATAGATTTGAGTCACGCATAGAAGTAAGATGCATGAGGGAAGGCCATGCGGTCTTCCCTCCCCAATTTTGTTCCGAAGGCCTTCGTCGTGAAAAACCTGGATACTATTGTTAATGTGATAGGCATTGCCTATGGGCTCTTGCTGGTTGTGGCCTTCTTTGTCCGCAGCAAGCTCACCGAGTCAATGCGTGTGGATGCCCTGTTCATAAAGCAGGCCACCGAGCAAACCCGGCCTCTGAATCTGGTCGTCGGCCTCCTGGTCGCGGGTTATGGCATCTATTCGTTAGCCGGATAAGCGGGCGGCTCCGGTATCAAACTTAGCAGCCCGTAAGGGCTTTTGCAGGTAAAAAGTAGGGATGGTTTGCGCCGTATAGCGGTCAACCAGCGAAGTACCGGCTATGGTTACGGGCTTGGAGATAAAAACCAAAAACCTGGGCCGGGAAGTTTAACTTTATACAGAGGAGCAGGAAAAACCATGAGTCACTTTCTCGATCGTTTGAGATTTTTTGAAAAGGTCAAGGAGACTTTCTCCAAGGACCACGGCGTCGTCACCAACGAGGATCGTCAGTGGGAAGATGCCTACCGCCATCGCTGGCAGCATGACAAGGTAGTTCGCTCCACTCATGGCGTGAACTGTACCGGCGGCTGTTCGTGGAAGATTTTTGTCAAGAGCGGCCTGGTTGCATTCGAGATGCAGCAGACCGACTATCCGCGTACTCGCGAAGACTTGCCGGATCATGAGCCGCGCGGCTGCCAGCGTGGCGCGTCATTTTCCTGGTATCTGTATAGCCCGCATCGCGTCAAGTACCCGCTGATCCGCGGCCGCCTGCTTGACTTGTACCGCGCGGAACGCAAGACCGGCAAGGACCCGGTGGAAGCATGGGCCGCGATTCAGGCTGACGCGAACAAGCGCAAGCAATACACAGCCGTGCGCGGCCTGGGTGGTTTCGTGCGCACTGATTGGGAAGAAGTAAAAGAAATCATTGCCGCCGCCAACGTCCATACCATCAAGAAATGGGGACCTGACCGCATTTTCGGTTTCTCGCCTATCCCGGCGATGTCGCAGATTTCCTACGCTTCCGGCGCGCGCTACCTGTCGCTCATCGGCGGCGCTTGCGGCTCCTTCTATGACTGGTATTGCGATCTGCCGGCAGCATCCCCACAGACCTGGGGCGAGCAGACCGACGTGCCGGAATCGGCCGACTGGTACAACTCCACCTACATCATCGTCTGCGGTTCCAGCCTGCCGACCACGCGTACTCCTGATGCTCACTTCGTCTCCGAGGTGCGTTACAAGGGTGCGAAGGTCATCTCGATGGCGCCCGATTACGCCGAGTATTGCAAGGCATCGGACCTGTGGATGCCGGTCAATCCGGGTACCGATACGGCCGCCTTCCTGGCAATGGGCCACGTCGCGCTGAAAGAGTTCTACATCGACAAGCAGGACCCGTATTTTTCCGAATACGCCCGCAAGTACACCGACCTGCCGATCCAGGTGATGCTGCGCAAGCATGGCGATGCCTATGTGTCCGACCGCTGCCTGCGCGCTTCCGATCTGGACGGCGCATTGGGCGAGACCAATAATCCTGACTGGAAAACCATCGTTTACGACGAAAAATCCAAGGCCTTTGTTGTACCAAACGGCTCGATCGGCTTCCGTTGGGGCGAAGAAGGCAAGTGGAATCTGCTGCCAAAGAATGCTGCCAGCCAGCAGGAAATATTGGCCGAACTGACTTGCATAGCCAGCAAGGATGCCGTGGCTTCGGTCGGCTTCCCGCACTTCGAGCCGGGTGAAGGTGATTTGCTGTACCGCAATGTGCCGGTGCGCAAGCTGAAGCTGGCCAACGGCGAGGAGGCCTTGGTGGCTTCCGTGTTCGACATGCAAATTGCGCAGTACGGAATCGACCGTGGCCTGGGTGGCGGCAACGTGGCCAAGGACTACAAGGACGCCAGCGTGGCCTATACCCCGGCCTGGGCGGAAAAAGTCACCGGCGTCAAGGCTGCCGACATTGAACGCACCGGACGCGAATTTGCCTATAACGCTTCCAAGACACACGGCAAATCCATGGTGATCATGGGCGCCGCGATCAACCACTGGTACCACAACGACATGATGTATCGCGGTGTGATGAACCTGCTGCACATCTGCGGTTGCGTGGGCCAATCGGGTGGTGGCTGGGCGCACTATGTGGGCCAGGAAAAACTGCGTCCGCAGGCAGGCTGGGCACCGATCGCTTTCGCGCTCGACTGGCAGCGTCCGCCACGCCATATGAACTCCACTTCCTACTGGTACTTCCACACCGATCAGTGGCGTTATGAAACGCTTCGTGGCGATGATCTCACGTCGCCCGCCGGCAAAGGCAAGTACAAGGGCTACTCGCTGGCCGACTACAACGTCGCCGCGGTTCGCATGGGCTGGCTGCCGTCCGCGCCGCACTGGAATACCAACCCGCTCGATCTGGCTTCCGAGGCAGAAAAGGCCGGCGCTACCGACGAGGCGAGCATTGCCAAGCACGTGGTTGGCAAACTCAAGGATGGTTCGCTGGATGTGGCGTTTGCCGATCCGGACAACCCGGTCAACTGGCCGCGCAACCTGTTTGTCTGGCGCGCCAACCTGATCGGTACTTCCGCCAAGGGGCATGAGTATTTCCTCAAGCACCTGCTCGGTGCGCAGAACGGCGTGCTGCAGGAATCCGGCGATGGCCGCGAAAACAAGCTGGTCAAGTGGCACGAAGAAGCGCCTATCGGCAAACTGGATCTGATGGTCGACATCAATTTCCGCCTGAATTCCACCGGCGCCTACTCCGATATCGTTCTGCCGACCGCGACCTGGTATGAGAAGAACGACCTCAACACCACCGACATGCATCCCTTCATGCATCCGTTGTCTGAAGCGGTATCGCCGGGTTGGCAATCCATGTCCGACTGGCAGATTTTCAAGAATATCGCGCAGACATTCTCGACGCTGGCCGAAAAGCATCTCGGTACACGCAAGGACATCATCGCCCTGCCGATGCAGCATGATTCGGCGTTTGAGATGGCTCAGCCATTCGGTGAAGTCAAGGACTGGAAGAAGGGTGAATGCGATCCGGTTCCCGGCAAGACCATGCCGCTTATCAAGGTGGTCGAACGCAACTTTGCCGACACCTACAAGAAGTACATCGCAATCGGTCCATTGATGGTCAAACTGGGCAACAACGTCAAGGGTATCGACTGGAACACCGAGATGGAGTACGACCAACTGAGGGAAATGAACGGCGCTGTGAAAGTGCCGGGCGTTTCTTTCGGCATGCCTTCACTCGAAGAGGATATTTTCGTCTGCGATTCCGTGATGCGCATGGCACCGGAAACCTGCGGTGAAGTGGCCCATAAATCCTGGACCGCGCTGTCCAAGAAGACAGGCATCGACCATCACCACCTGTATTCGGCCCGCCACGAGGACAAGATCACCTTCCGCGATATCCAGATACAACCGCGCAAGATCATTACCGCGCCAACCTGGTCGGGGATTGAGTCCGAAACGGTGTCCTACACTTCGGGTTACACCAATATCCACGAGCACATTCCGTTCCGTACCCTGACCGGCCGTGCCCACTTCTATCAGGATCACGAGTGGATGCTGGACTTCGGTGAAGGCTTCTGTGTGCATAAACCGCCACAGGACATGAAGTCGTTCGGCAATCTCTCGCCAAGCATCATGGCTGAAAAACACATCAAGCTGAAATGGATTACACCGCACTCCAAGTGGGGTATCCATTCAACCTATCAGGACAATCTGCGCATGCTGACATTGTTCCGTGGCGGCCCATACGTGTGGATTTCAGAAATTGATGCCAAGGAAGCCGGGATCGAGGACAACGACTGGGTTGAGGCGATCAACGCCAACGGTGCGACCGTGGCGCGCGCGGTGGTTTCGCAGCGCGTGTCGCGCGGCGTGGCAATGATGTATCACGCTCAGGAGAAGATTGTGAACGTGCCGGGATCGAATACCACCGGCAAGCGCGGCGGCATTCTCAATTCGGTGACGCGCGTCGTCATGAAGCCGACCAATATGATTGGCGGATACGTGCAACTGGCCTACAGCTTCAACTATTACGGCACGGTGGGTTGCAACCGCGATACCGAGGTGATCATGCGTAAAGTCGCGGACAAGGATATCGACTGGCTGGAGCGTCCACTCACGCCGGAACGGGAAGCGCAACTCAATCCACCCGGAATCGGCAAGCGTTGATACTCGAACAGGATATTTAGGAGAAACACATGAAAATACGTGCACAATTTGCGTTTGTCTTCAATCTGGACAAATGTATCGGTTGCCACACCTGCTCGGTGACGTGCAAGAACACCTGGACCAACCGCAAGGGCGTGGAATATGTCTGGTTTAACAACGTCGAGTCCAAGCCCGGTATCGGCTATCCCAAACAGTGGGAAAACCAGGAAAAATGGAAAGGCGGCTGGACGCTGGCCAATGGCAAGCTGGAGCTGAAATCCGGCGGCCGTGCGTCGAAGCTGTTGAACATCTTCGCCAACCCGGATCTGCCTGAGATCGACGATTACTACGAGCCGTTCACCTACAACTATGCTCGTCTGCAGAACGCGCCATTGTCCGAGGCGGCACCTACCGCACGGCCTTTGTCGATGATCACCGGCGATCCCATGGAAAAAATCACCTGGGGGCCGAACTGGGAAGACGATCTGGCCGGCGAATATGCCAAGCGCAGCGTGGACAAGAACATGGACAACATCCAGAAGGAGATGTACGGCCAGTTCGAGAATACCTTCAACCTGTATTTGCCGCGCATCTGCAACCATTGCCTGAATCCGGCCTGTGTCGCGGCCTGCCCGTCCGGCTCCATCTACAAGCGCGAAGAGGATGGTATCGTGCTGGTCGATCAGGACAAGTGCCGCGGCTGGCGCTTCTGCATGAGCGCATGCCCTTACAAGAAGGTGTACTACAACTGGGAATCCGGCAAGGCCGAGAAGTGCATCGGCTGCTACCCGCGTGTTGAATCCGGTATGCCGACGGTCTGCTCGGAATCCTGTGTTGGCCGCATCCGCTACAACGGCATCATGTTGTATGACGCAGACCGCATCGAAGAACTGGCCAGCATCAGCAACGAACAGGATCTGTACGAAGCGCAGTGCAAGATATTCCTTGATCCCAACGACCCTGCCGTGATCGCTGCAGCCCGTGCCGAGGGGATCAACGAAGACTGGATCATCGCCGCGCAGAAATCGCCGATCTACAAAATGGCCATCGACTGGAAAATTGCTTTCCCGATGCACCCCGAGTTCCGCACTCTGCCGATGGTGTGGTACGTACCGCCGCTTTCTCCCGTGCAGTCCCAGATCGATCAGGGCAACCTGCCGGTCGGCCCCGACGGCGCTATCCCGCTGGCCGGAACGATGCGCACGCCGGTCAAGTACCTTGCCAACCTGCTCACCGCGGGCAAGGAAGCGCCAATCACCAGCGCACTGAACCGCCTCATCGCCATGCGCAGCTACCAGCGCTCGGTGCATGTTGAAGGCATCGCGGATACAAGGCCTCTGGATGCTGCGGGCATCACGGAAGATCAAGCCAAGGAAATGTACCGTTACCTGGCCATCGCCAACTATGAAGACCGTTTCGTGATCCCCACCGGCCATGAGGAAGAGCGCCTGGATGACGCACATGGCTTCCAGGGACAAAACGGCTTCACCTTCGGTAATGATTCTTCGCCGGGAATCAGCAAGATCACCCTGTTCCCAAGGCGTCGCAAGGAATCGATGGAACCCGCCGAACTGGCACCGCCCGCAGATAAAAGATAAGAGGAAATACCATGCTAATCTACAAAATACTATCGGCATTGCTGGAGTATCCGGATAAGGAACTGTTCGAAAATCTGCCGGCCATCAGAAAATTGCTGGACGAATCGGTTGATTCCGACGTGGTGGAATGGGCGGCGCTGAAGAAGTTCGTGTCCTGGCTGGAAAGCGGTGATCCGACCGAAATCCAGGCGGATTACGTAAAGACCTTCGATATGACGCCAGAGCACAGTTTGCATCTGACTCACCATTTGTTCGGTGATGATAACGACAGAAATCGCGGCCCTGCGCTGATCGACCTGGGCGAATTGTATAAGGATTACGGCGTGAAGACGGTGACTAACGAGTTGCCTGACTATCTGCCGCTGGTCCTGGAATTCGTCGCCTTGCTCGAAGACAACGAGGCGAGGGAGTTTTTGTCCGATGCCAACAAGGTGCTGACGGTGCTGGCCGATAATCTGACCAAGGCCAATAGCCCCTATGCGCCGCTGGTTTCAATCGTCAAGAGCCGCGCCACACCGGCACTTATAGCTGCTTAAGGAGGAATGAAATGAACGAAGATCTTTTTAGCCTAAACAATTTGGTTTTTGGCATTTATCCCTATATCTGCTTTAGCGTATTCGTGATCGGCAGCTGGGTGCGTTTCGACCGCGAGCAATACGGCTGGACCAGCGCGTCCAGCCAGTTGCTGTCCTCGTCAGGTTTGCGTCTGTCCAGCAACCTGTTTCACATCGGTATCATCGGCATCTTCTGCGGCCATCTGGTCGGGCTGCTGGCGCCTTACGCCATCTGGGGAACGATCGGCTTGTCCTCTCTCGGCAAGCAAAGCATCGCCATGTACGGCGGCGGTTTCCTCGGTATTCTGTGCCTGATCGGCGGCGGAATGCTTTTGGTGCGCCGTATGACCAATCCGCGCAT
>JAUYFW010000060.1 GCA_030690835.1 Sulfurimicrobium sp. | reverse complement strand
GCTTTCTGCAGCTGTTCCCGCGCGTGGGCGTCGAGCGTCTGTTCAACACCCCGGGCTTTATCCAACGCCTGACGTTCGCCCTGAAAGAGGGGGGTGGCGGGCGTTTTTGGCAGCGGCGCCTGATAAGGCTTTTTCTCTTCGCCGCAAGCTGCGACGAAGAGGCACAATGTGGCGGCAATCCAGAGGGGTTTCACGATTTTGTACCGAGGTTGGAGAAGTGGCATCATTTTCGCTTGTCACGGTTGTTGAATCAAGCCCGGACAAAAATTAGGAGGCGCAATGTCGGCGGACAAGAAAAACCCCAAGGCCGTTAAACTGGCAAAAAGCGGCAGCAAGGAGAAAAACCTGCGCCTGGACCTGGCGCAATTCATGGGCCACCAGTACCTTTGCCGTTCGCTCAAGGTTTCGGAGATAAACACCCTGCTCAAGTATCTGACCCTGCGCCAGTTCAATGAGGGCGACATTCTGGCCGACATCGGCGAGGTAGGGGATGCCTTGTATCTGGTGGTGCAGGGCGAAATCGCCCTGATGGTGGACGACAAGAAAAAGCACTATGAGATCGTGCGTGAGGGGCCGGGAGAAATGCTGGGCATCATGTCTTTCTTTGATCGCAAGCCGCGTTCAGTAAGGCTGGTGGCCAAGGCGCCGGATACTCAGGTGCTACGCTTGTCGCGCGCAATGTACAAGCGCATGAAGGTGGAACACCCATTCATCGCCATTAATCTGGTGGAACATGCGCTGATCAACCTGGATTGCCTGTTCCGCAAGGTGAGCAAGGATTTTGCCCAGTTCGCCCACCATCTTTACGGTGAGGGTGGCTCCTGAACTTATGCCAGCAAGCCTTGCTGGCTCAGGAAGCGGTGCAAAATTTCGATTCTGACCAGGCTGTCGTTCATTTCCAGCATGTTCTGCCGCACTGAACGCTTGAGCGGCAGCAATTCCGCCAGGCGATAGCCGACCCATACGCTGTCGTCGTAGCGTAACGGTGGCGCAAAGCGTTCCACGCCCAGATGCTCGATGATACGACGCAGAATGGTGGCGCAGGCCTGATGCTGTTTAGGCAGCGGGAGTGGCGGCTCCTCGGCAATGCTCACGACTCGCGCCATGATCAGGCCATTTTTTTCCGCGCGCGAGGCTTCAATGTGGAAACGCTGGGTGGCGATTACGGCAATATCCAGCACGCCTGGTTGTCGCATATCCCAATCGATGATTTCCACCATGCAGCCCACCGGCTCCGGCTGGGCCGGGACTCCGGTTTCTTGTCCGGCGCGAATCAGACAGATGCCGAAAGCTTTCTTTTCCTGGAGACAGGCGCTCACCATTTCCATGTAGCGTGGTTCAAACACCTTGAGGGGCAGTTTTCCGCCGGGAAAGAGCACGGTATCAAGCGGAAATAGCGGAATTTCACATGCCGCGTGCTGCCTTGCCTGCGATAAAAACCCGGACAAACGCTGCTTGAGATCAAGAGGCATGAAGACCGTTCAGTTGCCTGTTGCGCCCCAGCGTGCCATCAACTGGTGCGGTACGCCAAGATGATCGAGAATCCGCGCCACGATGAAATCGACCAGGTCCTGCACGCTTGCGGGGTGGTGATAAAAGCCGGGGTTGCCGGGCAGAATCACCGCGCCGAGACGGGCGAGCTTGAGCATGTTTTCCAGATGAATGGCGGAAAACGGCGTTTCGCGCGGGACCAGGATGAGTTTGCGTTGCTCTTTCAGCGTCACATCGGCGGCACGCTCGATCAGGTTGTCGCTCATGCCCGCGGCAATGGCCGCGAGGGTGCCCATGGTGCAGGGGCACACCACCATGGCGTCCGCGACACCGGAGCCGGAAGCGATCGGGGCGAACCATTCTTCACGGCCGAATACCTGAAGTTGCCCGGACAGATGGGCGTAGCGCGCGCGCAATTGCAACTGCAGATCGCGGCTGCTGGAGGGGAAATCAAGGTCCATCTCCTGCCTGGCAACAATCTGTGCGGCTTGCGAGTAAAGCAGATAGACCGTTCGGTTGGCTTGCAGCAAGCTTTCCAGCAGGCGCAGGGCATAAGGCATGCCGGAGGCGCCGGTCAGGGCGAGGGTAACGGTGCTGGCGGATTTCATGGCTGCATTGTAGGGGAGTCGCAGCTCAAGCTCAATTTTCCTTGGGCGCGCCGGGAGGCGGCTCAGGTTTTTGCGCGACAGGCGGGGCGGCAGGCTTTTGTTCCGTCGCTGGTGCGACTGCGGGTAACACGGGTGCGGTCTCCTGTTTTTTTGGCTCTGCTTTTTGGGGCTCTTCCGGCGGCTTGCGGCGCTGTTCCTCGTGTTTCTGGCGCACCAGCGCACAGGCGGATTTTTCGAATATATCGCCCAGCGTGTCGGGAATGATCGGCGCCGCCTCGCCTTCATTGGCGGCAACATATTCGATGGTAGTGCCATCCGCGGCGTAGAGCAGATAGCTGATCAGCTTGAGGGTGTGTTCGGCACAGTGAATGCGTTCGCGGTACAGGCCGCTGGCGGCGAACTGGTTTTTAACTGGTTGCGCGGTCTTGAACGTCACCTTCTTCCAGTAGGTGATTTCATCGCCATTGATATACAGCTTGGAGCGATCGTAATAATACTGGTCGTTTTCTCCTGATGTGTGTACCCGCACCCATTCGGCCGCGGAGGCGGGCAAGGCCAGGGCCAGCAGAAAAATCGGCCAGAATCCTTTCATTACGTTAAGCGGGGAGCGCATTCAATGAATTTTCCCCGAGCAGACGCGAGGCAACCAGGCCGTTGACGATGCCGAACAGGAGCGCCGCCGCAGCGAAAACCGGGGCAAGATAAAGCACCCCGGCATGCGGGATGAGCCAGAAATACACCACCGCCAATTGCGCGGCGATGTGGGCGAAGGCGGCGAAGATGCTGTGGCTGACCGGCCCGAACCAGTTCGCTGGCAATTTGCAGGCCACGGCCAGTACGCCCAGGCTGAGCAGCGCGCCGCTGAAACTCAACACGAAGCCGGGTGAAAGGAAGGAGCCGAGCAGCAGGCTGCCCGCGACCACGCGCAATAATGAGACCCAGGCCGCGGCGCGCCAGCCGAAGCGCTGCAACACCAGCAGGGTGACGATATTGGCCAGACCGGGTTTTACGCCGGGCAGCGGAGATGGCAGGGCGGCTTCCACCAGCGACAAACCGATGGCGAAGGCGGCCAGGCGAGCGATGCGGTGGTCGTCCTGAGATGTGGGCAGGTTAATAACTGAGGGAGTCATAGCGTTTTACCGCTCCGGCCAGTTCCACGCTGACCTGATTGGGCAGGCACAGCGCGGCTTCCCCGGCGTGCGACAGCCAGCCCTGCTTGACGCAGTATTGGCGTGGGCTGGGGTCCTTGGCGACGCGCACGCGGCGGTTTTCCACGCTCACCACGGTGGTACCGAGCGGGCCCTCGATCTCAAAGTCGCGATTGCGCGTCAGGTCGGCTTGCGCCACCACCTTGCCGCCGCTACGGATGATCAGGGTCGTGCCCGCGGCATGGCCCCATAGCGTGAGGAACAGGCTGGCCACCAGCGTCATGCCGGCAAGCGCGACGATCCAGTCGCCGGGTCTGAACAGGCCCGCGTAGCGGCGCATCGTCCCCCTCTCCCGCAGGCGGGAGAGGGCAGGGGTGAGGGGAATGTGGTCGCTCATGCCAGTTCCCGGTGTCGGACCAGCAGTTGATATTCGCTACTGAACTGTGTGGCGAGGGTTTCCGCGAAATACACCGAGCGGTGCTGTCCTCCCGTGCAGCCGAGCGCGACCGTAAGATAATTACGGTTGTCGCGGATGAAGCACGGCAGCCAGTCGGCGACGAAATGGCTGATGTCGCCAAGCATTTTCTGCACGCTGGGGTCTTTTTGCAGAAAGGCGATGACCGCGGCGTCTTTTCCGGTCAGAGGCCGCAGCGCCGGGTCGTAGTGCGGGTTGGGCAGGCAACGCACGTCAAAGACAAAGTCGGCATTGAGCGGAATGCCATGCTTGAAGCCGAAGGACTGAAACAGCAAGGTCAGGCGTGAACGATCCAGGGCGATAAAATCCTTGATCCAGACACGCAGGGTATTGGGAGAAAGTTCGCTGGTGTCCATGCGGTGGCCGAGATCACTGACTGCTTCCAGGCGTTCGCGCTCGAGCTGGATGCATTCGGTGAGGGTGCGCTGCTCGTCGCTGAGGGGGTGGCGGCGGCGGGTTTCGCTGAAACGCCTCACCAGTTCGTCGGTCTTGGCTTCCAGGAACAGGACGCGCACATCAAGCCCCTGTTGCCTTAATTCGGCAATGCCGCGCGGGAGCTGGTTCAAGTCGCTGCTGCTGCGCCCGTCCACGCTGATGGCGGCGTGCTGGTGGCCGCTGCCGGCCAGGTAGCAGGCGGTTTCGGTGAGCAGGGGCAGGGGCAGGTTATCGACGCAAAAATAGCCGCTGTCTTCCAGCACGTTGAGCGCGATGCTTTTACCGGAGCCGGACAAGCCACTGACGAGGATCAGTTGCATTATTTCAGGGCTCGGCCAAGTGGTCTTCCGCCATCATGCGTTCGTGGCGTTCGATGAACTGCCGGGTGCTGTTGATGCCGCGCAGTTGCAGGATGTGGTTGCGCACCGCCACTTCCACCAATACCGCGATGTTGCGGCCGGCTGCCACCGGAATACGGACTTCGGGAATGACGATGTCGAGGATCTGCTGCGTGTAGGCGTTGATTTGCAGCCGGTCCAGGCTCATGGTTTTTTCGGTAAGCTGTTCCAGATGGACAATGAGCTTGAGATTCTTCCTCAGCTTTACCGCCGTTTCACCGAACAATGCACGGATGTTGAGGACACCCAGTCCGCGCACTTCGAGAAAATCCTGCAACATCGCCGGACAGCGTCCTTCCAGGGTATCCGGCGCGACCTGGTAGAACTCCACCACGTCATCCGCCACCAGGCGGTGGCCGCGCGTGATCAACTCCAGCGCGAGCTCGCTTTTGCCCACCGCGCTGTCGCCGGTAATCATCACGCCCATGCCCTGCACCTCCATGAACACGCCGTGGCGTACCGTGGATTCGGCCAGTACCTGTGCCAGGTAGTGACGCAGCACGTTCATCAGGTCGGGGCTTTGCTGCGGAGAAGTGAAGAGGGGGGTCTGGGTGCGGTCCGCCGCTTCCTTCACCTCCGCAGGGACTTCCTCGCCATTGGAGACGATGATCGCCGCCAGTTCGGTGCTGAATAAATTATTGACGGTCTGGCCGAGCAGATCCGGCGCCAGGCTGCGCAGATAATCCATCTCCGCGCAACCCAGCACCTGGACGCGGTTGGGATGGACAAAGTTGAGATAGCCGATCAGCGCCAGGGAGAGTTTCTGCACCGTGTCGCTGGTGAGCAGCTTGGCGCCGCCGGCCTGACCGGCAACCCAGGTCAGGCCGAGCTTTTCGCACTTGTCCGCGAACAGCTGATTAACGCTGATTTGCGGCATGGGGCGCCCAATTGATGAGGAACTGGTGCAAGACCTCTTGCTCGTGGCTGGCGTTGAGTTGCTTGCGCAAATCGCGGTCGCTGAACATGTGCGCCAGTTCGCCGAGAATCTGCAGATGCAGGTCGGTGGCCTGCTCAGGTACCAGTAGCACGAACAGCAGCGAGACCGGTACGTCGTCAGGGGCATCGAAGGGAATCGGCTGCTTCAGGCGTGCGAAGACGCCGATAGTGTCCTTTAGCCCCTTGATGCGGCCATGGGGAATCGCCACGCCGTGGCCGAGGCCGGTGGAGCCCAGCTTTTCCCGCGCGAACAAGCTGTCGAAAATCTTGCCCTTGCCAAGATGGAGCTGTTCTTCCAGCAGCAAGCCGATCTGTTCGAAAGCCCGTTTCTTGCTTGCGGCATCGAGCTCGGCGATGACGTTGCCGAGCGGGAGGATTTTTGCGATGAGCTCCATGGACATGGCCTCGGGCGTTAATGCGAGCGGATTATTCTTCTGCAGCGGCCTGGTGTTTCAGGTTGTTGTGATGCTCGGTGTGTTTTTCCTTGTGCTTGAGAATCTGGCGATCGAGCTTGTCCACCAGCGCATCAATGGCGGCGTACATATCGAGATCGTCGGTTTCGACGTGGATGTCATTGCCGCGCAGGTGAACGGTGACTTCGGCTTTTTGCTTGAGTTTTTCGACGGTCAGGATCACCTTGACGTCGATGACCTGTTCGAAATGACGGGTGATCTTGTCCAGCTTGGAAGTGACGTAGTCGCGGATGGCGGGAGTGACTTCAATGTGGTGGCCGGTGATGTTCAGGTTCATGATTTTACTCCTTGTGATTAGAGGGACTTGCGAAGAGTCACCGCGGGAATTTGCATTGCCTCGCGGTATTTGGCCACGGTGCGGCGGGCAACCACAATGCCCTGCTGCGCCAGAATTTCAGTAATTTGGGTGTCGCTCAGTGGTTTTTTGCTGTCCTCCGCGCTGACCAGTTGCTTGATCAGGGCGCGGATGGCGGTGGCCGAACAGGCGCCGCCGGTTTCGGTGGCCACGTGGCTGCCGAAGAAGTATTTTAATTCAAAAATGCCGCGCGGGGTGAGCATGTACTTCTGCGTGGTAACGCGGGAGATCGTCGATTCGTGCAAGCCGATTTCGTCCGCAATCTCGCGCAGCACCAAGGGCCGCATGGCGACCTCGCCGTGCTCGAAGAAACGCCGCTGCCGGTCCACGATGGCTTGCGATACGCGCAGGATGGTGTCGAAGCGCTGCTGGATGTTTTTCACCATCCAGCGTGCTTCCTGCAACTGGCTGGCAAGCTGCTGTCCACCGCCATCGCGGTTGCGGCTCAGAATGTCGGCGTACATGCGGTTGACGCGCAGCTTCGGCATGGCTTCACGGTTAAGGCTGGCGACCCAGGTTCCCTTGATTTTCTTCACGATCACGTCCGCCACGACATAACGCGTGTCGGACGCCGAAAAGGCGCTGCCGGGACGGGGGTTGAGGTGGGTAATCAGGCTTTGCGCGCCGCGCAGGATATCGTCGTCGCACTGCAGCAGTTTTTTTAGCTTGTTGTAGTCGCGGCCGGCTAACAGTTCCAGATGCTGGCGGGCAATTTGCAAGGCGGCTTTGCGGCACGGCGTGTCCGGCGGCATGGCTTCCAGCTGCAGTGCCAGGCATTCGCCCAGGTTACGCGCGCCGACACCGATCGGGTCGAGGTTCTGCAGATATTTGAGCGCGGTGTCGAGCTCCAGCGGGTCGATTTCCAGCTCGGGCGGCAACATGGCGGCGATTTCGTCCAGGCTCTGGGTCAGATAGCCATCGTCGCTAAGGGCGTCGATCATCAGCGAGACCATGGTTCTGTCGCGCAGGGAGAGTTTTGTCAGGTTGAGCTGCCAGTTGAGGTGGTCGCGCAGGCTATCCGCCTTGGCGTCCTGCTGGGGGTAATCCGGTTCGTCGTTGTCGTCGCGGGCGGCATAGGAGGGCGTGGCTTCGTCCCAGATATCCTCGCTGCCGCTGCTGCTGTCATCGCTCGATTCCTCGGAAGGGGTCGTCGTTGCAGTAGCTGACGCTTCCCCGTCACCCGCAAACGAGCTGGTTTCTATCGCTGCGCTCTCATCCTGGTTGGGCTCGATGCGCTCCAGCAAGGGATTGTTTTCGATGAACTGCTCCAGCTCCTGATTGAGATCCAGCGTCGATAGCTGCAGCAATCGGATCGACTGCTGCAACTGCGGCGTAAGCGTAAGGTGCTGGGAGAGTTTGAGTTGGAGGCTGTGTTTCATGGGGTAGTGCCGGGTCCCGGGGCGGGGATTCCAGGCCGTGTCATAGGCGGAAATGCTCGCCGAGATAAACTTTTCTCACGGCCTCATTATAAACGATTTCCTCCGGTTTGCCGCTAGCCAGCACCAGGCCATCGTTGATGATATAGGCGTGGTCGCAGATGCCCAGGGTTTCGCGCACGTTATGGTCGGTAATGAGTACGCCGATGTCGCGCGCGCTGAGGAAACGGATGATTTTCTGGATTTCCAGCACCGCGATCGGGTCCACGCCGGCGAAGGGTTCGTCGAGCAGGATAAAGCGCGGGTTTGAGGCCAATGCACGGGCGATTTCCACGCGCCGGCGCTCCCCGCCGGACAGGCTCAATGCCGGGCTGTCGCGCAGGTGGTGCACGTGCAGTTCATGCAGCAACTCGTTGGTTTGCTGCTCAACCTGGTCGGCGGTGAGGTCGCGCAACTCGAGGATGGCGCTGACGTTTTCCGCCACGCTGAGTTTGCGGAAAATCGATGCTTCCTGAGGCAGGTAACTCAATCCCAAGCGCGCGCGGCGGTGGATCGGCATACGGCTCAATTCCTGGCCGTCAAGGCGAATGCTGCCGCCATCGAGGGGTACCAGCCCCACCATCATGTAGAAACTGGTGGTTTTGCCCGCACCGTTGGGGCCGAGCAGGCCCACCACCTCGCCGCTGGTGACGCGCAGGGAAACGTCCTTGACCACGGTGCGCGATTTGTAGCACTTCTTCAAGCCGCTAACGATCAGCTCGCTCATTATTCGGTTCGCGGTTGGGCAATGCTCTCCGCCCCCTTGAGCGGAACCGGGGCCGGTGTTGCGGTGCTCTGGCCCGGTTTCGCTTTCGGCAGGATCACGGCGCGGACCCGGCCCCTGTCCTTGCCCGGTGCCGCGGCTTCCTTGCCGCCGCCGAGAACCTGGAAGAACTCGGTTTTGGCATCATAGGAAATGTAATTGCCGCGCACTTCATCCTGATTGCGCTTCATGCGGGCCTGGGTAAACAGCTCGATCTTGTCGTTCTTGCCGTCGTATTCGATGCGCTGTCCATAGCCCTCGACGTATTCATCCAGCCCCTCGCGCTTCTGCCTGAAGCTGGCCGGGTTGCCATGGGCGGTGCCGTGCTGCAGGCCGGTCGCATCTTCCTTGACCACCAGTTTGTCGGCGCGGATCAGCAGCGTGCCCTGGGTGAGCTGTACATTACCCTGGTAGGTGCTGATTTTCGTGGCATCGTCCACGGTGACGGTGTCGGCTTCCAGGTTGATCGGCTTGTCGCGGTCCGCCTGTTCGGCAAGGGCAATGGCGGGTGCCAGCAGGATGAGCAGCAAGCACACAAGATTCTTGGGGGTTTTATTTTTCATAATGCCCTTTCACGCGGGAAAGCAGTTTTACCACCTGGGTGCGGTTGTTGAGCTCCATCCCCGTGGCGGTGATGACGGCAGCGGGGGTTTTAATGGTGACGGCCCGGTCGGTGCGGGCAATATCCTGATCGGGGCTAATATGCAGGTACTCGGTGGCGATCGTCAACCAGTCTTTCTCCGCGCCGGCATCCTTCCTTACCACCACGTTGCGGGTAAAGTAAACCTCCTTGCCGTTGCTGGAAATCAGGCCGTTCTGGGCCGCGATACGGGTCGGCACACGGTTCTGGTCCATGGCGGTGAAATTGGGACGCGTCAGCAGGGTGGTATCGTCGTCGGGAAAGTGTTCCAGCTTGACCGCCGCCAAAGTGTGCAGCGGCAAGCCGTCCTGGCCCAGGCGCTTGGCGACAAAGTTTTCCACCCAGTAATCGGGGTCGTGACGCGCGCTGCCGTCCCGCTTGAATAGCGGTTCCTGTACCGTGCGGTCGAGCCAGAAGGTGAGCAGGGCGAGCAGAACCATGATTCCGAGGGGGAACCAGAGCGTGAGGCGATTGCTCATTTGAGGTAAACGGATAACTGAGCCTCCAGCGTATTTTGCGCCTGCATGATCAGTTCGCAGACTTCGCGTGCCGCGCCGCGCCCGCCCTCGCGCCGCGTGACATGATGGGCGTGCCGCTGCACCAGTTCCGGCGCCTGGGGCACGGTCACGGCCAGGCCGCAACGGCGCATGGCGGGGAGATCGATCACGTCGTCACCCATGAAGGCGCATTGTTCGAGGTGGATGCCCAGCTTCTCCGTAAGATCGTGAAAAGCCTGCAGCTTGTCGTGCACGCCCTGGTAAAGGTGGCTGATGCCGAGGTTATGGGCGCGGTGGATGACGACCTTCGACGTGCGCCCGGTGATGATGGCCAGCTCCACCCCGGAATTTTTCAGCATCTTCATGCCGTGGCCATCGAGCGAGTTGAATGCCTTGTATTCCTGGCCATCGTCGCCGAGGTAAAGGCTGCCGTCGGTGAGCACGCCGTCCACGTCGAAAATCAGTAATTTGATGTTGCGTGCCAGATCGTATACGGCTTGCATGGCTTTTCCTTAAACCACGCCTGCGCGCAGCAGGTCGTGCATGTTGAACGCGCCCACCAGGCGGCCGGCGGCGTCGGTGACCAGCAGGCCGTTGATTTTGCGCTGTTCCATGAATTGCACCGCTTCCGCCGCCAGGCGTTCCGGGCGGATGGTGAGCGGGTTGGTGGTCAT
Source organism: Sulfurimicrobium sp. (assembly GCA_030690835.1). Classification (GTDB taxonomy): domain Bacteria; phylum Pseudomonadota; class Gammaproteobacteria; order Burkholderiales; family Sulfuricellaceae; genus Sulfurimicrobium. The sequence goes on along the minus strand of JAUYFW010000060.1, from coordinate 6,517 downwards.
GACCTCGCGGATGGGCGTGGTGCGGATATCGATCGGAGAATCCAGGTGACGGCGCAGGTCGCCGTCGGTGAACAGGCCGAGGATATGGTCCTGGTCGTCCACCACCGCGGTCATGCCCAGTCCCTTCCTGGTCATTTCCAGCAGCGCCGCGCTCAGGCTGGCGTCGGCATGCACCTTGGGCAAAGCCTCGCCCTGATGCATCACGTCCTGGATATGCACCAGCAAGCGTCGCCCCAGCGCCCCGCCGGGGTGGGAGCGGGCGAAGTCGTCCTTGCCAAAGCCGCGCGCGTCCAGCAGCGCCACCGCCAGGGCGTCTCCCAGCGCCAGCGCCACGGTGGTGCTGGCGGTCGGGGCCAGCCCCAGCGGGCAGGCTTCCTGTGTCACGCTGGCGTCGAGATGCAGGTCGGCTTCGCGTGCCATGGTCGATTGGGGATTGCCGGTCATGGTGATCAGCTTCGCGCCAAGGCGCTTGATCAGCGGCACGATGGCGACCAGTTCCGGGCTTTCGCCGGAATTGGACAGGGCGATCACCACGTCCTGCGGCGTGATCATGCCCAGGTCGCCATGGCTGGCCTCGCCGGGATGGACGAAGAAGGATGGCGTGCCGGTGCTGGCCAGGGTGGAGGCGATCTTGCCCGCGACGTGGCCGGACTTGCCCATGCCACTGACGATGATGCGTCCGCTGCAGGCCAGGCATAGCTCGACCGCCTGGGCAAAATTATGGTCGAGGCGCGCGCTCAGCGCGCGGATGGCATCGGCTTCGATGGTCAGAACCTGGCGCGCCAGATCCAGGGTTTTTTCGGGTGTCGGCATCGGATTGGCCGGCGAGCGTGGCTCGACCGGCGGGAAATTAAGTCGTGATAGTATAAGGCCGAACGCACCAGCTATAAAGCCGCGCTGACTATTGAGGACAAAGCTTCATGCCGCATGACGCCCCAACCACCCTGCAATCCGTACTGGTGCTGCTCGGCGCGGCAGTATTCGCGGTGGCAGTGTTCCGCAGTCTGCGCCTGCCGCCCCTGCTGGCCTATCTGCTGGTGGGCATGGTGGCGGGCCCCCATGCGCTGGGATGGATACCGGATAGCGAGGAGACCCGTTACCTGGCCGAATTCGGCGTGGTGTTCCTGATGTTCAGCATCGGCCTGGAATTCAGTCTGCCGCAACTGAAGGCCATGCGTGGCGTGGTGTTTGGTCTGGGCGGCGCGCAGGTGATGGTTACCCTGGCGCTGGTGCTGGTGGCCGCGATGCTGTCCGGGCTTTCCTGGCAGGCGGGCGTGGCGCTGGGTGGCGTGCTGGCGATGTCGTCCACCGCCATTGTCAGCAAGATGATGGCCGAGCGGCTCGAACTCCAGTCGCGCCACGGGCGACTGGTGATCGGCGTGCTGCTGTTCCAGGACCTGGCGGTGGTACCCTTGCTGATCCTCATCCCTGCCCTGTCCGCCGCTGGCGGCGATCTGGCTGGCGTGGTCGGCATGGTTTTTCTCAAGGCGGCCGTGTTGCTGGTCGGCCTGCTTTATTTCGGACAGCGCCTGATGCGCCCATGGTTTCACTGGGTGGCGCGGCGCAAGTCCTCCGAGTTGTTCATGCTCAACGTGTTGCTGGTGACCCTCGGCCTGGCTTATCTCACTGGTCTGGCCGGGCTGTCCATGGCACTGGGCGCTTTCCTGGCGGGCATGCTGATTTCCGAAACGGAATACCGCTACCAGGTGGAAGCCGACATCCAGCCATTCCGCGACGTCCTGCTGGGGCTGTTCTTCGTTACCGTGGGCATGTTGCTGGACCTGAAAATGGTGGCGGCGAACCTGGGCTGGGTTGTGCTGGCATTGTTGCTTTTAGTGCTGGGGAAGGCCGCGATTGTCACCCTGCTGAGCCGCCTTTTTCGTCACGATACCAGCGTATCGCTGCGCACCGGCCTGTTCCTTGCCCAGGCCGGGGAATTCGGCTTTGTCTTGCTGACGCTCGCCAACAGCGGCGGACTTTTGCCCCTTCCCGTGGCGCAGACCATCCTGGCCGCGATGCTGCTCTCCATGCTGGCTGCGCCGCTGATACTTCACCATAGCGGCGCGATCGTGGCGCGCTTGTGCCGCAACGACTGGAATTACCGGGCACTGGAACTGCATGCGATCGCGGTCAAGAGCGCCGGCACGGAAGGCCATGTAATCGTCTGCGGCTATGGCCGTAGCGGCCAGCACCTGACGCGTTTTCTGGCGCTGGAAGACATTCCATTCTTTGCCCTGGACCTCGATCCACAGCGCGTCCGTGCAGCCGCGGCGGCGGGCGAGAACGTGGTGTATGGCGACGCCAGCCGGCGCGAGGTATTAATGGCAGCGGGCTTGCAGCGTGCGCGGGCGGTAGTGGTTTCCTATGCCGACACGGCCTCCGCCCTCAAGGTATTGCACCAGGTGCATGAGCTGCGCCCCGACTTGCCGGTGGTGGTGCGCACCCTCGACGATTCCGACCTGGGCAAGCTGCAACAGGCCGGCGCGGCAGAAGTGGTGCCGGAAGTGCTGGAAGGCTCGCTGATGCTGGCCTCTCATGCCCTGATGCTACTCGGCGTGCCGCTTGCGCATGTGCTGCGGCGCATCCGCGAGGTGCGCTCGCAGCGTTATGGGCTGTTCCGCGGCGTGTTCCGTGGCGAAGCCGAAACCGGCCTGGAAGAACATGAACAACCCCGCCTGTCTTCGGTGGCGCTGGGCGACAAGGCCACGGCGATCGGCAAAACGCTGGCCGAGCTCGATCTGGATGGTTTGCTGGTGGAAGTCACCGCGATCCGCAGAAGAGGCATACGCGGCCTGGAGCCCTCGCCGCAAATGAAACTGATGGCGGGGGACGTGGTGGTGCTGCTGGGAACGGCGGGGGATCTGGCGCTGGCGGAAATCAGGTTGTTACAGGGATAGTCAGAGTCAACTCGCGTACTGTCGCCAGCGGCAGGAACAGGGTCAGCGGCGCGTCCGGCAATGCAATAAAGCCGTGATGCCGGTAGAAGGCCGCGGCCAGTTCATCCTTCGCGTCGACTACCAAGGCATAGGCCGCTATTTCAGAGCGAATGGCACGATCAAGCGCATCGGCCAGAAGCGCGCCTCCGAGACCCTGCCCTTTGAAGTTTTGATCGACCGCCAGGCGGCCCATGCGCACCGCAGGCACGGAGGGGTAGCGCGGCAGCTTCTTTTCAATGTTGGCCGGAAGATCGGACAGCAGCAGGCTTGCCGATGCCAGCGTGTAGTAGCCCGCGATGCGCTGCTCGCGTGTAAGCGCGACAAAACATGCCGTTACCCTGCGGCGAATGTCTTGCGTTACCTGCTGCCGAAAATAAGCATCCAGCGGATCGTATCCGCTGTTGAACAGTGTGCGGTCATGCGCCGCTTCGAGTGGTACAACATGAAACGGCGCGTGACTCACTCGGCGCTCACCAGCTTGCGACGACGGGCGAAAGCGCGCTCCAGGGCCGGCGCGGGTTGCGGCGGCGACAGCAGCGCCTGCGCAAAACACTCCTGATCGGCCAAACTTAGCCGGATGACTTCGGCCTGTTCGATGGCACGTTGCGCGGCATCCTGCACGGCGGACACCACGAAGTCAGTCATGGTGCGCCCTTGAATCTCGGCTGCGCGCTTGAGCATGGCGTGCAGATCGGTACTGATCCGGGCTTCGAGGCGGGCGGTTGAAGGGGCTGTAGACATGGCAATATCCTCCTGCTGAAAATATACGGCAATTAGCCGTACAGATCAATATGTTTGGGCGATAGCGCCAGATTTGCACTGGAATTGAAGCTTGAGGGTTTGTGTAATAAAAAAGCCCGCGCGAGGCGGGCTTTGGGGCAAAAAGTTTCGATTACATGTTTTTACAGAGGATATATAAAGTGCTGCCATCGTCTGTATAAGTTGACTCTCCAGATGTTGGCGCCGCTGCCACATCAGGATTTGATGCGCCTGCGGTTTGTTTGATGGCGCGCACCTGCCCTTTTTCTGGATTGCCATCATCAAACTGGCTGTCGATGGCGTTGGCGATTTTGCCGGGCAGATTCGATGAACATATCACCAAGCCGCTTAAGGAAAGTATCGGCGCAGCTGTTGTTGATGTCTGGATGCCGAGCATTCCCCCTGCTGCATTTTGTGGCTGAGTAGTGTCTGTACCCGCGCCAGTTATTAAACCTGAAAGGCGCAAGTATTGCCAAAACAGGCGCGATTCATCGGTTGCGGTGGCACTGTTGTATTTTCCTTCTACAGCACCATTACCGGCAGTTGCTGGAAGAGATGTGATTGCAGGCCATCTCTTGGCGCCATTGTCGTCGCCAGGCATGGCGCGATAACGATCCTGATAGGAATAGTAAGCGGCGGAAATGCCGTTAAAATCATTCGCCACGTTTCTGATTTTGGCCTGGGTGATTAGCTCCTGCCCTTTCAGAACGCCACCCAGAATCAGGCCGATAATGACCAGTACGATGGCGATTTCGATCAGGGTGAAGCCGCCTTGTTGATTTTTCATTTTATTTTATGTCCTTGGTTAGCGAGTTGTTGTATGGCTTGAAGCATTTTCTGTGCCACTTTGTTTGCCGTTTTGATGCGGGTGTTTTCCGGTGAATGCGGATATTTGCGTGCCGTGATTTTGACAGTGGCGTCGAAATATCGTCGCTCCCCGGATCGATTAACCTAGAAAAAGCAGTTAACCACGGAGTTCACGGAGAACACGGAGTAAAAACAATAGATTGCATGATGTTTGGCATTCACCCGTTGGGTGAGGCCATACATGACCGCAAACTGCCTCTCTCCGTGCCCTCCGTGGTTATCGAACTGAGGTTTTTAGGATTAAGCGGTGTATGCGAACAAGATGGATCGAATGATAGAATGCTTCCACCAGCGCCTGCAGCGCATCCAAACCATCCCGCCAAAGGGGCGCCCATGAACGGCAAATTTTCCATTACCGTGCAACAAGCCATTGCCAGCCGCCCGCACTGGCTGCTGGCCGGCATGTTGCTGTCCCTTCATGCGGCGCTGGCCTGGGGCGTCGATGTATGGTGGTCCAGCGCTGCCCTGCTGGTGCACTTCGGTTTTTTTCTTCTGTGGCAGCCGCTGTGGCGTGGCGAGCGCAAGCTTTCCTATCAGCACATCCTGTTGGTGTTGCTGGGTGGCGCCGCCCTGATCCTGCTATGGAATAGCTGGTGGGCGGCTACCTTGTGGCTGGGGGTACTGGTTGGCCTGGTCGGTGGCGACGTGGTGGGTGTAACGGGGCGACGCCAGCGTTTGGGGCATGTGTTCGCCTTGCTGTACCTGCTGTCCATGCTGCTGTTGTGGGTGGTGCCGCATCTGTTTGCCGATGTGCCGGGCAATCCCGCCTTGAACCTGATGGTACGCTACGGCCTGCTTTTCGTGCCGCTGCTGGTTGGCTTGCTGCCGTGGAGCAAGCAGCAAGCCAAACCCTTTTATGCCGTGGATTTCTTTTACAGCCTGATGCTGTTCCTGCTGGTGGTGGTGCTGGTGCTGGGCAGCTTCGCGGTGAAAATGATCAGCCAGAGCAATTACCCCATGGCGCTGGCGCAGACCCTGATGGTGATTGCCGGGGCCTTGTTCGCCCTGAGCTGGTTGTGGAATCCGCATGGCGGGTTTTCCGGCGGCGGGCAGTTGATGTCGCGCTATTTGTTGAGCGTCGGGTTGCCGTTTGAACGCTGGCTGCGCAATCTTGCGACGCTGGCGGAGCGGGAGCGCGATGCGCAGGATTTTTTGCGTCTGGCGCTCGATGATATTGCCGCCCTGCCCTGGGTGGCGGGCGGAAAATGGCAGGCGCCGGGCAGCGGCGGAGAGTTCGGCGCGGTTTCGAAATATTCGGTCGAATTCACCTTTCACCGCGTCAATCTGGTGCTTTATACCCGCTGGTCACTGAGCCCGGCGCTGATTCTCCATATCAAGTTGCTGACCCAGTTGCTGGGACATTTCTACGAGGCCAAGCAGCGCGAACAGGCGCAGAAATACAACGCCTATACGCAGGCGATCCATGAAACCGGCGCGCGTCTTACCCATGATGTGAAAAACCTGCTGCAATCCCTGAAAACCCTGTGCGCCGCAGTGGAAAGCAGCGACCCGGGCCAGGCGCAGGCGCTGCAGGCACTGATGCAGCGGCAATTGCCGCAGATCGTGCAACGTCTGCAACTGACGCTGGACAAGCTCAAGTCGCCCAAGGTGAATGCAGCCGAGGCGGTGGAACGCATTTCCGCGCGATCCTGGTGGGCGTCCTTGCAGCAGCGTTACGCCCAGGAGCGCATCGAGTTCGGTGCTTACGACATGTCCAGGGGGAAGCATATCCATGTCCCCGGCGAATTGTTCGACAGCGCGGCGGACAACCTGCTGCAGAATGCCCTGGAGAAACGCAAGGTGGAACGCGACCTGGTGATCCGCGTGGGATTTTCCTGCGAGGGCGGGGGGCGCTTGACCGTGTGTGACGATGGCAGCGGGCTGGATGAAACCTTGGCGGCCCAGCTATTGAGCGCCCCGGTGCAATCGGACAACGGCCTGGGGGTCGGCCTTTA
>JAUYFW010000057.1 GCA_030690835.1 Sulfurimicrobium sp. | reverse complement strand
AACTGCCGACCTCTCCCTTACCAAGGGAGTGCTCTACCACTGAGCTACATGGGCTGACACACTTCTCTTCAAAAAAACTCTCAACTCAACACTTCCAACACCCCACTTGGAGCGGGTAGTGGGAATCGAACCCACGTCATCAGCTTGGAAGGCTGAGGTTCTACCATTAAACTACACCCGCACTTTTCATTTGGTGGAGGGAGAAGGATTCGAACCTTCGAAGGCTGAGCCGTCAGATTTACAGTCTGATCCCTTTGACCGCTCGGGAACCCCACCGAATGAAGCGCGCTATTCTCTGTTTTTCCGTACCGAATGTCAACTGCAATATGGAGTGAATTGTAAAATTAGCGTTCAGGTACCCCCCATTTCCTTGACGACATGCCAATGGCGACGGCTGATCGGCAGCCTTTCTTCCAGGCCGCGCAGCATTACCGCCCAGGCTGCAGCGCCAGCTTCGTCGTCTTCAACATGGCTGTGCTTTTCGAAACCGGCAACGTATTCCTTGGCGACCATACAGTTGCGGTGGATGCGCAAAAAGCGCGGGCCGAACTCCTGCTCCAGATGAGTTAGGGATTCTTCGCTCAGGAATTCGCGTGCCAGCGTTCTGATCGTGACATATTTCTGCTCCGCGCGCAGATAAACAATGTCCGCCACCGGTATCAGGATGATCTTGCCGCGCTCGCTAACACTCAGATGTTTGCGCGCTTGATTCGCCACCCCCCCAAGATGCCCCGGGGTAAACACCTGAGCCTTGCGTAGCGCGGCAAGCAGTCGCTCCCTGCGCACCGGCTTGAGAAGATAGTCCACGGCATTCACCTCGAATGCCTCGATAGCATGCTGATCGAACGCGGTGCTGAACACGATTGCGGGCGGCGTCGACAAGCCCTGCATATGCCGAGCCAGCTCGATGCCATCCATTTCCGGCATGCGGATATCGAGCAACGCCACGTCCGCCGCATGGTTTTCCAGCCACTCCAGCGCCTCCCTTCCTGATGCGGCCTCTCCCACCACCGTGACCGGCAACTCGCTGGCGCAGTCCGCCAACACTTCACGCAGCCGATTGCGCGCCGGCGCTTCATCATCCACGATCAGGATTCTTAGTGGCGTCATCCCGCCTCAGCCTTGGTATAAGGGATTATGATGTGGACCTGATATGCATTGTCGCTCACCTTTGTCGTCAGGCTTGCCTCGGCATCGAAATGCAGCGCCAGCCGCTCGCGGATATTGCCCAGTGCCATCTTGTTGCCGGCATGGTGACTCCCTTCATTGCGATACGGATTGCGCAGCACCATGTGAACCTGATTACGGCTGCTATATATATCGACGCTGATTTCCCCTGGCTCGCTGGCGGGCTCGATGCCGTGGTACACGGCGTTTTCCAGCAAGGGCTGCAGCACCAAGGGCGGTATCAGGGCATCCTGCGGCATTTTCTCGATATGCCAAGCCACTTGCAGGCGTTCGCCCAGGCGCAACTGTTCCAGGCCAAGATACTGACGGCACAGCGCCACTTCCTGCTCAAGACTGACCAGCTGGCGATTATCCGCCATCAACACGCGGAACAGGTCGGCCATGTCTTCCAGCGCGGTTTCGGCGCGCTTGGGATCGCTGCGGATCAAACTCAATACCGCGTTGATGCTATTAAACAGGAAATGTGGGCGGATACGTGCCTGCAGCGCCTGCAGACGAGCTTCGCTCAAGGCGGGAGAAAGCGCGCGGCTGCGCAGATTGAAATAAACCAGCAGGACGGTGGTCACCAGCAGGGTAAACAGCCAGTAACGCTGCAACTGGAACGGCCCGGCCGTATCCAGCAAGTCGCGGCTCAAGCCGTGTACCAGCGTGACCAGCGCCAACTCCAGTCCAAGCACGGCAACGATGCCGCCAGAATAAGGCATGCGCGCCAACAGGCGGCGCCCGGCGCACAGCACCAACAGGCTCAAAAGCAGGAGCGGCTGCACCACTACCGAAATCGCCATCAATTCCTGCCAGGCAGCCTGAAAAGTCGCGACCTTCAGGGCGGACGCCATCACGCTCATGCCATTGACGATCACGAGAATGCGCAGGCTCACGCCCAGGTTGCAAAAATTGGGCAAGGCGACCGGGGGGTGCTGATTTTGATTTATACTTGCCATGTCCCCAATTCTGAATAAGACTCCACCACGATGCAAGATCAAAATCCGGCGCAGGCTTGGTCCGGCCGTTTTAACGAACCCGTCGCCGAACTGGTCAAACGCTATACCGCATCGGTGGAATTCGACCGCCGCCTGGCCGAATTCGACATTCAGGGCTCTCTCGCCCACGCCGCCATGCTTCATGCCGTAGGCATCCTGAACGCGGACGACCTTGCCGCCATCCAGCGCGGCCTGGCGCAAATCCTGACAGAAGTTCGCAACGGCCAGTTCATCTGGTCGCTCGATGCGGAAGACGTTCACCTCAACATCGAAAAACGCCTCACCAGCCTGGTAGGCGATGCCGGCAAGCGGCTGCACACCGCGCGTTCGCGCAACGACCAGGTGGCAACCGACGTGCGCCTGTGGCTACGCGCGGAGATCGATGCGCTGATCAAACTGGTCAAGAACCTGCAAACTGCCCTGCTGGACCTGGCCGAGCAACACGCCGACACGGTGATGCCCGGCTTCACCCACTTGCAGGTCGCCCAACCGGTCGCCTTCGGCCATCATCTCATGGCTTACTACGAAATGCTCAAGCGCGACGGGGAACGTCTGCGGGACTGCCGCAAGCGCGTCAACCACCTGCCGCTCGGCGCCGCTGCCCTGGCTGGAACCAGCTACCCCATCGACCGGGAGAGGGTGGCGCGCGAACTGGGCTTCGACGGGGTGTGCGAAAACTCCCTGGATGCCGTCTCCGATCGCGATTTTGCCATCGAGTTTACCGCATGTGCCGCGCTAGTGATGACTCACCTCTCGCGCCTGTCCGAAGAACTGATCCTGTGGATGAGTCCACGCTTTGGCTTTATCGACATTGCCGACCGCTTCTGCACCGGCTCATCCATCATGCCGCAGAAGAAAAATCCCGACGTGCCGGAACTGGTGCGCGGCAAGACCGGGCGCATCAACGGCCACCTGGTGGCACTGCTGACCCTGATGAAAGCCCAGCCGCTGGCCTACAACAAGGACAATCAGGAAGACAAGGAACCGCTGTTCGACACAGCGGACACCCTCAACGCCACGCTGCGCATCTACGCCGACATGATCGGCGGCATCACGGTGAACAAGGACGCCATGCGCGAGGCTGCTTTTCAGGGATATGCCACAGCCACCGACCTGGCCGACTATCTGGTGAAGAAAGGGCTGCCATTTCGCGACGCTCACGAAGCGGTGGCGCGGGCGGTACGACATGCGGAAAGCAGAAAATGCGATCTGAGCGAACTGCCCCTGGATGAATTACGCCGGTTCTCGTCCCTGATCGAGGCTGATATTTTTGCCGTCCTGACGCTGGAAGGCTCGCTCAACAGCCGCAACCACATCGGCGGCACCGCGCCCGAACAGGTCAGGAAAGCCATATATAGAGCAAGACAGGTCATGGCGGAATAAAAGCCCGAAAAACTGTTTTACCACGGGGTAACACGGGGATGTTCAATCAGGTTGCGTAGCCCCCCGGTTTTCCCCGTGCCCCCCGTGGTTAATATGCCGTTTTCCCGATCAGGGCAGGCACAGCGTAAATACCGCACCGTTCAGGGCACCGCCATTGCTTAGGTGGATGAAGCCGCTTTTCCCCTGATTGCGATGCAAGGCAGCGACGGTCGCGGAAAAATAAAGACCCAACCCGGTACCCCCGCCACACAGATCCAGTTTTGCGCGGCGCCCGCCATTTTCAAGAACCTCGCTGGGGTAACCCGGACTGTCGTCTTCCACCCGGAAGCGCAGAAAACCATCCTCCAACGCGGCACTCAGCAGGACTTTACCCTTTGCGTAATGTAGCGAATTATGTACGGCATTTACCAGGATGCCGCGCACCATCTCGCGGTCAAAGAAGCCATATAAACCTTCACAATTCCCGATGCTGATTTCGATACCGCGATCATCCATCAGGGAGTGGGTTTCGACCACGATCTCCCGCAATACTTCGCAGGCGTCGTGATAATCGATATCCAGTTCATAGCGCCCTTGAGCAATGCGGTAAAGGGCCAGCACATGGGCAAGGCGCTGGCCAATCTGTGAACTGCCGTATTTTATCCGGCTCAGCGATATTTTGGCGGCAGGGTTGTCCCGCGCCCAATCTTCGTTGCTCGCCCCTTCTATGGCGTTGAAATGCAGGAAAAGCAAGTTTTTGATTTCATGGATATTGGCGGCAAATATGGTGGCGAAATCGATATCCGCGTCTTCGCCACGATTGGTCGGTTGCTTCATGTCTTGACCCCGAATTTGGCGGAGATATCTTTGTAAAGCGTGGCAAGCATGAGATATTTCTTGTGCTCCGGATCACGCTGCTTCACGGCATCCAGATATCCGCGCGCCGCGAGCGCCAATTCTTCGTCCCAGCCGGTTTGTCCGATATAGGCCAGGATGGCGTGAGCGGCATTGAGCACCACCACGTTGTTGTTGCCGAGCTGCTCCGCCGCCTGCATCAAAAGCTCCACCGAACCTTTCAGATCGCCCGCCTGGGCGAGTTTCACGGCGCGGTTGTTGAGGGCGATCACTTCGCGCGAGGAGTTGTGGATCAGCTCCTTGCCCTGATCGTGCAATCCCATGCGCTGGAACATCTGTTCGGTGCGCTTCAGTAGCGCCGCATTGTCATGATTGTTCTTCACCAGGTTCTGGGCAATCTTTTCACCCGTCGCCTGGTCGCCATGCTGGTAGCAGGCGCGCACCATATCCAGCGCAACCGATTCCGGTTTTTTGGCGGCACCCTCGAATAATTCCCGCGCCGCGCTGAAGGCTTGCTCCGCCGCCGCCTTGTCGCCCGCCTTGTCATGGATCATGCTCTCCATCACCGCCGCGTGCAGCATCACTTCGGCCGAATTCTCGAACGCCTTGCGGGCATTGCCCATCACCGACAAAGCCTGGGTATATTCGCCCTTGTCGAGGAACACCCGGCTCAGGTTGGCGTAATCCTCCGGCTCGGCGAACGAGGAAAACTTGCCGAACTCCAGTACCGACTCGAACGCATCCTGCGCGGTCTCCAGGTCCTCGTTGTGGTAGGCGGTTTCGCCCAGATCTTTCTGGCGCTGCAGCATGCGCGGCGATTTGGCCACCGCCTCCATCAGCGCCCGCTGAGCGGCAGCCTCGTCGCCCAGGGCGGAGTGCGCTTTTGCCAGCCAGTCGTAGGCGGACATGTAGTTGGGGTGGTCCGCGACAATCTGTTGAAAACCTTCCGCCGCCGCCGCAAAGTTTTCCTCGAAAAACTGCGCCTTGGCCAGACCCATTCTGGCCCACGGAATTTCCCGCATCTTCAGGATGTGTTCATAGACCTGGCGCGCGCCGGCGAAATCCGAAACCAGCAGCAGCAACTCGCCCTTGAGGCGCAACAAGTCGAGCAAATAAGGCCCCGCCGCTTGCAAGCGCTGGTCGCACACCTGCACCGCCTTGCGAAATTCCTGGCGCTCCATCAAGTCGAAAATCGGCGCCAGAAATGATTTCTTGTTCATCAGGCGCTCAAGTCGCAGGCGCAACACCTCTCCGCTGAAAGGCTTGATCAAATAGTCATCCGGCGCCAGTTCCACGGCGCTCACCACTTTTTCGTAGTTACGTTCGGCGGTCACCATCATGAAGATGGTGGCGCTCTTGATCAGCCGTTTGCGCCTCAATTCTTCCAGCAGTTGCTGGCCGTCCTTGGCCTCGCCCAGGGAATAATCACATAAGATAATGTCGTAGCTACGGTGTTCGATTTTGTTGATCGCATCCGCCGCATTCGCCGCCATGTCTATCTTGACGCCGCCCAGGGTGCTGATGGTAATGCGCATGGAGGAGCGCACACCGATGATGTCGTCAATTACCAGAAAAGTCTTGTTCTGGAAGTCGACCGGTGCGTTTTTTTGGCCGGGGAAGGCAGCCACGCGTTAAAGCTTCACGTCCACAACCTGACCCGCCTGCTCGCTCACATCACGGCTGAGAGCGACGAACAGTTCGCTACCATCGCGCGTGTTGCGCCAGGCGTCGTCTTTCCAGACATAGTGATATCCGCCCGACTTGGCCGCCACCCATAATTCCTGGCTGGCCGACTGGCGGTTGATGATGATCTTGCTGCCGTTCGAGAATTCGAGTTCGAGAATGCCGGCACTGATTTCAAAATCGATGTCCGCATCGCTGGCTTCGATGGCCTGTTCGATTTGCGCCAGGGTAGTGTCAACTAATTGCGTGAATTCGGTTGGGGTCATGACAGGGGCCAATATGTTAAGATTTCGCGCTCTGCGCTTTATTAACCGGGAAGAATACTATGCGGCCTGTTTTGATGCTAGTTCTGTGCGCCCTGCTGCTTGCCGGCTGCGGCCACAAGGGGCCACTCTACCTGCCGCCACCGCCTTCCTCCTCGCAACAGGACCACAAGTGAACACCTTTCAGCCTATTAACGGCGAACTCCATGCCGAGTCCGTGCCGCTCAGCCGCATTGCCCGGGAATTCGCCACGCCCTGCTACGTCTATTCGCGCGCCGCCCTGACCGAGGCCTACCAGAGCTTCGACACCGCCTTTGCCGGGCGCGAGCACCTAGTATGCTATGCCGTCAAGGCCAACTCCAACCTCGCCATTCTCAACCTGTTTGCCCGGTTGGGCGCCGGGTTCGATCTGGTTTCGGGCGGCGAACTGCAGCGCGTCCTGGCAGCGGGCGGCGACCCGCGCAAAGTGGTGTTTTCCGGCGTGGGCAAAACCGCGGATGAAATGCGCCAGGCTCTCGACGCCGGCATCCTGTGCTTCAACGTGGAGTCCGAAAGCGAATTGCTGCGCCTCGATCAGGTAGCCGGAAGCATGGGCAAAAGCGCGCCGGTCAGCCTGCGCGTCAATCCCGACGTGGACCCCAAGACTCACCCCTACATTTCCACCGGTCTCAAGGGCAACAAATTTGGCGTCGCCTATGACGACGCCCCGCGCCTCTACCGACTGGCCAGCGAGTTGCCCCATATCTCCATCCAGGGCATCGACTGCCATATTGGCTCCCAGATCACCGAGCTGTCGCCTTTCGCCGATGCCCTGGACAAGATCCTGGAACTGGTCGACCGGCTGGAACGGGATGGCATCACGCTGCACCACCTCGACCTCGGCGGCGGCGTCGGCATCCGCTACCAGGACGAAACACCGCCCCCCGCCGGGGAATATGTCCGAACCTTGCTGGACAAACTCGCGGCACGCCAGCACAAGATCATCATCGAACCCGGCCGCGCGCTGGTGGGCAATGCCGGCCTGCTGCTCACCAGGGTGGAGTATCTCAAGCACGGCGAGAGCAAAAATTTCGCCATCGTTGACGCAGCCATGAACGACCTGGCCCGCCCCGCCCTCTATGACGCCTTCCACGACATCCAGCCGGTATGCGCCGGCAACGGCGCGCAACAATGCTACGAAATCGTCGGCCCGGTGTGCGAAAGCGGCGACTTTCTCGGCCACGACCGCCACCTCGCGCTGGCCGAAGGCGACCTGCTGGCCATCATGTCCGCCGGCGCCTACGGCATGAGCATGAGCTCCAACTACAATACCCGCCCGCGTGCCGCGGAAGTGATGGTGGATGGCGACAAGACCTATCTGGTGCGCGAACGCGAGCAGGTTGCCGCTCTGTTCGCCGGCGAGCGTAGGCTCCCTGATTAAAAAGGCAATTAACCACGGGGAACACGGGGTTCACGGGAAAAGCAAAACAAATTCGAAACAATCCCGGTTTGCCCCGTGCTCCCCGTGCGCCCCGTGGTTAATTCGATTTTCCAAGGATCACGTTTGCTCAAACTCCTGATAGCCCCGTTACTCGGCGTACTGGCGGTCTTCGGCTTCGCGCCGTTCTATCTCTATCCGCTCCCGCTGCTGGCGCTGGCAGGCCTGTTTCACCTCTGGACACAGGCACCGACGGCCCGGCGCGCGGCACTGGACGGCTTCACCTTCGGCCTGGGATTTTTCGGCGCCGGGGTGAGCTGGATTTATGTCAGCCTGCACGACTTCGGCGGCATGCCGCTGGCCGCGGCGCTGGGCGCAACGGCACTGTTTTGTGCGGTGCTGGCTTTATTCCCTGCCTTGACCGGCTTCCTGCAAAGCCGCTGGCGCGGCTCGCGTGCCATGCGCTTGCTGGTATTGATACCCGCGTTATGGAGCCTGAGCGAATGGCTGCGCGGCTGGGTGCTGACCGGTTTTCCCTGGCTGGCGGTGGGTTATTCGCAAGTGCCCGTCAGCCCCCTGGCGGGCTTCGCTCCCATCCTTGGCGTCTATGGTGTTTCGCTGGCGCTGGCGGTCGGCGCCGGCGCGCTGGCATTGCTGGCGGAACAGCAACAGCGCCGCGGCGCCCTCGTTGCCCTCGCGCTGCTGGCGGGCAGCGGGCTGGCTCTCAAGCAGGTGCCATGGGTCGTGCCTGTCGGCACGCCGCTATCCGTTTCCCTGGTGCAGGGCAACATCGCGCAAGACATGAAGTGGCGCCCGGAAAAAGCACGCGCCACCCTTGATACCTATGCCCGGCTGTCCGCCGCCAGCCGGGGGCAACTGATCGTGCTGCCGGAAACCGCGCTGCCGATGTTCCTTGGCGACGTGCCGCCCGCCTATCTGGATCAACTGGCGCAACTGGCACGGCAACGCGGCGGGGACGTGGTGGTAGGGATTCCCGAGGAAAAGGCAGCGGGCCAGTATTTCAACAGCGCATTCAGCTTCGGTTCCGCGCCCTCCCAGGTTTACCGCAAATACCATCTCGTGCCCTTCGGCGAATATCTGCCGCTGCGCCCGGTGTTCGCCTGGGTGCTGAATATCCTGCACATTCCCCTGTCCGACTTTTCCCGTGGCGCGGAAATCCAGCAACCCATGTCAGTCGCAGGGCAATACCTGGCCGTGGACATCTGTTACGAAGATGTGTTCGGCGAGGAAATCATCCGCCAGCTGCCGCGCGCCACACTCCTCGCCAATCTCACCAACGACGCCTGGTTCGGCCATTCCCTGGGACCCTGGCAGCATTTGCAGATTGCCCAGATGCGCGCGCTGGAAACCGGGCGCTTCATGCTGCGCGCCACCAATACCGGCGTCACGGCCATCATCGACCAGCATGGGCAAGTGACGCGACTCGCCCCGGTTTTCACCGCCACCGTGCTGGAAGGCAGCGCCCAGGGTTTCCAGGGCGCCACGCCCTACGTCCGCTTCGGCAATTTGCCACTCTTGCTGCTGCTTGTGCTGTTGCTGGCAATGGCGCGCAAGTTCGGGCGATGAGCTGGCACTGCTACCTGCTGGAATGCGCCGACGGCACACTTTATACCGGCATTACCAACGACCTGGAAAAACGCCTGGCCGCGCACAACGGCGGCACCGCCTCGAAATATACCCGCTCCCGCCTGCCGGTGCGGCAGGTTTACGCCGAGGCGCATCCTGATCGCTCTACCGCCTCGCGCCGCGAAGCGGAGATCAAGAAATTGAGCCGCTCAGCCAAGCTGGCACTGGCGGCGGAAAGCGCGAAAAATTGATGCGGGTTTTCTTCCAGAAACGGTAATACAATAGCCGCTCATTCGGAAGCTCCATTGAACCCAGATTATCCATTAGGGCCAAAACACCGCTGTAGGAGCGGCGCCCTCGCCGCGATTCGCGCCGGGGGCGGCGCTCCTACATGCGCGTGCATTCCAATGGATAATCCGGGTTGAAAACCATGGATTACCGGATTGCCTTAACCAACAACCAAATTGCAAGGAGAGACAACATGAAATTGCGTTATCTGATTACAGCAGCATTTTCCACTTCCTTCGCCTTTCCTGCCCT
>JAUYFW010000047.1 GCA_030690835.1 Sulfurimicrobium sp. | reverse complement strand
TCTATGAAATGATGCGCTCACTGCTCCTGGAACAATTCCCCCATCTTCAAAATCATCACCCTCGGTACCTGGACTTTCGCGAAGGGGATGTGCGCCATTCCCAGGCTGACATCTCCAAGGCTCACAAGTTGTTAGGCTTCGAGCCGACCCATCGAATTGATGAAGGGCTCAAGCAAGCCATGGACTGGTACGTAGCGCATCTCGCGCCCCGTTGAACCCAGATTTAAAAACGCCGCCGTGGAAGCGGCGCCCTTGTCCTCGGGTGTTTTGGCCGGGGGCTCGCCGCGATTCGCGCCGGGGGCGGCGCTCCTACATGCACGAGCATCCCAATGGCTAATCCGGGTTGAAGAACTGTCCGTTTTATCGCAACAATCAGGAATCCAGGTCCTATTTGCTGTAGTTTACCGGCAGCGCTACAAACGACGACGACTCCACCAAGTCGGGCTGGTAGGGGTGAGTGGGTTTTCTGTAGAGTCGCGTGATTTTTCGCACGTAGTCCCTTGTCTCGGGATAAGGTGGAATTCCGCGATACCGTTCCACCGCCCTCTCCCCGGCATTGTAGGCAGCAGCCACCAGCGACACATCACCCTTGAAGAACGCCAGCAACCATTGCAGGTAGGCCAGACCGCCCTTGATATTTTCCGCCGGATCGAAGGTATTCTTGACGCGGAAGCGCTGAGCCGTTTCAGGGATGAGCTGCATAAGGCCTTGTGCATTTTTAGGCGATTTTGCCCGGACATTGAACGCGGATTCTACCGAGATGACCGCCAAAACCAGCCTGGGATCCACTTCGTAGCGAGGCGCCAGTTGATGCACCAGGTTGAAAATGGGGCCTTTCGGATAATCTGTCGCATCCGCCTGATCTGAATCTCCGTCGTCGTGCGCGGCTTGTTTCTCAGGCAATAAACATGAAGGCAATGGCGGTGTGGCATGAGGCCGGGTGTAGCGCATCATCTCACGCGCGTGCCCATGACCCTGTTCGGCCGCCATGGCGAACAATTGCGCAGCCACGCCATCGTCCCTGGGAATGCCGCGCCCATTGGCATACATCCAACCGAGGGCGTACTGCGCATCGGCATAGCCCAGCCGGGCGGCCCGGCAATAAAGGGCCGCGGCCTTGAGATAATCCTGCGGCACACCTTCGGCATGTTCGTACTTGACTGCCAGAGCTACCAGCATCTTGGGATTGTCAGAATTCTCGGACGCTTCCGGCATGGTTAATGGCAGATTGACTTCGGCTCCGGCGCTACCGCTCCACAAGGCCAATATTGCCAGCACCACCAAGGACTTGCTTAATAAGGCCATTGCAATTCCCCCCATTTTTTTGACTTCGACAAGTTCTGTAATTTTTGCACCAGCGAATGCTTTTATTTGCCTTGCCGCGGCTTGGCCATGATCTTTCCAAAACGACACGCCGTAGGGGCGAATTCACTTGTCCTCGGGTGACTTGGCCGGGGGTTCGCCCATGGGCGGTTAAAACCGCCCCTACGAGTCTTAATGGATAATACGGGCTTAATGCGCATTTTCTGTGCCAGGAATTACAACTCATTGTATTGATTAGCCGTAGAGCCAGGAAGGTAGATGATGGGCCGCATATCTTGGCCCAAGTGTAAGAATTTTCGACATCAATTTTGCTGAGTGAAAATTTATTCGGCAAATTACATCCCGGTTCAGGGTGCTTCCTGCCGGATGGGGAGCCAGATTCTGAAAGTCGTGCCCTTGCCGAGCTCGCTTGCCACCTCGATTCTGCCCTGGTGTTTGTCGATGATGCCGTAGGAAAGCGACAGGCCCAGGCCAGTGCCTTTGCCAATCGGCTTGGTGGTGAAGAAGGGGTCGAAAATACGCGTCAGGTTTTCTGGTGCGATGCCTTTGCCGCTATCGGAAAATTCGATCCACACCATTTCGTCGCTGGTGCCGGTACGGATCGTGATCCTCCCCATGCCGCCCTCGCCAATGGCGTGAGAGGCATTCACCAGCATGTTCATGAAAACCTGGTTGAGTTGCGAAGCCAGACACTCCACCGGAGGAATGGCGCCATACTCCTTGACCACTTCCGCGTTGTACTTGATTTCGCTGTGCACGATATTGAGGGTGCTGTCGATGCCCTTGTGCAGATCGACCGATTGCCATTCCGCCTGATCGACATGGGAGAAATCCTTGAGATCCTGCACAATCTGCATGACGCGCCCAATGCCCTCGCCGGATTCACGCAGCAGATCACGCACATCTTCCTTGAGATATTCCCAATCCGCCGCCTGCTTGAACGCATGAACTTCCTCCAGAATCCGTGGTTCAAGCAGAGCGGACTCCACGCGCTCGTAGGCATCCGTCACCTTGAACAGCTTTTCCACATACAGCCCCAAGGTGCTCAAGTTGGAATTGACGTAGCCGATGGGGTTATTGATTTCGTGCGCCACGCCGGCGGCGAGCTGGCCGATGGAAGCCATCTTCTCCGATTGCAGCAACTGGTTGTGCGCCTGCTCCAGCTTCTTGATCAGCGCCTTCTGCTCTTCCTTTTCGCGTTGCAGCGCTTGTTCCGCCAATCTGCTCGCGGTGATGTCGCGGAAACTCAGCACCCGGCCCACATTATCCACCCCCAGCGGCTGAGGCAGGGAGTAGCGCTCGATGATTCTGCCATCGGTGCATTCAAAGGTGTCATGGCACTCCAGCTCGGGGTGGAGGCAGAGGTAGTCCAGCTTTTCCATGAATGCCGCCGGATCCCGAATCTGCCCCAGCATGTGCGTCATCAGGGATTTGTGTCCCCAGAAGGCGAGAATTTCGTCCGGTACGGCCCACATGTCGGTGAAACGCTGGTTGAAACGCATGATCCTGGCTTCCCGGTCGAGCGCCAGGATGCCGTCAGCGGTCGATTCCAGGGTAGTGCCCAACAGCGACAGCAGGTGTTCGAGCTGAGCCTCGGCGCGCTGCCGCTCGGCCAGCTCCTCGCGCAATTCGGTGTTGCGCTCGTTCAGCTCGCGCGACATCAGATCCAGCGAGCGCTCGATCATCACGCGGTCGGCATCCGCGCTGGCATAGGCATCGTCCACCGCCGCCAGAAACATCTCCCAGCCGAGCGGCAGGGGCGGTTTGTCGCCCAGGAGGCGCTTGATCTGGCGTTCGAGCAGGCGGTGCATGGCTCAATTTTCCGAAAACGTGGTGATGGTCATGGTCTGGTTGTGCAGCTCGCAACGGGTGATCGCATCATGCGGGCAAATTTCGCCGTAAGAATAAAAGCCGGTCAGCGCAGTGCGCTCGCCCAACACCTCGCGCACGCCCTCGACTTCCTCCTCGATGCGCTGCTTGAGCACCAGCTTGCGCCCCACGCAACTGATCAGGATGGCCAACTCCGGCGAAGTGCCGCCCAAGGTTGCATAGCCCGCCCGGGCGGCATCGCTCGCGCCATCGACGAGACGGTCGAAATTGGCCTTCATCAGCCGTGCGTAAACGCCTTCAGGCATGTCGCCGGCAAAGGTCATGCTGTTGTCGTCCTCGTTCACCGCCAGCAGGGTGCGCACCACGCTGTACTCCCCGCCTTCCAGACGCAGCGCGAGCGGGAACAGCAGGCCGGTCGAGGGCAGACCGGCAGCGTGTTCGCCCAGATAGGTCTTGTACAGCGCCAGCGCGGACTGGCCGTCGAGTTCGTACAACACGTTAGCGCTGGAGCGGGTGATGAGGCGTTCCGGGCCGAAGGTGTCCCAGCCGCCGAGCGAACCGTAGCCCACCCGGATGCGGTCGCCATAGAATCCCAGCGCGGCGATCCGGCCCGCAGCGGGCTCGCCGCCCGCCCACACCAGGGCATGCTGGAAGCGGCTGCCGTCCCCGGCCAACCCGCCGGTCGCCGCGACATCGGGAGGCAGATGGTCGCGCAGGCCCTTCACCAGCTCGCTGCCGTTGACCAGCAAACCATCGGACAACACCAGCACATGGCGCAGGCCAGCGGGGTCGAGCGTGGCTGCCAGCGTTTTCCCGGCAGCGTAACTGTCACCGCCGGCAAGTTCAGTCACAGCCAGTTCCAGCCGCGTGCCCTCGAATTGCACCGCCGTCAGCGCCAGCGAATCATCCCTGACCCGCGTGCCGCAGATCTCGCCCGCCGTGGAGCAACCGGTAATGAGCGCCTGGGGGAAAGCCGCGCGGATGGCGTCAAGCTCCTCCTTGCGCGTCAGGCAATCAGGGGCGCCGAACACCAGCACCCAGTTTGCCGCCTCGCCCACACGGCCCTCTCCCTCCTGCCGCCAGCCCTCTTTTTCCGTCCAGTAACGCTGCTCGATTTTCATGCCTCACCCCCTATTGTAGGAGGCCCGCCCCCGGGCCGATTGAATCTGTAGGAGCGGCGCCCTCGCCGCGAAAATCGGCCCGGGGGCGGGCCTCCTACATCACAACCACAGTGCATCCCAATGGGGGGTAGGCGCCAATGTTCGGCACCAGCCCCTTTCTCACTGGATTGGCCACCACATAACGTGCAGTGGTTGCCAAATCTTCATCCTTGCGCAAAGCATGGTCGTGAAACCCCGGCTGCCAGACACCGCCGCCCAGCCGATGCGCGGTCACGGATTTTATCCTTCCAACGACACGCGACAGGCTGACGCCCGCCCCCAATTCCAGCAGCCAATGCAAATGATCCGGCATCACCACAAAAGCCAGCGTCCTCGCGCACGCTGTTTCATGCTCTGCCCGGAAAACATGGATCAAATGGCGCGCCGCGTGGAAATCCGAAAAAACCGGCTTGCGGCCCAGCGTCACGGCAGTGACAAGATAGATTCGTCCCGTCTCTGAACCGGCCTTTGCGCAGATCCTTCGCATGCGGCGTCATCGTCTCCCCCTGTCCCATTGCGACACCCCCTGTAGGAGGCCCGCCCCCGGGCCGATTTTTCGCGGCGAGGGCGCCGCTCCTACAGATTCATCGACCCGAGGCGGGCCGCCTACAGAGCGTTAAACCGCCAATATTGCCCGTGGAATGTCTTGCAACCATAGGCGCGCCTGTCATGACGGCTCTTGCTCATGGCGCCGCATGGCGACTCTCAAAGCCGCCATCACCTTTGCTGGGGTAAACGGCTTTACCAGAAGCCCATTTGCCCCAGCTGACAAGGCCTCTTTTACCTTCTCGGGGAAAGGGTTGCCAGTCACCATCAGAACGACGATCCTCGGATAGGAGGCCTTGAGCGCCTTGAGTGTTTCGATGCCATCCATCCCCGGCATGAAAATGTCCAGGCACACGATTGCCGGGTGCAATTTTTCAACCATGGCAATGGCCGCTTCGCCGCTGCCGGCCTCCCCCACCACGTACAGATTGGCCGAACGCAAGGTCGAGCGCAGCAGCTTGCGCGTCATGGCATTGTCGTCCACAATCAGGATTCCATGTTCCATGTTTCTCCCCTGCTTTATTGTAGGAGGCCCGCCCCGGGCCGATAGCATCGCGGCGAGGGTGCCGCTCCTGCGGATTCAATCGGCCCGGGGCGGGCCTCCTACTCAACGCCTGGCCCAGGCAAAAATTCAGCCAACAAAAGTTTCAATGCATCCAGTTCCCGATCGAGATTTGCCAGCGTCTCCGCCGCCCCCGCCAGTTCCCCGCTGTGACCCATTTCCTCCAACCGCCAAGCGAGCTCATGCCCATCGCGGGCGGCGAAGGTGCCCAGCATGCCCTTCAGGGAATGGGCAGCGTACTCCAGCGCCTCGCTGTCGGCGGCGGCAATGGCGGCGGCGATCTCGTTTCGAGATTCTGGCAACCCCGCAAAAAACATCTTCACCAACTGCACCAGCAGTTCCATGTCCCCGCCGACGCGTTCCATCAATTCTTCCACGTCGATTTTGCCTGTTGCGGATTCCTCCAGCGGCCCCTGTGTAATGGCGCCCCGCATGGCCAGCACATTTTCGATCGCCGCCAGCAACTCCTGTTTGCGTAACGGCTTGGACACATAGCCATCCATGCCTGCGGCCAGGCAGCGTTCCCTGTCCCCTTTCATGACGTTGGCGGTCAGCGCGACGATCGGGATGTGACCGCCACTGCTCCGTTCCCCTTCGCGGATGCGCACCGTGGCTTCAATGCCGTCCATCTCGGGCATCTGCATATCCATCAGGATCAGATCATAAGTTTGCGGGAGGCCCGCCCTCGGGCCGATAGCATCGAGGCCAACCCCCATCCCAACCTTCCCCCTGCTTGTAGGAGGCCCGCCCTCGGGCCGATTATCGCGGCGAGGGCGCCGCTCCCACTCGTCTTGCAGTGCGGCCAGTACCTCTACGCCATTCGAGGCCACAACGACCACATGCCCCTGCTTTTCCAGCAGAGTAACCGCCAGATGCTGGTTAACGGCGTTATCCTCGGCCAGCAAGATGCGCAACCCGCTCACATCCCCCACCGGCGCAACCGGGGCCGCTGACGGCGCCACGGCATGTTCGGCCTCCCTGAAACTTGCGGTAAAATGAAACACGCTGCCCCGACCGGCTTCGCTTTCCAGCCACATCCGCCCCTGCATCATTGCCGCCAGGCGGGACGAAATCGACAGCCCCAGGCCAGTGCCGCCATATTTGCGGCTGATCGAGGCATCTGCCTGGGAAAAGGCATCGAAAATGGAAAGTTGCTTCGCCTCTGGAATGCCGATACCCGTATCCCGCACCTGAAAGTGCAGGCAGACCATTCCATCGCCCCGGCTTTCCGGCGAGACCGATAAGGCGATTTCGCCTTGCTCTGTGAATTTAAGCGCGTTGCCCAGCAGATTAATGAGAATTTGCCGCAAGCGAACGGGGTCGCCGCGCAAACCATCCGGGATTTCCGGCGCGATGTCGTGAACCAGCCCCAGACCTTTCTGCTTGGCGCGCAGGGAAACGGTCATGAGTGCCCCGCTCACCACTTGGCTAAGAGCAAAATCGGATTCTTCCATTTCCAGCTTACCGGCCTCGATTTTCGATAAATCCAGAATATCGTTAAGAATGGCCAGGAGCGCATCAGCCGACGATTTCACCATTTCCAGATGCTCCCGTTGCGCCTGGCTCAGCTCCGTATCAAGCACCAAACAGGTCAGGCCGATAATGCCGTTCATCGGCGTCCTGATTTCATGGCTCATGTTGGCCAGGAACTCGCTTTTTACGCGGCTTGCGGCTTCGGCTTCTTCCTTGGCGTGCTTCAGTTCGGATTCCTGATCGAACAGGCGCCTTGACGCATGGTTTAGCGCGATATCAAGCGACTCGATTTCCGCCGTGCCGCGAAAAACGGGCATTTGTTCGCCGCGCGACACGTCGAGCTTGGCGGCAAAATCCCTGGCAGACCGCAACGCGCCCATGGGGCGTTTCAGGAATAGAAGCAGCAGCAACATGCTGACAATGATCGCGATAGCGCTGGCGGCCAGGCTATCGCTCCAGATGTGCTTGCGTATTTCCGCAGTCGAAGCGAGGTCGTAATCAACCACCACCCAGCCCAGCAGGGCGCCGCTAAAAATCGGCTGCCACACCACCATCCGCCCCGGATCGCCGAGGCCAAACTCGTATCGCCAGCCATTATCGGCACTGATGTAATCAACGCGGGCGGCTGCATTCACGGCCGAAGGAACGCCGATTTTCTGCGCGCCAAAGCGGATTTCCGGCCTGCCGCCCGGTTTCCTGGCCACATCGCTTAACGGCTTTCCTTGCCCGTCAGTGATCCGCACTTCCAGAACACCGGGCAGATCAACCGTCCGGACAAGCAGGTCCTCAAGCTCCGCGAAATCCCGGCTGACGATAAAATTGGTGCCGGTCGCTGCAATGTTGCGCGCCAGCGCCACCACTTCGAGTTCGGCGCTATTCTGCGCAAACTCGGACTGTTCGTTGGCGGTGTACCATGCGTAGACAGCAATGGTTATCAGCAATGCGAGCGAAGTCAGCAATGCCAACTGAAGATGCAGGTGGCGCGGTATAAATGCGGCGGCAAGTTTAGGCGGCATGGTAAATTTTATCGCGCTGTATGTACTCATTTGATTGTGTTAGTGGGAGCGGCGCCCTCGCCGCGATTTGCGGCCTCATTCGCGCCGGGGGCGGCGCTCCTACATGCCCATGCATTCATCTGGGTTAATTCTTCTCGATGACCACATACTTTTCCAGCTTCAGTTTTTCCAGAGCCTGATAATCCCTGGCGTAATCCGCCTTGACCGGCCTGGACATCTGCATCTCCGCAAGCATGCCTTGCCAGGCGGGGTCATTCCCCATATCCAGCAGGGCAGCCGTCACGGCCTGACGCACCCCCTCCGGCATGCGCGGGTGTGCAGCCAATGGGTGTGCCGCCACTGCAGGCGTTTCAAACAGAACTCGCAGTTGAGCCTGAACTTCCGGAGATTCATGCTTGAGCGTGTTATTCACGCCGCCGCCCGCCGCCACTTCCCCCATAATCACATGACGATAAACGTTGGTATGGGTTTTGACGTAGCGCGGGGTAATGCTGATTTTTTCCTGCTCGGCCAGCAGCGCTCTCATGTACAACGATGCGCCAAACGCATTCGGCGCCGGAAACGCCAGCTCCCTCCCGTTCAACTCCTTGATTGTTTTTACCGGGCTGTCGCGCCGCACGACCAATATACCGCTTAGCGGATTGGCGCCGTCGCGCACCAGCGGGATGTACCCCTGCGCCCGTTTCGCCATGACCGCATGGTAAGGATTCATGAAAGCCAGATCGATCTCGCCGTTCAGAAACCCCTCCTCGAATTTCGGAATACTGGGATAAATCCTGACCTCGAAGCGCCGTTGGGTCGCCTTGGATAACTTTTCAACGAATGGCGTCCAGTTACGGTGCACCTCGGATGGGGTGAACTGCGGCACCACGGCCAGAATGTACACCTCCTTCTCCGCTGCATTAACCCGTGTAGCCGCCATCAAACCCGCCAGGCCGACAGCCGCCAGCAGCCAGAACAACCTCATGTTGCCACTTAACAGGAAATGCCCCATCACACGACTCCTTATGATCTATCTGGAATTTTTTCCGGCCATCTTGTCGATCGTATCGACCACTTTCCGGTAGACATCCCTCGGCATGAATGGCTTGACCACATAACCATCCACCCCCAGCTCGGTAAAAGCCTCAATGATGTCCTGGGCGGTGTTCTTGCCGGATACCATGATGAACGGCACGCGCCTGAAATGGGGCCGCGCGCGCATCCAGCGCAACAAGTCTTCCCCGCTGCCGTCCGGCATGAGCCAGTCGCATATCACAGCGTCGTAGTGTTCCGAACCACCCAGCTTGGTCATCGCCTCGCTACCGCTTCCAGCCTCTTCCACTTTTACAAAAGGGTTGGTACGCCCAAGGCCCGAGGCCAGAAGAAAACGGTGAACCGCCACATCGTCCACCACCAGCAGCCGCAGTTGCCGGGAAAAATCAATTTCCTCGGTACCCTCGATTTTCATTTTCGCTCTCCATTCAAATCCGTTTGTAGGAGGCCCGCCCCGGGCCGATTTTCGCGGCGAGGGCGCCGCTCCTACAGATTCATCGGCCCGAGGCGGGCCTCCTACATCACAACCACAGTGCATCCCAATGGGGATAGGCGCCAATGTTCGGCACCAGCCCCTTTCTCAATGGATTGGCCACCACATAACGTGCAGTGGTTGCCAAATCTTCATCCTTGCGCAAGGCATGGTCGTGAAACCCCTGCTGCCAGACACCGCCGCCTAGCCGATGCGCGACCACGGATTTTATCCTCCCGACGACGCGGGGCAGGCTAACGCTTGCGCCCAACTCCAGCAACCAATGCAAATGATCCGGCATCACCACAAAAGCCAGCGTCTTCGCGCAACCTGTTTCATGTTCTGCCTGGAGGACATGGATCAACTGGCGCGCCGCGTGGAAATCCGAAAAAACCGGCTTCCGGCCCAGCGTTACGGTAGTGACAAGATAGATTCTCCCTGTCTCTGAAAACCGCCCCTTGCGCAGATCCTTCGCATGTGGCTTCATCGTTTCCTCCTGTTCCCTGTAGGAGGCCCGCCCTCGGGCCGATTTTCGCGGCGAGGGCGCCGCTCCTACAGATTTCAATCGGCCCGGGGGCGGGCCTCCTACCCGGACAGTATCGCCCTTGGAATATCCTGCAAGCCCATTATCCGGTCCACCCCTCCCAGCTTGATGGCCTCCTTGGGCATGCCGAACACCACGCAGGTTTCCTCGTCCTGGGCGATGGTGGGCGCGCCGGCATCGTGCATTTCCTTCAGCCCCCTGGCGCCGTCGTCACCCATGCCGGTCATGATGATGCCGGTGGCGTTCTTGCCGGCGAATTTCGCCACCGAGCGGAACAGCACATCGACCGAGGGACGGTGGCGGTTGACCACCGGCCCGTCCACCACCTCGACGTGATAATAGGCGCCGTTGCGCTTCAACAGCATGTGCTTGCCGCCCGGCGCGATCAGGGCGCGGCCGGGAATCACGCGGTCGTTATGCTGCGCCTCGCGCACTTCGAGCTGGGAGAGTTCGTTGAGGCGCGCGGCGAAGGCGGCGGTGAACTTTTCCGGCATGTGCTGCACGATGACGATGCCGGGGCAGACTCGCGGCAGCGCGGTGAGTATCGCCTCCAGCGCCTGGGTGCCGCCGGTGGAAGTGCCGATGGCGACGATGCGTTCGGTGGTCTGCGCCATGGCATGACTGCCGGGCGCGGTCAGGATGGCGTCGGCGTTGAGTTTGGGCGCGGTCAGGATGGCGTCGGCGTTGAGTTTGGGCGCAGCCTTGAGGGCTGTGATAGGCGCAATTTTCAATTTCCTGACGTTGGCCTGCGCCGCTGCGCGCACCGCCGTCACCAGCTCATGGGACGAGTCCTCAAGGAAACGTTTGAGGCCGATCTGCGGCTTGGTGATGATCTCCACCGCCCCGGCTTCAAGCGCCTGCATCGTCGTGCTCGCACCCTTCTCAGCCAGGGTGGAGCAGATCACCACCGGCGTGGGCCGTTCGGCCATGATTTTTTTCAGAAAGGTAATGCCATCCATGCGCGGCATTTCGATGTCGAGCACGATAACGTCCGGCCACTGCTTGTTCATGCGTTCCGTGGCAAAAATCGGGTCGGAAGCCACCCCGATCACCTCGACATCCGGCTCGCGTTCAAGAATAGCCTGCACCACCTGGCGCACTACTGCCGAGTCGTCCACCACCATTACCTTGATCTTCTTCATAGGTCGAAACTCAAAATTTGTGATCAGACCGTTGCGTCAAAGTGTGCGACCAGCTTGTGAAGCTCGTCCGCCGTCGCAGCCAGTTCCTCTACGGCCAGCCCAACATGAACAATACTGGCGCTGTTTTCATCGATCAGCGCTGACATTTGTTCCATGTTTCTGGCGACCTCGTCGGTTGCCGTAGACTGCTCGACTGCCGCACTCGCAATGTGTTTGGCCATTTCCGTGACATGACTGCTGGTAGAGGTAATCTGCTGGAAGCTGTCGCTGCTGGTCTGAAGCATCTCGCGTCCCTCCTCCACTTCCCTGGTGGCGTCATCCATCGAGGTGACAGCCTGGCTGGCCGTAAACTGGATTTCATTGACCATTTTGGTGATATCCGCAGTACTTGCGGCAGTACGTTCGGCAAGATGCCTCACCTCATCTGCCACCACCGAAAATCCTCTGCCCTGCTCCCCAGCACGCGCAGCTTCAATTGCCGCATTCAGCGCCAGCAGATTGGTCTGGTCGGCGATCGACTTGATCACTTTTGTGATGGTGTCAATCTGCTGGATCGATTGACTGAGTTTGTTGATCGTGGCGCCCGAATCCTGCACGGCTTGCACCACGCGCGACGTCGAAGCCATGCTGTGCATTATTCTCGATCCACCTTCAGTAACCGTATCCAGCGAGATTTTTGCGGCATCCGCTGCACTCTCCGCACCTCTCGCCACCTCGGAAACGGAAACGCTGACTTCTTCCATGGCTGCGCCGACCTGCATGACGCGGTCCTGCTGCCGCTGCGACTGGCTCGTTACCCGGTTCACATCCTCATCGAGTTCGACGCAACGTCGCTGTATCTTGCGGGTAGCCAGTGCAATTTCGTCGATGATGACCCGCAGGTGGACCTGGGTTGCGGCCAACGCAGTCAATACCCGCGCTGCACCACTTTTTCCGCTGATCGGGATATCGTTATTCAGATTGCCTTGCGCAATCTGCTCAAAATAATCGATGGCTTCGCGCAATGGGCGACTGACCGTACGGGACATGAAAATGACTGAGATAAAGCCCAGAACCAGGCCGACTGCCAAGCTTGAAACAGCCGCTTCCGGCATGTCCGATAGCCCGGCGGCCACAGCAATCGCCTGAAGCATCAGCATGGTTGTGACAAATAAAGCATAGCGGGTATCGAATGACAGATTGTAGATAAAATCAAAAGCAGAGCCGGTTTTCAGGCGCGCACGCTTTTCCCTGATCTCCTTGTACAGCGCTTCGCAGGCCGCCACCTGCTGCCGCAGGGGCTCCTTGCGGACAGACATATAACCGATGGTCAGATTATTTTCCCGGATCGGCACCACAAATGCGTCGACCCAATAGTAATTGCCGTTTTTGCACCGATTCTTGACAACGCCATGCCATGGACAGCCTGCCTTGACGGCTTTCCACAAATCATCGAAAGCCTCGGGCGGCATGTCGGGATGACGGACAATATTATGGTTTTTGCCATACAGCTCTTCCCTGCTGAACCCGCTGAGTTCCACAAACACGTCGTTGGCATAGGTAATGATGCCTTTGAGGTCGGTCTTTGAAACAAGTGTCTTCCCTTTGGGATAAGGGTATTCGACATCTGTAACCGGCAGATTGATTTTCATTTTTTCATCTTCTTAACAAATTTTTTAGCGCCAGCGTTTCCCGGCAAGAGCGTTAACAGACCCTAGTAGTCACGTTGAAACGCGAAACTGTAGGTCGGCCTGAAGGCCGACCTACATACCATTGCGATCCATATTGACTGACTACTAGTTTTTCTCATGCTTTACCCATACATTACCATCGCGCAGGTCAAAGATCACACGGCGATGGCCATTTCCGCCCACGTCCTCGCACTCGACGCAGAAACCGTTCTGACGCAGCAGGTCCGCGCCCGCCTCTGCGTTGCGCTGTGCGACGCTGGCCACCGTACTGCTGCTGAAATCCTTGAACATGTTTCCACCGCCAAACAACTTGACCTGGTACTCGCTGGGTCGAGTATCGAATTTATCAATCTCGCACAGGAACATCTGCACCGCCTCGTCGCCATAGCGCCCATCCAGCTCCCCGCCCTCCTGCCGACTACGGCTCGGCAACATGAAATGGCACATGCCGCCAATGCGTAAAACCGGATGCCACAATGTGATCGCCACACAGGAACCCAGCAGGGTGTGGATACGCCGCGTTTCAGCACCGAAATGAAAATCTCCGGGATTAAGGAAGACCTCGGCGCTGGCGGCAGTCTCATTCATGGCTTGCGGTATATCGCTGGCGCAACGGCCTGCAGGGAGTCCACCACGCCGTTCAGGCTTTCCGAATGACCGATCAGAAAATGCCCACCGCTCTTGAGCAGCGGCAGCATGCGCTTCACCACCTGGCGCTTGGTTTCGAGGTCGAAATAAATCATCACATTGCGCAGAAAAATCAGATCAAATTCGCCCAGCGCCGGCAATGACTTGCTCAGGTTGAGCTGCATGAAATTCACCCGGTTGCGCAGTGTCTTTTCAACCAGCAGGGTGCCCTGCTGCGAACCGACACCTTTCAGACAGTAGCGCGAGAGATGCTCGCGCGCAATGCCGCTGGTGCGATCCAGCGGATAATGGCCATTGCGCGCCTTCTCCAGCACCCGGGTGCTGATGTCGGAAGCCACCACTTCCCACGGGCTGTCGCCCAGCAAATCCGATAGCACCATGGCGATGCTGTAGGGTTCCTCACCGCTGGAACAGGCCGCGCTCCACACCCGGAAAGTTTTGCCCGGCTTGATTTGCTGGCGCAGGAAATCGAAATGCTTGGGCTCGCGAAAAAAATAGGTTTCGTTGGTGGTGAGCAGGTCAACTGCAGTCTGAAGCTCGTTCCGGTGACGATCATCGCTCAGCAGATTGAAGTATTCGCCATAACTGCGCAACCGATGATGGGACAGTCGTTTCCCCAGGCGGCCACACACCAGCGCCTTCTTGGCTGCGGACAGACTGATTCCGGCAATCTGGTAAAT
Organism: Sulfurimicrobium sp.; assembly: GCA_030690835.1. Taxonomy (GTDB): domain Bacteria; phylum Pseudomonadota; class Gammaproteobacteria; order Burkholderiales; family Sulfuricellaceae; genus Sulfurimicrobium. The sequence goes on along the minus strand of JAUYFW010000047.1, from coordinate 5,025 downwards.
CAGCCGCTGAAATTGTGTAAATTCCTGGTCTGAAATCTGAATCGTTTCCATTTCTCACCTCCAAACACCGCTGTAGGAGCGGCGCCCTCGCCGCGATTTCCTTCGCGCCGGGGCGGCGCTCCTACATTCCACTGGACGATCCGGGTTCAACATGTAGCCCGCCAGAAGCCTATTTCAGGCCCACATCCAGATCACTCAGCCAGTTGATGAAACGTTTCACGTCCTGCCCCTGATAGATGGCGCCATGTTGCGGGCACAGCATGTCGATCTCCATGCCATCCACCCGCCGACACCATTTCTGCTTCGCCTCGTTGGAGCCCATCCAGCGGCGGTGAAAGCCCTCCGCGTGGCGGATATGCTTGCTGAAATTATCCACGAACAACTCGTCCTCGCCGGGTGGCAACAGGGCTGCGCCCACGTCACCGCTGAAAAGTATTCTGGCCTTGGGGTCGTAGAGATGAAAATTGCCCGAAGAATGCAGGTAATGAGCCGGCACCGCTTCCAGGCTCAGCCCGTTCAGTGTCAACGTCATACCCTCATCAGGGAGCTTGATGAAGGTATCGGCGTTGCCGCCGAAATGCGGGATGAATTCCGCCCACAACCAGCTCAGGTAACACTTCAACTCGGGGTTGAAATCCAGCCACAGCCCAAGCGAGGAAATCACATCCGGATCCTGATGCGAAGCGAAGATATGGCGGATATTTTGCGGGTCGAATTCTGCGCTGACGGCGGAAAACACTGCGGAAAAAACTTCCATCCCGCCCGGGTCGGTGAGTATCGCCTGATTGCCGTTGATCACCAGATATTCGTTGGTATCGATCAGGTAGTCCGGCTTTTGCGGGTCGCGCGTAATCGCCGCCCACTTGTGCTCGCCGTCCTCGTAGATATAGGTGGTTTTTTTCATTATTTTCTGCCTCAGCACATCTCGGTTCTGAGCGCCTTGAGGATGGAAAGGATGCTTTCCACCGTCCGCTCGATCTGGTTCGATACCTGCTTCAGAGATGCAGTCATGTCCCCGCCATACACCGCCTCGATCTTGGCGCTGCGCGACAGCGCACCACCCGTTTCGCACAATTGCAGCGCCCGCTTGAGCAGCATGGCCAGACGGCACCAGTCCCGCTTCACCCTTTCGCCGCCGATTGCCATCTCCGCCTCCTTGCGCGCCAGCACCGGCGTCAGCAGTCGTTTTGCGCTATCGCTGCCATTCATGGCCTTGACAAAATGATGTTGAACCTGCGCCTGCCTCAAAAGCTGGGACACGCCCTTGAGCAATTCAAAAATCGGCGCTTCGAGGTCGATCATGAAATGTTCCAGCTTGCCGCTGAATACCCGCAACTCCGACGACACCACGCCAAAGCCGCGCGATTTTTCCCCCGAACGCTTGGCGGTCAACATGGCGTTCAGCGCCACCTGGTTCACCTCGGAGGAAATCTGCACCACTTTCTTGTTTTCCTCGTTGATTTTTACCACGCGATTCAGATCGGCCGCCGCATCGCTCACGATATCTCTCATGCCATGCTCCTGTTAACCCATTAGAACCAAAACGCCACTGCGGGAACCGCCCTTTGTGGGAGCGGCGCCCTCGCCGCGATAATATCGGCCCGGGGGCGGGCCTCCTACTCAGCCGCGCCGACCTGGCTCAGCATGGTCATTTCATCCAGTGACAGCACATGATCCACGTTCAGGATGATCACGAACTTGCCGTTTATTTTCCCCATGCCCTGGATGAAATCGGTACGGATAACCGCACCGAAGGAAGGCGCCGGTTCGACCTCCTGAGCCGGTATCTCTAGCACCTCGTTGACGGTATCCACCACCACCCCGATATCCTGTAGTTCGCCCTCGGCATGGATTTCAATGATGACAATGCAGGTGCGGCGGGTAATCCCCGTGCTCTCCCGGCCGAAGCGGGCCGACAGATCCACCACCGGCACCACGCTGCCGCGCAGGTTGATCACGCCGCGAATGAATCCCGGCATCATCGGCACCGTGGTGAGATGGCCGTATTCGATAATTTCCTTGATGTTGAGAATCGGGATGGCGAACATTTCCCCCCCCAACATGAAAGTCAGATACTGGTTCTGATCCTGCTCCACGCCGGAAACCGCGACCTGCTGATCCGTTTGTACCAGTGCGCCCATGATCCTGCCCCTAACCAATTTGATGGATTTGTAGGTCGGGCTTCAGCCCGACATTTCGGGCTGAAGCCCGACCTACAGCACTGACGATTGCGCCCATGATGCCCTCTCCTAGAATTTGACGAACTCGAGTCCATCGAGAGACATGGCGGCGGGCGTTGCTGCTGCCTGCCCTTCCCGATGCGCCGGGCGCGATGTGTCGCCTGCGGCTTGCCGCACTAGCGGTTTTCTTTCCGGCGCGCCGCCGCCAGCCACCTTGAAAAACGCCATCAGGTCCTGCAACTGCTCCGCCTGGCCGCTCATTTCCTCCGCCGTCGCCGCCAGTTCCTCCGAAGCGGAAGCGTTCTGCTGGGTAATCTGGTTCATCTGGTTCATGGCGGTATTGATCTGCCCGACCCCGGCAGACTGTTCTTCCGAAGCCGCCGTGATTTCCTGCACCAGGTCGGAAGTCTTGTTGATCGAAGGCACCATCGCATCCAGCAGCTTGCCGGCCGTTTCCGCCTGCATCACGCTGTCGCTCGCCAGCTCGCCGATTTCCTGCGCTGCAACTTGACTGCGCTCGGCCAACTTGCGCACCTCAGCCGCCACCACCGCGAAGCCCTTGCCATGTTCGCCGGCCCGCGCCGCTTCAATGGCCGCGTTCAGGGCCAGCAGGTTGGTCTGGTAGGCGATGTCGTCGATAATGCCGATCTTCCCGGCGATCTGCTTCATCGCGCTGACCGTTTCCTTCACCGCGACGCCGCCCTCGGTGGCTTCCTTCGCCGCCTTGGCTGCCATGCCGTCGGTCACCTTGGCATTTTCGGTGTTCTGGCTGATAGAGGCGCTCATCTGTTCGATCGAGGCGCTGGTTTCCTCCACGCTGGCCGCCTGCTCGCTGGTTGTCTGCGAAAGGGACTGCGCCGTGGCGCTGATCTGGTCGGATGCGCCGGTGAGCGAATCCGCCGCGCTGCGAACCTCGGCGATGGTGGAGGAGAGTTTTTTCACCGTGTCGTTGGTCGCGTCCTTGAGCCGTTTGAAACTGCCGTAATACTCGCGCTCGATGGTTTGGGTCAGGTCGCCCTGGGAAACCAGCTCGATTACCCGAATACTTTCATTGAGGACATCCTCGGCCACCTCGGTCAGATTGTTGACCCCCTCGCCCAGCGCCTTCATGAAACCTTCCTTGCCTTCCATGGCGATGCGCTGCGACAGATCGCCGGACACGGCCGCATCCACGATGCGCTTCACTTCCTCCTCCACCCTCACTTCCTCGGTGGCATCGATCCACTCCACCGAGGCGCCCAGGCGCTGACCCGCCGCATTGAACACCGGGTTGGCGGACAAACGGAAAGTGCGCCCGCCGATGTTGACGGTCGCCTTGTAGGTGGTGGTGAAGGACTTCAGCAACTGCCGCTGGTGCGCCGGGTTTTTGTGGAAGCCGTCGATGTTGGCGCCCAGCAGCTTGTCGGCGCTGAAATCCGGCAGGTCCTTCCTGATGTCGGATTCGGCGTTCTTCAGCATGGCCTGCACCGATTTGTTCAGGTAAATGATGTTGAGGTCGTTGTCGGCAATCATCACGCCGGTGGAAGCATTGTCGAGCGCGTTGGTGATGCGCAGCGATTCATCGGCGCGCCGTTTGGCATCGTTGATGTCGAAGCCCAGCTTGATCTGGGTGGATTTCAGCCCGTACATGACCTTGCCGATTTCGTCCTCGCTGTCAGCCTCGATCCTGTTGTAATAGTCGCCCTGGCCCATCTTGTCGAAAACATCGACGGCGGCAGTGAGCGGCCTGACGATGGCGCGCGTGATCAGGAACGAGAACAACGAGCCAGCCAGGACTGCGGCAATGGCCAGAATGAGCATCAGGTTGCGGGCGGCACGGTACTGCTCGGCCGCGTCCTTGCCGTTGTTTTCCATCTTCTCATGCTGGAATTCGATGAACTTGTTGAGCTGGTCGAAATAGGCCAACTGCACCGGGCGCAGCTCGCCCAGCAACAAGTCCTTTGCTTCACCGCTCTTGCCGTTGGCGATCAACTTCAGGAAGCGATCCTGCGAATCGGTGTATTTTGCTCGCGCCTCCAGAAGCGCTTTCATCAACTCCCGGCCTTGCTCGCTTTTAATCGTTTTATCCAGCTTTTCCACATTCTCCCCGACGATCTTCTTCGACTCGGCGATGTTAACCAGCTCTTTTTCGATCTGCCCTTTATCGCTCATGAGCAGTACGTTCCGCATGGAACGGGCCTGGCGGTTGAGATGCTTGATAGCCTCGTTGGCGGCAACAGTTTTGGGGTAACTGTCGTGGACGATCTGTTCCATGCTGTCATTCAAGTGGCCCAGCCGGGTGATGCCGATGAAGGCGACAACAGACAGCAGGAGCAGCACCAGGCCAAAGCCCAAGCCAAGTTTGACGCCGAGCCTCCAATTCCTGATACGTCCCTGTAAGCCGCCTAACAAGCCAAGTTTGACGGCCTTGCCTTCCTTCACTTTGTACTTGCTTTTTCCTTCCCTGATTTCCTGATAAATCCTGGCGGTCGCGTCAACCTGGGCGCGCGTGGGCTTGCTGCGCACCGACATGTAGCCCACCACCTGGCCGTTCTCGCGGATCGGCGTGGCGTTGGCCACGACCCAGTAATAATCGCCGTTCTTGCAGCGGTTCTTGACCATGCCGGTCCAGGGTTTGCCAGCCTTGAGCGTCGCCCACAGATCGGCGAAGGCTTCCGACGGCATGTCGGGATGGCGGATGTAGTTGTGCGGCTGGCCAATCGACTCCTGCTCGCTGTAACCGCTCATTTCGCAGAAATAAGGGTTTACATAGGTAATGATGCCCTTGAGGTCGGTTTTGGAGACGATGGTCTCGCCGTCCCTGAACTCGCGTTCCACGCTGGTTACCGGCATGTTGGTTCTCATT
>JAUYFW010000044.1 GCA_030690835.1 Sulfurimicrobium sp. | reverse complement strand
GGAGGGTTGCTGTGTATTCGGGCGTCTGCGGCGTTGCGAGACTTGGCAATGGAATAACCATTGCCCGCGTCTCGCGCCTTGCATCCATCCCGAATACACAGCAACGTATGTCCAAGTTATTCATTTACGAGCCCTTAAGTTGCATTGCCTGAACGGCCCGCCAGAGTTACGCGAGAACTACGGGTTCTCCGACAAAGACTTGGTTAAGATCGTGGACGAATTGACTGACAAGCTGTCAAACCTCTGTTGCGAATGGAGACGAATACATGATGATTTCTAATGACACGATAGAAGCGGCGAACCGCCGCGCCGTCACAAGGAAAGCCGCTTTTCCAGCCGCAGTCTCGGTGCGCTATGACCGGCGCGTTGCCCGTGTATTTATCACGCTTGACTCAGGACTTGAGCTGGCCTTTTCGCCAAAACACGCACAAGGGTTGGAGCACGCCCATCCAGCAGACCTTTTGGATGCCGAAATTTCACCGTCAGGTCTCGGGATACACTTTCCACACCTCGACGCTGACTTGTATATCCCGGCATTACTGGAAGGCTTCCTTGGCTCGAAACACTGGATGGCTGAAATTGGGAAAAAAGGCGGTTCGGCATCCAGCGAAGCGAAATCAGCCGCAGCTCGACAAAACGGGAAGAAGGGTGGCAGACCAAAGAAAGAGTTGATGGCTGCCTGAAAAAACTTTTTTGAGCGGCAGTCGAAATATTGGTGGCGCTGGGAGGTAATTAGAGCCGGGGCCGCCCGGCGGCGGGTCACTTTCCTTGTACGGCCAAAGAAGAGTAACCAAAGAAAGGCCGCCCCCTGCGCCGCCCTACGGGTTACTTCGTGTTGGGAGGCAAGTTGGGCGTCTGCGCAACTCGCGCTTTGCGCTCAGACAGGGCGCAGCCGACAGCCCCCAACTTGCCTCCCAACACGAAGCGGCGCAGAAGGGGGAACCGGTGATCCGCCAGTGAACGTAGTGTGTCAATAAGCGAAGCGCATTGCACTGGAATCACACCAGCGGCGCAATGCCCGTTGGTTATTGCGCCCTTGTACGCGGGCTGGCCAAATATCCTTCCGGCTGTTTTTAAATAGCAGGAAATTGCAGTATTGCAGATGGATCGCATGCGGCTGGCATCAGGCTGCTCACGACACTGAGCAGTCACTGGATGCGCGAAGGCAACGGTCTCCAGGGCATGACCTTGAACCCGAGGGCTGATTTTTCTTTTCAGTTGGTTGAGCCCAAGGTAAGATGAAGACTATGAGTAGCCTATTTGATTTTGATGCCGATACGGCACTGCGTCCACGTTACAGTGAGGTTGAACAACAAAAGTCCTCCGGTGCGACATATACGCCCATGGATTTTGCTGAGTTTGTGGCCGACCAAATAGTCCAGGTGGCAGACTTGCCAGAGAGCGGAAAAATCCGTGTTCTTGATCCTGCATGCGGGGATGGGGTTCTGCTTGACGCCTTGATCAAACGCTTGCCGCCCTCGGCCAGAAAACGCGTTGAGGCGGTGGGCTATGACACCGACCCAGAGGCTATTCGGATTGCATCGCTGCGTCTTCTGCAGGATTTTCCCGATTTGGATGCCCACCTGGAACAAAAGGATTTTCTGGAGCATGTTCTCAATTTGCAAGGTGGTGGTGACCTGTTCTCGATGGGCGAGGTGCAGGCGCCTTTCCATCTTGTGATCGCCAATCCGCCGTATGTGCGAACACAGATCATGGGGGCGCAACAGGCACAGCAGCTTGCTCAACGTTTTGGATTGACTGGCCGCGTTGATCTTTACTACCCATTCTTGCTCGGGATTTCTCAAGTGTTGGCGGAAAAAGGCGTGACTGGCGTGATCACCTCAAACCGGTTCATGACCACAAAATCAGGTCAAGCCGTTCGACGTGCCATGCTTTCCCGCTTTCGTATTTTGCACGCATGGGATCTCGGCGATACCAAGCTCTTCGATGCGGCAGTTTTGCCATCGGTTCTGTTGGCGCGAGGCACGCTCGATCCGCGGCATCCACATACCGGTGGAATCGCTTACTCGTCGATTTACGAAACCGAAGATGCCGCCATTGCAGAAGCCACGGATGCGCTGTCTGCCTTGTCCGCTGATAACGACACCGTGATTGCAATCTCAGATGGCCGGCGTTTCCGTGTTCGTCATGGGACACTGGACAACGGCGGCGACCCCGAAGGCATTTGGCGCATTGCTACCCAGGCCACCGATCAGTGGTTGGCAACGGTCAAAGCCAACACGTGGGAAACGTTTCGACGGATCGGAAAAATAAGGGTCGGTGTGAAATCGACGGCGGACAAGGTTTTCGTTCGTAACGATTGGAGCGATCTACCTGGTGGGCGGCCCGAATTGCTTCGACCCTTGATCACTCGAAAGAGTGCGCGTCGCTTCAAAGCTGACGTTCCAGCCAAAGCCAAACACATCAAGGAAATCCTTTACCCACATGAGGTGACGGAGAATGGTCGCGCCGCTGTCGATTTGAGACTCTACCCAAAAGCGGCGAGTTACCTGGAAAAGCACCGTGACGTTCTCGAAGCGCGCACGTACCTCATCGAGGCTGGCCGTAAATGGTATGAGCTATGGGTGCCGCAAGACCCTGCTGCGTGGCCATCGCCCAAGCTTGTTTTTCCCGACATTTCCGACAAGCCGATTTTCTGGATCGACATGGACGGCGGCATTGTTAACGGTGAATGTTATTGGTTGCAATGCGAAAATAAAGACGAACAAGACCTGCTGTGGCTGGCGCTTGCAGTGGCTAACTCGACGTTCATCGAAGCCTTCTACGATCACCGGTTCAACAACAAGCTCTATGCTGGGCGGCGACGTTTCATCACCCAATATGTCGAGTTATTCCCATTGCCTAACCCAGCGTGCGACGAAGCGATGGCGATCGTCGCCTTGGTAAAAGAAATTCATGCCAAGATACCTTCGACCGAAGCCAACCAGCTTGCTGCCGATCTCGATGCACGGATTTGGCGTGTTTTTGGCCTACATGCTGAAAAAATTTCTGGGTAACGGGATTTGAATTTTTCCGTTGGTGATCTTGCCTTCAAAGCGCCGGAACCGTGTGAAAAAATCAGCGCCAGTCGTGACGAACAGGTGGGTAAGCCTCACTTCCTTGCCGTCCGTGTTGGCGTAAAACATCGCATAACGGGTATCGCAATGCCGGGGGTGATAGTCGCCAAGTTGCCGGATATCGAGATGATCTTCACTGCTTGGCAACACCAATCCTAGATCGATAGTGGGCGATGTTTGCAGCTTCACTTCCAACAACTGGTGGCGAATATCCGGGAACTGACCCTTGTCTTCGTAGCGGCTGTATCCCAAGCATTCGCAAATCAAACGATGCAGCGCCGCGCCCCGATTGCGTTCCTGGTCCATGCCGGGGTCAACAAACGTTAAACCTACCAGCGTTGACAACCGCTCAAAGATTTCCAGAATCGGTAGTAAGGCACCACTCTCAGGTTCATCAACCGGACTGACCGACGCGGGAAACATTGCACCAGATTGCACACATGGCAACATGGGCGGGGTATCTTGCGCTGAAACCAGTTCATGTGTATCGGCCCTTGGGACAAGGCTTGCTTGGTATTTTGTGGTGATCTTGCCTGTCATATCCAGTAGCGCCAGTTCTTGACCATTCACCACTTTGACTTTTAAAACGATATTCTGACTCGATATTTGAATGATTGCGTAACGCCGTGTAGGTGATAGCTGTTCATTCCATATTTGCAGGTTATTTGATTTTTGCGAGTAGATATCGAGCTGCTGTCCAAAAAACCGAGGCTGAGTTCTTTTAAAGGATTTTGGTACAGGGTAACCAAGAGCTTCACACACGGCTATCTTGACAACTTTAGATCGCGTTCTTACTGGTAGATCACCCAGATCAACGCCTTTTAGCGCATGGTTGAGCAGCGTTTCCAGGTGCAGTGTGGGTATCCAGAAACGGGCGTCGCCCACTTCAATCGGAGAATAGATATCAAAGCCGGATGACTGGATGGCATTCTTATAATCAAGGGGTGTTTTTTCGGCCATGCTCCGCTCGTGGTGTCAGCAGTTCCGGGACGCTGACCCCGAGAGCCCGGGCAAGGACTTCGAGTGTGCTGAGAGAAACGTTGCGCTCTTCACGCTCCACCGAACCGATATACGTGCGGTGAAGCTCACAAAGATCGGCCAATTCCTCTTGCGATAATCCGTGATCTTTTCGATAAGAACGGACATTGTCGGCAAGTGTGGCACGAATTGAGACGCTTGGGATTCTTAGCATCATCGGAACAGTTAGTAGGTACGCCATTGTTATCCGATAGATGACTTTGGTGCTACAGACTATGAGTAGCCAAAAAGGGGGGTTACTTGTTGGGCGGATAATTCGAGCAAACAATGGCTGTCTAAACGTTTCACCTGGCACGTTGCGGAAGCTCCCTTCAGTAACCCCTATCCCCAAGCCTTCCACAGCAAGGAAACCCCACTTCCCAGCAGCAGCGTGCCGATCAGCCTAAGCATTTGCTGGTTGGTCAGGCCGAGATGCACCTTGTGCCCCAGTTTCAGACCCAGCGCCACGATGGGCAGGGCGCCAAGGTAGGCCAGCAGCAGGCCGGGCTGCAGCAGCAGGCCGGTGACGAGAAAAGCCACCAGGCGCGAGCCGCCGTCAATCATGAACAAGCCGGTAAAAGTGGCGCGCAGCTCGGATTTGTCGCGCAGGCGGTGCGAGAGGTAAACGATGTAGGGCGGACCGCCGGTGCCGAACAGGGCGCCTACCGTGCCGCCGGTCAAGCCGGCTGGAATCGCCCACCACTGTGAAATGGGTTTTTCGTTGTGCAGGTCGAGAATGTTGCGCACGCCAAAGGCCATCACGAACAAACCCAGTCCGGTGAGCAGTGGCTCCTTGGGCAGATGGATCAGCAGCACCACGCCCAAGACCACGCCAATCAGGCTGAATGGCAGCAGGGGTTTGATTTCCTTCCAGTTGACGTGCTGCCGCGCGTTGCGCCCCATCACCACCGACGCGGTGAAATCCAGCAGCAGAATGAAGGGGACAACGAACTGTAGCGGCAGGAAGTGCGCCAGCAAGGGTACTGCGATCAGCCCCGAGCCGAAGCCCGAAATGCCACGGATAAAATAAGCCAGCGAGAGGATGATGGGCGCGGCAATCAGCGTGGCAATCGATGCATCTGGGGTAAACCCGGTCAGAATTTAACGCCCCGCTCGATGGTGATGCCGAGTCGCTTCACGCCGCGAATTAGCCCCAGCTTGGTGATGCTAATCCTGATCCAGGGCGCGCCGAACTCAGCCATGACGAGCTGTGCGAGGTGCTCGGCGAGCGCTTCCACCAGGGAGAAGTGCTTTTCCGCCAGTACTTGCTGGATGCGTTCCACCACTTTGCCGTAGTCGATGGTGTCCGCCACATCGTCACTGGTGCCGGCGCGACTGTGGGGCAGGCCGATTTCCAGGTCGAGCTGGATGGTCTGCGGTACTTCCCGTTCCCACGGGTAAACGCCGATGATGGTTTCGGCGCGAAATTCGTTGAGGAAAATGATGTCCATGGTGTGCGGGCGTTGCGGTTATGCGCGCGCCCCGTTTTGCCGTAAAATTCGAAGCCTGCGATTTTAAGTGATTTGTTATGCCCTCGATAGTTTTTGTTGTCGCCGCCTACCTGATCGGTTCCCTGTCCTTCGCGGTGATCGTCAGCAAGGCCTTCGGTCTGGACGATCCGCGTTCGTTCGGCTCGAAAAACCCGGGTGCCACCAACGTGCTGCGTACCGGGAAGAAACTGGCCGCCGTGTTGACCTTGCTGGGCGATGCGGCCAAGGGCTGGCTGGCGGTGTTTCTGGCGCTCAAGCTGGGGCCAGCCTATGGCGTGGGCGAGGCGGGGGTGGCGGCGGTCGTGCTGGCGGTGTTCCTGGGGCACGTGTACCCGGTGTTTTTCGGTTTTCATGGCGGCAAGGGCGTGGCCACGGCGCTGGGCATCCTGCTGGCGCTGAACGTCTGGCTCGGTTTGGCGGTGCTGGCCACCTGGCTGCTGGCAGCCTACATGTGGCGCACTTCTTCCCTCTCGGCGCTGATCGCGGCGGGCTTCGCGCCGCTCTATGGCTTCACCATCCTCGGTTTCAATTATGTCAGCCTGGCGATTGTGCTGCTTTCATTGCTCCTGTTGTGGCGCCATCAATCCAATATCCAGAACCTGCTTTCCGGCAAGGAAACCCGCCTCGGCGGCAAGCCGAGGCCGGGCGATTCGCCTCC
>JAUYFW010000028.1 GCA_030690835.1 Sulfurimicrobium sp. | reverse complement strand
ATCCCGGTAGGCCAGGCGTACCGGGTCCGGTTCGGCGAGATCCTGTTTGGTCGCTAGATACTCCTGCGTCGAACGCTCATAGGCCCATACATATAAATCGCGCAACAATTCCACCCGTGTCAGTTCGTAGAGGCCGAGAACGGCTCGGCTATAGGCCTGCGGCGGCACCCCCAGGAAGGTCAGCGGACAAAGATTGGCGCGAAACAGCGGCAAGTTGGCGATCAGACGTGAGGTGCGTTTATTGATGTCGGCAAATGGCTGCAAGTAGGGCACATGTACCAACATGAAGAAGGATTGTTCGAAAGGATCAGCGATCTGGCTTGCCTTGACTAATAACTGCTCCAGCGCCACGTCGATTTGCCGTGGCACGGACAAGGGCCGATAGACGCTCTTGCCGATTTCTACCGCATGCTGGCGGATGCGCCCTTCATCGGCCGGATTGGGTAGCAGGTTCTCTGACAAGGCACTATGCAGATTCAGCAGGGTAAAACGGTTAAAGCCAATCGTGTCCGCGTTCTCGACCAGCAACTCGATGGCGCTCTTGTGGTTGAGGATGGCTCTTTTTCGGTAAAGTCGGCCGTCGTAGCGGACTTGGCCCAAAGATAGCGTCGAGCGCGCCCTTCGCCAATACCAGTGATGCGCCCCTCGACTATCCACTGACTGATCCTGCGCTGGGCGGTTCGGCGCGTGACATCGGGATGTTGCGCCAGCAGTTCGCCTAAGCTCAGGCCCTGGCCTGACCCCTGGATGCTCTTCAGCAGATTATCAGTAGCGTTCATAGTGAGAATTGGCGCAGTTCGTCCGAGCAATGGCGCAATTATGGCGCAGTTTTTCCCGAGGATTGTCAGGCATTAGTGCCCGGATTTTACTTTTTTGAGGGCCGGAAATAGCCGGTGTTACCATAAAATTCCGGGCATTCATTCCCCTCCCACCACCCTGGCACCCCCAGCAGTGGCACCGGCGTCAAGCCACGACTGGTCAGTGATTCGCCTTGCGCCAAGCGTTCCGCCAGCAATGAATCCAGAACTCCCGTCGGCTGCTCCAGCATTCCCTGACCCGCTTCCACCCTGACCAGAAGGCCCTTGCCGGTAAAGCCGACATAAGGCCGCAGCGCCTTTTCATACAGGGAATGGCCAAACAGCACGAATTTCATCCGTTCTGTCACCGCCTGCCGCCACTCCCAGAACAGTTGATGCCATTGAAAATCCCGCAGCAACCCTGCCAGTTCGTCGTCCGCGCAGGCCACGATCACACCGCTTTCGTCGAACAGGGTGAGCGCATCCTGCATCTTGTCCCGGTTGCCCGCTCTCCCACTGGAAATCGCGCCAAAATGTCGGGCATTGATCGCCGCCTTGGCCCGTGGAAATGCCAGCCACGCCAGCGCGTTGAACAGATCGTGCCAGTTTTCCGTGCGGGTTTGCACCTCGCCGTGGAGGTAAATGCGCGCCTCGTATTTGCCTTCCATGTGGGCCGGCTTGCCTGCCTGGGGAACGAAGCGCAGCGCGGCGCCGCTTGCGGTATGAATGGGTGGATTGAGCAGCGCGTTGTAGTCTTCCAGAGTAGGCCAGCGATCGAGTTTCGCCAGGGCGGCTCCCACGCCGCGTAGCGGCTCGAACATGGGGGACGAGTCGAGGAAATTCCGCTGCCATTCATCCATGACGGTCGAGGCAGTTGAAATAAACCACGGGATCGGGCGAGGTACGGTTGCGCTGCGCCTGCCAGATCATTTCGCCGAGACATTCCATGACCTGGTGCTGGGCGTGGTGCGGGTCGCCGCTCTGCTCCAGCAGTTTCCGGTAGCGGCCCTTGATGCCCGGCGGCTGGTCGATGGAGAGCTGTTCGGCGATGGCGAGGTGCAGGTTGAGGTGCAGGAAGGGGTTGGTCTCGCCCTGCTCGGGCAGGTAATCGCGATCCAGGTGGCGCTCCGGGGCGTTCAGCAGGGCGTGATATTCCGGGTGCTGCAGCAGGGTTTCCAGCGCCATGCTTTCCAGCGGGGTAAGCGGCTGACGCTGGCGGTATTTGTGCCAGGTATCGAACAGAAACTGACGCGCCTGATCGCGGCTGGGGTTAAACATGGCGAAACAGCCCCAGTACCGCGGCGTATTGGAACAGTTGATTGCTGCCGTTGAAAGGTGCAATTTCACCGTTGCCGTAAAAACCGATTAACGGCATGCCGGGAAAACGCTGCTGAATGAGTTGCAAATCCCGGTCCACCCCGCCGTAAAAATAAGGCCCGCGCCCCATGCAGGGGAAACACAGGCCGAAATCGGGGGTTTCGTCCAATTCCTGTTGCAGGCGTTCCAGCGTGAGACGCATATCACGCTCGGCAGCCAGGGGCTGGCGCATCGCCCAGAACAATTGTTCCCCGGACACCGGATGGATCGACAGGGTAACCGAGCCATCCCGCGAATTGACTGAAATGATCGACGCCAAACGGTAACGGCCTGCGGCAATCGCCGTGGCGGGGTCGCCGTAAGTGATGCCGGCCATGAGCAGATGAAGTGGGAGAGCGCCATGGTCTCGCAATTCCAGCGGCAGTTCCCGCGCCAGGACATTGAGCGCTGGCTGCCCCGCCAGCGTTTGCACGTCAAAGCCATCGCACCGGGTCACGGCAAAGGGTTGCTGGCTCAGGGGGCGGATGCCCTGCGACACGCCGACCACGCCATCGGCGCCGTGCATGGCCACTTCGCAACGCCCGATTTGCGCCACCTTACCGCCCTGCCACACGCTGAACGGCCCCTGCCCGGTGGCATCGCCGGAAACCCCGCCGAAACGGCGCCCGGGCTTATCCAGCCACTCGGTATGGATGGCGCTGGGCGCAGCCAGGGTAAGCAGCAGATCATCGCTTGGCGCTTCATGCAGCGCTTCCAGGCTCACGTCAGAACCGAACACCATCGCGGCGGCGGCCGGCGCATCCAGCACCCAGTCTTCCTCGGTGAGGATGCCGGCGGCAGTGCAACCGATAATCTGCGTGCAACTCGCCGCCCTGGCCGCGGCACGCAGCGCGGGTTGCGGGTCGCGGGCGAATTCGGGGGTCAGAAACAGCAACACGCTGCTGGCAATGGCAAGATCGGCCTTTTGCATTGCCACGGAGACGGCTTGGTGCGCCAGTTCCTCGCTGGCCGAGGGATGGGTAGCAAGGCCGGTAGCGACTTGCATCAATTTGCCGTCTTGTCTTTATATTCGCACAAATCGCGAATCAGGCATTCGCCACATAGCGGCTTGCGCGCCTTGCACACGTAGCGTCCGTGCAGAATCAGCCAGTGATGGGCATCGTGCAGGAATTGCGGCGCGATGACCTTGAGCAGCTCCTTTTCCACTTCCAGCACGGTCTTGCCCGGCGCCAGGCCGATGCGGTTGGCGACGCGGAAAATATGCGTATCCACCGCGATGGTGGGCTGGCCGAATGCGGTGTTGAGAATGACGTTGGCCGTCTTGCGTCCCACGCCGGGGAGCTTTTCCAGTGATTCCCGATCGGATGGCACCTCGCCGCCATGCTGCTCAAGCAGAATGCGGCAGGTTTCGATCAGGTGCTTGCCCTTGCTGTTGTATAGCCCGATGGTGTTGATATATTCCTTCAGCCCGTCCAGACCCAGTTCGAGCATGGCCCGCAGTGTATTGGCAACCGGAAACAGCCTGGCGGTGGCGAGGTTCACGCCCTTGTCGGTCGCCTGCGCCGACAATACCACTGCCACCAGCAGTTCAAATGGCGTGCGGTAAACCAGTTCAGTGGTGGGATGGGGATTGCCGGCCTGAAAGCGGGTAAATATCTCTCGGCGCTTGGCGGCGTTCATGCGAAAACCGGATTACGCGGCTGCGGCTTCTGGCGCACGAACCGGTTCGGCTTTTGACGCCTGGCGCTGATCTAGCCAGTTCTTGCCCGCAATCAGCAGCCCCAGGCCGATAAAAGCACCGGGGGGCAGCACGGCGAGCAGGAAACCGTGGTAATCCGGTATCACCGTAATCACCCAGGCCTTGGCGGATTCGCCGAAGGCCAGATCGATGCCGGACAGCAAGGTGCCCTTGCCGAGAATCTCGCGTATCCCGCCCAGCACGGCCAGAATCATGGTCAAGCCCAGGCCGACCATGAAGCCGTCCACCATGGAAGGGAACACCGGATTCTTCGAGGCGAAAGCCTCGGCACGGCCCAACACGTTGCAGTTCACCACGATGAGTGGCACGAAAATACCCAGTACCAGGTACAGCGCCTGCATGTAGGCGTTCATGGCGAGGTCGATGATGGTGACCAGCACGGCGATGATGAGAATATAAACCGGGATGCGGATCTCGCCCGGCACCCACTGGCGTACCAGGGACACGATGGCGTTGCTGAAAATCATCACCATCACGGTGGCAATACCCAGCCCCACCCCATTGACCACGGTGGTGCTCACGGCGAGCAAGGGACACAGTCCGAGCAGCGCCACGATGCCGGCGTTGTTCTTCCACAGGCCGTTCCAGATGATTTCCTTGTAGCTCACATCGCTCATTTCGCTTGCTCCTGTGCCGGTAGAGAGAAAATCTTCTCACGGTTGGCGGAAAAATAGTCCAGCGCCCTGCGCACGGCCTTGACCACGGCCCGTGGCGTGATCGTCGCCCCGGCGACTGAATCGAACCGGCCGCCGTCTTTTTTCACTTTCCACTCCTTGGACGGATATTTTTCCAGTGAAGTGCCATCAAAACCTTTGATCCATTGGCTTTTGGCGATTTCGATGTAGTCTCCCAGGCCCGGGGTTTCCTTGTGGGATACCACGCGCACGCCGGAAACCTCTCCATTCGCCTTGATAGCGATGAGCAGCTTGATTTTACCGGAGTACCCATCAGGGGCTATCGCCTCAAGCACAACGGCAGAGGGCTTGCCGTCCTTGAGCGCGCGGTAGGTCACGGTGGCTTCGACAGTACCCAGTTCCGCCTGTGGCGGCAAACTTGTCGCGTCGCTGATGATGTCGTTATCGTATAGTTCGGGCGGCAGAATCTGGGCGATCAGCGCCAGTTTGGCCTTTTTCTCGCTCGCCGCAATGATGTCCTTGGTGGCGCCGAAGGTCACCGCCAGCAAGGATGTCCCCACCAGGGCAAAGGCCGCGAGCACCATCGCCAGCTTGACGGAATGGCGGAAATAGCCGGAACTCATTCCTTCCTCCCCTTGAACCACTTGCCGGCGTGGCCGAACACGCGTGGCTGGGTATAGGCATCGATCAGCGGCACGGCCGAATTGAGGAACAATACGGCAAAGGCAACGCCATCGGGATAACCGCCCAGCACCCGGATGATATAGGCACTCACGCCTATCCCCGCGCCGAAAATCAGCTTGCCCAACAGCGTGGTGGGGCTGGTGACATAGTCGGTGGCGATGAAGAAGGCCCCCAGCATGGTGCCGCCGGCGAAGAGATGGAACAGCGGCGAAGCATAGTGGCCGGGATCGAACAGGTAAAACAAGCCGGCCGTGGCGAACATGGCGGCGAGGAAGGAGGCGGGGATGTGCCAGCTGATAATGCGCTGCTGCCACAGGAACAGGCCACCGAGCAGATAGAACAGCGCAATGATTTCCGTCCCCTTGCCGCTGAGCGTGCTGAAAATCGCTGAAGACTGGATTTCGGCCACCGTGCGTTCAAGGTGTAGCTGGGTTTTCAAGGTATCCAGCGGCGTTGCCATGGTGATCGCATCGAGCTTGGACTCCGCTGGCAAGGCACCGCCGAACATGAAATCCATCTGCTGGGAAAAATTCCAATGGCTTTGCGCCAGCACGTCGGGTGCCGTCCAATGCGTCATGTGCGCGGGGAAGGAAATCATCAACGCGGCGAACCCGACCATGGCCGGATTGAAAAGGTTGTTGCCCAATCCGCCATAGAGGTGCTTGGCGATGAGAATGGCGAATACCGTGCCTACCACCACCAGCCACCAAGGCGCCAGAGGCGGGATGGAAAGCGCCAGCAGCCAGGCCGTCACCAGCGCGCTGCCGTCGGTGAGATAGACGCGCAAGGGATAACGGCGCAGATATAGCACCGCCGCTTCGGTAGCCAGCGCCGCAAAGCTTGCCAGGGTGATGCTGACCAGGATCGCCGGGCCGAAAAAATACACATATGCGGCAATGGCAGGCAGCAAAGCGCCCAACACCTTGAGCATGATGACGTTGACGGCGGATTTTTCTGCCACTAGGGGTGAATTCATGCCATTCCTAATACCGGTTTGTCTTTGCGAGCGTAGCGAAGCAATCTCGCTCGCGGCTCATATCCAGAAACAGATTGCCGCGCTGCGCTCGCAATGACCATTGAGAGGCTCACTGTGCGCCCTGCCCTTCATCGGATTTCCGCGCCGCCACACTCTGCTCGGCGGTTTCCTTGGCTTGAGCTCGCCTCTCATCGATTTCGTCTATTTCAGCTTGCGCCTCGGGCGGCAGATCAGCCACATTCTGCGGCGCCACTGCCGCCTTCTTGGCCTTGGCGCGCTCGATAGCCGCCTGGATGGCGGCTTTTTTGGCGGCGACCGCGGCTTCATCGCCGCCCTCCTCGACCGGCTTGGCAGCGACTTGCGCCGCCTTGGCGGCATGCTTGGCGGCTTTTTCCTGTTTCTCGCGCTCCAGGCGGAGTTCCCTGAACTCATGGCGTTCGCGCGCCAGTTCGGAGGCTTTCCTTTCCTTCTCATGGGCCTGGATTTCGCTCTTGGCGAAACGGTAGAACTGCACCAGCGGGATATGGCTGGGGCAAACGTAACTGCAGCAACCGCACTCAATGCAATCGAACAGCTTGTATTCCTGCGCCTTATCAAAATTCCTGGCCTTGGCGAACCAGAAAAGCTCCTGCGGCTGCAGGTCGGCCGGACAGGCCTGTGCGCAACGCGTACAGCGAATACACGGCATGGCGCGGGGCAGCGGCGGAAAAAGCGCTTTCGAGGTGGCGATAACGCAGTTGGTCGCCTTCACCACCGGCACGCTCAAATCCGCCAGTGGCAGTCCCATCATCGGCCCGCCCATGAGATAGCCGCTGGTGTCCGCCCTCGGCCTGGCCAGCATGGCCAATTCGCCAATCGGCGTGCCGATCAGCACTTCGTAATTGCGCGGTTCATGCATGTTGCCGGTCAGCGTCACCAGGCGCGAAATCACCGGCTCGCCGTGATTTACCGCGCGATGAATGGTATAGGCCGTAGCGACGTTAAAACACTGCACACCGATCTGGGGGGCCAGCGCACCGCTAGGCACTTCCTTGCCAGTCAGGAGTTTGATCAGTTGCTTGGCGCTGCCGCTTGGGTAAAGCGTCGGCACCGTCACCACTTCGAAGCCGCTCCCCTGGCAGGCGGCCTGCATGGCGGCAATGGCCTGCGGCTTGTTGTCCTCGATGCCAATCAGGACTTCCCGCGCGCCCATGGCGTGCTGCGCGATCATGATGCCTTGCACCACTTCGGCCGCGCGCTCGCGCATCAGCATGTCGTCGCAGGTGATGTAGGGTTCGCACTCGGCGGCGTTGATCACCAGCGTTTCCAGACTGCTGGCGTTGAGTTTGACGTGGCTGGGAAACACCGCCCCGCCCAGCCCCACCACGCCCATGTCCTGCAAATGCTGGCGCAGCCGGGCGGGGTCGATGGCGCGGTAATCCAACGCCTGGCGCTCGATCCAGCGCTCCTCGCCATCGGTTTCCAGCACGATGGAGAGATCAGGCAGGCCGGAAGGATGAGGGGCCGGGCGCATTTCGATGGCCGCCACGCGGCCCGAACTGGGCGCATGAACCGACGCGGAAATATAGCCTTCGGCCATGCCGATCATCTGGCCTTTCAGCACATGATCGCCTGCCGCCACCAGCGGCTTGGCCGGGCTACCACTGTGCTGGCGCAACGGGACGACAAGGCGCGCCGGCAGCGGCGCAACGGCCACCCCCAGTTGTGTGGACGGGCTCTTGTGCTCGGCCGGATGCACGCCACCATTGAAGGGATAAAGCACTCTCATGGCGCCACCCTGGCATCGCTGATCGGATACACCGGATATTGCCATTTCCAGCCGCTCATCCCCTCGTCCACCGGCTCCATGGTGATGCAATCCACTGGGCAAGGCGGCAGGCAGAGTTCGCAACCGGTGCATTCCGAAACAAGGATGGTATGCATCTGTTTCGCCGCGCCGACGATGGCGTCCACCGGGCAGGCCTGGAAGCACAGGGTGCAGCCGATGCAGGTTTGCTCGTCAATCAGGGCAACCTGCCTTGGCTTGGGCAGCGCAGCCTCGGCAGAGAGAGGTTGTGGCTCGACGCCCAGCAGTTCAGCCAAGCGTTTCATGACGGCTTCGCCGCCGGGAGCGCACAAATTGATCGGCGTGTTGCCAGCGCCGATGGCCTCCGCATAAGGCTTGCAGCCGGGAAAGCCGCACTGGCCGCACTGGATCTGAGGCAAAATGTCATTCACCTTCTCCACCAGCGGGTTGCCTTCCACCTTGAATTTCAGGGAAGCAAAGCCGAGCACCGCGCCCAATACCACGGCCAGACCAATCATCACCAGGAGTGCGCTCAACATATGGGTTACTTGACCAGTCCCGAGAACCCCATCGAGGCGATACTCATCAGCCCGGCCGTGACCATGGCAATGGCGGAGCCCTTGAATGGCAGGGGCACGTCCGCCCCTTCCAGGCGTTCACGCATGGCTGCAAAGGTGGTCAGCACCAGGGCAAAACCGAGCGCCCCGCCAAAACCGAAAAGCAGCGACTCGACGAAATTATGATTTTCCTGCACGTTGAGGAGCGGAATCCCCAGCACCGCACAGTTGGTAGTGATGAGCGGCAGATAGATGCCCAGCGCCTGATACAGCACCGGGCTGGTCTTGCGAATAAACATCTCGGTGAACTGCACGATGCCGGCAATCACGATGATGAACGACAAGGTGCGCAGATAAATCAGCTCAGGCCCCAGCAGGTACTGATTGACCAGATAACTGGCGCCGGAAGCCAGGGTAAGCACGAAAGCGGTGGCCATACCCATGCCGATGGCCGCTTCCAGCTTCTTGGAGACGCCCATGAACGGGCACAGGCCAAGGATTTTGGCGAGCACGATGTTGTTCACGAACACCGTGCCGATCAGGATAAGAAAATAGTTTTCCATGGGGAGATATAAACAGGGCGAGGCAATGGACGGGATTATCGTCCGCGCCACCGGATGTTGCAACCACTACACCAGCGCGGACATCAGCCCATGCGGAAAACCGCTCCTATTCGAACAGGGACTGCCACCAACGCTTGCGACCGGCGGGGATAATACCCTTGGGCTGCATCTCGGTCGGCGGCATGACACTCATCACCCAACCAGGCAAGGGCGGGTTCTTGCTGAAGCCGCAGGAGACGCCAAGATTGTTGGGATCATAAATCTTGATCAGGCTGGGGTGCTCCAGATTGTCGGCATAGACAATGGCGCAGTAATCCTCCTTGTGATCACGGCGCAGCAGCACATCCACCTCCTGAATAAAGCGGCTGACCTCTTCGGCAGATGCTGGTGCGCTGGGTACAGGCTCACCGATCGCATAAAGATGCCAACCCGCCTGAGGGTCAACCCTGTCCCAGAATTCGGTTAGCTGCTTCCAGGACATCAAGCTATAGAAAGTGCCGTAAAAGGCGGTTTTGAAATCCGACATGTAGCTGACCAACTCCTGAAGACCGGGGGAAACCCTCCATCCATGTAGGTTGGGTTAGGTGCGGCTTTTGGCACCGTAACCCAACAAACCCGATCTTCCTTTTAAAAAAAGGTTTTGAATATTTGGGTTTGTTGGGTTACGCGATAAGGCCGCTAACCCAACCTACATTTCTTGCCGCCAAAATCATTTGGCGACTTGTTTCTCTCTCAGTTCATCAAGTGTTTTGCAGTCGATGCACAAAGTGGCGGTTGGTCGCGCTTCCAGACGTTTCAGGCCGATTTCCACGCCACAGCTTTCGCAGTAGCCATAGTCGCCGGATTCGATGTTGGCGATGGTTTCGTCGATTTTTTTGATCAGCTTGCGCTCGCGATCGCGGTTGCGCAGCTCCAGAGCCATGTCCGATTCCTGGCTGGCGCGGTCGTTGGGGTCGGCGAACAGGGTCGCCTCGTCCTGCATGGTGTGCACGGTACGGTCGATATCCTGGCTCAATTCGCCTTTCCAGTCCTCGAGAATTTTGCGAAAATGAGCGTGTTGTTGCGGGTTCATATACTCTTCCCCCGCTTTCGGTTCATAAGGGGTGAACTGCTTGTGTAATTCAGCGGCCATGTGCTCTCTACTCTTCTTCAGGATTTACGCAAAACCGCTTTAATAGCAGATAATTTTACTTACCGCAAGTTAGCGCAATGCCATACAGGAGATAACCAATTGGCTTTACAGGCTTTAATTTTTGACGTGGACGGCACGCTTGCCGACACCGAGCGCGATGGTCACCGCATTGCCTTCAACCTGGCCTTCCGCGAATTCGGGATGGATTGGGACTGGGATGTTGAACTATACGGAAAACTGCTGGCCGTTACGGGCGGCAAGGAGCGCATCCGCTATTACGTGGAAAGCTTCAACACCGATTACGTCAAGCCGGCCGATTTCGATCAACTGGTAGCCGATCTGCACAAAATCAAGACCCGGCATTACACCGAGTTGCTGAGTGGCGGACACATCCCGGTGCGCCCCGGCATCCGGCGCCTGCTTGATGAGGCACGCAAAGCCGGCCTGCGTCTGGCCATCGCCACGACCACCACGCCGGAAAACGTCACCGCCCTGCTCAAATACAGCCTGGCGCCGGACGCGGAAAGCTGGTTCGAAGTCATCGCCGCCGGCGACATCGTGCCGGCCAAGAAACCCGCGCCGGACATTTATTTCTGGGCGCTGGAGCGGATGAAACTCGACCCGGCCGAGTGCCTGGCTTTCGAGGATTCGGAGAACGGCCTGAAATCAAGCCTGGGCGCGGGCATCAAGACATTGGTCACAATCAACGACTACACCACCGAGCATGAGTTTCCGGGTGCGCTGGCGGTGCTGAGCGACCTGGGTGAACCGGGACAGGCCTGCGAGGTATTCAGCGGCGACCTGCGCGGCCAGAATTATGTCGACGTGGCACTGCTGCGGCAGTGGCACGAGAACTCATAATTTGAAAAGCAATTTAACCACGGGGACCAAAAGTAGGCGCCTCTAGGCGACACGGGGAGGATATTCGATGCGAATTTTCTGTTTCCCCCGTGATCCCCGTGTACCCCGTGGTTAATTGTTTTGCAAAAAATCAAAGTCCCTTCACGAACTCCAGCACTTCCTCAGCGTGGCCGGGCACCTTTACGCCGCGCCACTCCCGGCGCAGCACGCCCGCGCCGTCGAGCACGAAAGTGCTGCGCTCAATGCCGCGCACCTGCTTGCCGTACATGCTTTTCATCTTGATCACGCCGAACAGCGCACAGGCCTTTTCCTCGCCGTCGCTCAATAATTCGAACGGCAATTCCTGCTTGGCCTTGAAATTATCATGCGATTTAAGGCTGTCGCGGGAAATGCCGTAAACCTCGCACCCTGCCGCCTGGAACTGCGGGTATAAGTCGCGAAACTGTTGCGATTCCGTCGTGCAACCCGGCGTGGCATCCTTGGGATAAAAATACAGCACGATTTTCTTGCCATGCAAGGCGGAGAGTTGAAACGGCGTATCACCCGTGGCGGGCAGATCAAAATCGGGAACTGGCTGATTTATCATTTATTCACTCCGGTAAGGGCAGAAATTGTGGCCCCTGCAAGGCGAGATCGCCCGAGCGCCCCGGAATCTCTCCGAAAGTCACCTCATGGCGCGGCAGCTTGGCCACATCCAGCCCGGCAAAATATTGCTCCAGCGAGACCAGTTGATAGCCTTGCTTGCGCCAGCCCGCGAGCAATTCCTCGAACACGCCAGCCAGCTTCATGCCCTCCATCTCGGCGTGCAGCGTGTAAACATGGCCGGTTTGAGACGGCGTTTCGGTCAATTTCAATAAATGCCGGGCAACGTTGTCGACTGTGATGCCATCCACGCCGATCAATTCGTCCAGCGTCGGCAGCGTCGTCGGCAATTGCGGGCAATTGATAATCTCGGCGCGATAGATTGGCATAAAGGGGCTGCCGCCGCGCGTATCGGAGCAATAGGCGAAACCCAGTCGTTGCTCCTGGCGCAGGGCGTGCAGGTTCATCTGCCAGCCTGCCGCGCCGTGAACCTTGGCCGGTGCTCCGAAAATATTCTCGAAACGTTCACAGGCTCGCCGCATTTCCCTGGTGGTCCATGCGGCATCCCGGCGTGCCACATTATCTTGCCAATAAACGTGGTCGTAGCAATGAACCCCCACCTCGTAGCCCGCGTCGCGCACCTGGCGCATGATGTCGCCGCAGCGCTTGCCGATATCCGGACCGGGCAGCAAGGTGCCGTACATCAAGGTCTTGAGGCCGTAATGCTCGCGCACTGAAGTACGCGAAACCTTTTTCATGAAGCCGGGACGGAACACGCGCTTGATGGCGCGGCCGGTATGGTCGGGGCCGAGGCTGAAGAGAAAGGTCGCCTGGGCTTCATGCTTTTGCAAAATCTCGACCAGTCGCGGCACGCCTTCCCGGGTGCCGCGATAGGTATCAACATCGATCTTGAGTGCCAATTGCATCATCAGTGATGCTTGTGCGTGGGGCCACCCTTGAGTTTATACAGCGTGCCGCAATAGGGGCACAGCGCCTCGCCCTTTTGCTCCAGCGGCAGGTACACGCGCGGGTGGCTGTTCCACAACGCCATGGCCGGGGTGGGACAGTGCAAGGGCAGGTCCTCGGCAGTCACTTCGATGTAACGCTGGGTGTTATCCGCCAGATTGTTTTGCACGCAACCTCCTTATAGGTAAAAGCAGTTTTTAGTTTTGAATGTTCAATGTTTAATGGTGGAATGCGCTACGCGCATAATCCAACACCGGCGCGGTTTGCGCGGCGACATCCATTAAAAATTCAACACTAAACATTAAAAATGGTTTTCGCGTTTAACTTACCAGTGAGAGCCAGTCCTCGTGCCTGGCCGATTTTCCGGTCACGCAGTCGAAGTACATGCTTTGCAGTTGGGTGGTGATGGGTCCGCGGTCGCCAGTGCCGATAGTGCGATTATCGAGTTCGCGGATCGGCGTTACCTCCGCCGCGGTGCCGGTGAAGAAGGCTTCGTCGGCCGTGTAAACCTCATCGCGGGTGATGCGCTTCTCGATCACCTGCAGGCCGATTTCCGCCGCCAACTGAATGATGGTGTCGCGCGTGATGCCTTCCAGTGCGGCGGTCGGATCCGGGGTATAGAGCTTGCCGTTGCGCACGATGAAAACATTCTCGCCCGAACCTTCCGCCACGAAACCGTCCACGTCCAGCAGCAGCGCTTCCTGATAGCCGTCATGCTCCGCCTCGCGGTGGGCCATGATGGAATTCATGTAATTGCCGTTGGCCTTGGCCTTGCACATGGTGACATTGACGTGATGGCGCGAAAAAGACGAGGTCTTGACGCGAATGCCGTGTTCCAGCGCCTCGGCACCGAGGTAGGCGCCCCACGGCCAGGCAGCGACGATCACGTGGGTACTCAGCGTCTTGGCCGAAATCCCCATGGCTTCCGCGCCGTAGAACGCCATCGGGCGCAGGTAGCCGGATTCCAGCTTGTTGTCACGCACGGCGGCGAGTTGCGCCTGGAAAATGGTTTCATTGTCGTAAGGCATCTTCATGCCGAGGATGTGCGCCGAGCGGAACAGCCGGTCGGTGTGTTCCTGGAGACGGAAAATCGCCGTTCCCTTGTCCGTCTTGTAGGCGCGGACCCCTTCGAACACGCCCATGCCGTAGTGCAGGGTGTGGGTCAGGACGTGAGTGGTGGCATCGCGCCAGTTCACCATCTTGCCGTCGTACCAGATCAGGCCGTCGCGGTCGGACATTGACATCGTAATTCTCCGGAGAATGCTTTGATAAAGGGGAAAATTGTAGCTTAATTTTGCCTGCTTGAGGAACGAGATCAGCGCTGTTGCCTGACTCTCCATTTGCCGCTACCCTGTTTCCCAAACAGGATTCCGCTGACATCAGGTCGCTATGTGAGGATATGTTTGACTTTATTGAGCATGGATTTTATAAAGTCAAGGGACGCGCCCAAGAGCTGCGTCTGTATGAGCCCCGGAGGAAACAAGCATGAAGCTGTTTGTTGTATGTGCAGCCCTTGGCCTGGACACCCTGTCCGGCCTGATGCAGTCGAAATTTGATCATTACCAGGGGCAAAGCGTGAGCGACCGCTTCCGCCGCCTGGCGCCGAACGGCGGCAAAAACTGATGGAACTGCGCATCCTCGGGTGCTGCGGCGGCATCGGTGCCGGTTTGCGCACCACCTCCATGCTGCTGGACCACGACATTCTGATTGACGCCGGCACCGGCGTGGGCGACCTGACGCTGGAGGAAATGCGGCGCATCGATTATGCCTTTCTCACCCACTCGCACCTCGACCACACCGCCTACATCCCCTTCCTGCTCGATTCGGTGGCCGCTAAGCGCGGCCACCCGCTCACGGTTTATGCCCTGGCGGAAACCATCGCCATCCTGCAAGAACACATGTTCAACTGGAAGCTGTGGCCGGATTTTACCCAGATCCCCGACGCGGAAAACCCCTGGCTGCGCTTCCAGCCAATCGCGCTGGGCGAAACCGTGGTGCTGGGTGAGCGCAGAATTACCGCCCTCCCCGCCCGGCATACCGTTCCGGCGGCAGGCTATCTGCTCGACAGCGGCGCGGCCAGCCTGGCTTTCAGCGGTGACACCAGCGACTGCCCGGAATTCTGGGACGCGCTCAACCGGGTGGAAAATCTGCGCTACCTGATCATCGAGACCTCCTTTGCCGACGAGGAAAATGGCGTCGCCCACGCCTCCCGGCATTATTACCCCTCCCTGCTGGCTGAACAGTTGCCCAGGCTGCTGAAACAGGCGGAAATCTACATTACCCACTTGGGGCCGGGAGATCAGCCGCGGATCATGTCCGAAATTCTCGCCGAAGTGCGCGGTACGGCACCCAGAATGCTGGCTCATGGCCAACTATTCGAATTTTGATCAATATCGGAATTTATCGTGAACACACTGGCATCAGCAAATCCCACCGAACTCAGCGGCCAGTTGCTCTTTTCGCGCAAGCTGCAGGCCGTCACCAACAAGATTCACGCCACCCAGAACATCGACGAGATCATGCTCCAGCTTTCCAGCGACATCAGCGCGCTGTTCGAGGCGGAGCGCCTGACCATCTACAGCGTCAGCGAGGACAAGGCCTCGATCGTCACCAGGATCAAGACCGGGCTGGGCGCGTTCAAGGATTTCAAGCTGCCGATTTCACCCCTGAGCGTGGCGGGCTGCGTGGCACTCAACCGGATGATCGTCAACATCAGCGACGTCTATGACGACAACGAGCTGAAGAAATACAACCCCGGCATTACCTTCCTCAAGGACATCGACCGCAAAACCGGCTACCGCACCAAGCAGATGCTGGTTGCACCGATCATCGACACCAACGACGGCGAACTGATGGGTGTGATCCAGTTGATCAATACGCTCTCGGGCGCGCCCTTCCCCGCCGCCGCCGAGGAGGGCCTACTGGAACTGGCCAAAACCCTGGCCATCGCCTTCAAGCAGCGCACGCGCATTCGCACAAAATTCGACTACCTGATCGACCAGGGCGCCCTGTCCGCGCCAGAAATCGAGCTCGCAACCCGCTCCGCGCACCGCAAGGGCAAGGATATAGAGGAAATTCTGCTCGATGAGTTTCAGGTCAATCTGGCCGACCTCGGCCGCTCGCTGGCGGACTTCTACCATGTGCCCTACGAGCCTTTCAAATCCGACCGCATCAAATCGGATGATCTGTTAAAAAACCTCAAGCGCGACTATGTCGAAGGCAGCCTTTGGCTACCCATCGACGATACGCCGGAAGGGTTGGTAATCCTGACCACGGAACCCGACCGCATCATGGGCTCGCGCGTGGTGAGCAATATTTTTTCCAAGCATAAACTGCTTTACAAAGTCTGCACCCGGCGCGAATTTGCCAAAACCCTGGAACTGTTTTATGGCGCTGCGGCAAGCATGGGTTCCATTGATGATCTGCTGTCGAACCTGCAGGACGAAGACGTGGCGGAAGGCGTGTCCAGCGCCGATGAAATGTCCGCCGCAGCCGATAACGAGCTGGTGAAACTGGTCAACAAGATCATTGTGGATGCCTATAATCAGGGCGCTTCGGACATCCATATCGAGCCCTACCCGGGCAAGAACAAGACCATCGTGCGCTTTCGCCGCGACGGCACACTGTTCCCCTACATCGAGATACCCCCCAGCCACCGCGCCGCGCTTCTGGCGCGGCTGAAAATCATGTGCGACCTGGACATTTCCGAAAAGCGGAAACCCCAGGACGGCAAGATCATGTTCAAGAAATACGGCCCGCTCGACATCGAGCTGCGTGTCGCCACCATCCCCACCGCGGGCGGGATGGAAGACGTGGTGATGCGTATCCTCGCCGCAGGCAAGCCGATCCCGGTGGAAAACCTGGGCTTGAGCAACCGCAACCTGGAAACACTGAAAAAAGTGGTGAGCAAGCCCTATGGCCTGTTCCTGGTATGCGGCCCGACCGGCTCCGGCAAGACCACCACCCTGCACTCGGTGCTGGGCTACATCAACACCCCGGAAACCAAAATCTGGACGGCTGAAGACCCGGTGGAAATCACCCAGAAGGGCCTGCGCCAGGTACAGGTCAACCCCAAGGCGGGGATCACCTTTGCCGTGGCGATGCGCGCCTTCCTGCGCGCCGACCCGGACGTGGTGATGGTGGGCGAGATGCGCGACAAGGAAACGGTCGCCACCGGCATCGAGGCCTCGCTCACCGGCCACCTGGTGTTCTCCACCCTGCACACCAACAGCGCGCCGGAAAGCATCGTGCGCCTGCTGGACATGGGCATGGACCCGTTCAACTTCGCCGACGCCCTGCTCGGCATCCTGGCGCAACGACTGGGCAAGCGGCTGTGCGCCAAGTGCAAGAAACCTTATGTCGCATCGGAACAGGAGATCGAATCCCTGCTGTCCGAGTATGCGGAAGAACTGCGAAACACCCCTGAATGGCTCAAGGACGCCAGTGCCGCGCGCGACAACTTGCGCCATGAATGGAAAAAGTCCTTCGCCAACAACAAGGGTGAATTCGTCCTCAGCCACGCGGTGGGCTGCGAGGAATGCAACAAGTCCGGCTACAAGGGCCGCGTTGGCCTGCATGAGTTGCTGGTGGGCAGCGAAGAGATCAAGAAAAATATCCAGGAACACGCCCGCGTCGCGGAAATGAGCGTGACGGCGCTGTCCCAGGGCATGCGCACCCTGCGCCAGGACGGTATCGAAAAAGTCCTGCAGGGCATCACCGACATGAAACAGGTGCGCTCCGTCTGCATCAAATAGGGAGCGACTCCATGCACAAACTTAACTCCGACCGTCTGCTGCAGCGCCTGGAAGAGCTCAACGCCATCGGCGTGGCGCTCTCCCGCGAGAAGGATCTCAACCGCCTGCTGGAAACCATTCTGCTGGCGGCCATCAAAATCACGCATTGCGATGCAGGCACCCTCTATAGCGTGACCGAGGAAAAGACCCTGCGCTTTGAAATCGTGCGCACCAACTCCCTCGGTATAGAGTTGGGCGGCACGACCGGCAAGCCCGTCACCTTTCCCCCCGTCCAGCTTTATGCCCCTGACGGCGAGCCCAACAACCACAACGTCGTGGCTTATGCGGTGCTCAACGACAAGACGGTGAACATTGCCGACGCCTACAGCGAGCAAGGATTCGATTTTTCCGGCACGCGCAAGTTCGACACGGCCAACCGCTACCGCTCCAGATCCTTCCTCACCGTGCCGATGAAAAACCATGAAGGCAGGATCATCGCGGTATTGCAACTGTTGAATGCGCTGGATCAGGAAAGCGGCGCGGTGACAACATTCGCCAGCTCCGACCAGCATCTGGCCGAATCCTTGGCTTCCCAGGCGGCCATCGCCATCACCAACCGCGCACTGATCAACCAGTTGGAGGAGCTATTCGAGTCTTTCATCACCCTCATCAACATCGCCATTGACGAAAAGTCCCCCTATACCGGCGGCCATTGCGAGCGCGTGCCGGTGCTCACCATGCTGCTGGCGGAAGCCGCCAGCGCCGCCACGGAAGGTCCGCTGGCGACATTCCAC
>JAUYFW010000026.1 GCA_030690835.1 Sulfurimicrobium sp. | reverse complement strand
AACACAGAGTTCACAGAGAGAAACAATGGTTTATCGTGAATATGAGCATCACCCACCGGGTGAACCTGATAACAATGCGAAACCCGCGTCATCTCTGTGTCCTCTGTGATCTCTGTGGCTTGAACTGAGGTTTCTAGGTTTAATGCCCTGCCGTTCCATTTTCCTGATCCGAAGTGGCTGCGTTACCAGATTAGGAGTCAAGATGATTCCACAAGAAAACCCCTGCAACTCAATACGCATTCTTGTTAATAAAACCCTTGAACACCGTCAACAGGATGATGCGCAAATCAAACCACAGCGACCAGTGTTCAATATAGTAAAGATCGTACTCGATACGCTTGGATAGATCCGTATCTCCCCGCCAGCCATTGATCTGCGCCCAGCCGGTGATGCCGGCTTTCACCAGATGTTTTTTCATGTAGTCTGGAATTTCGTCCTTGAATTTCTCCACGAACATGGGCCGCTCCGGACGGGGGCCGACGATGGACATGTCCCCAATCAAGACATTGATGAATTGCGGCAATTCATCAAGACTTGTCTTGCGCAGAAACGCCCCGAATGGCGTAGCCGCCTTGTTCCTCGCCCCGCCCCATTGGACGCCGTTTTTTTCCACATCCACCGGCATGGAACGAAATTTCAGCATCATGAATGGCTTGCCATTCCAGCCCACGCGTTCCTGGCGATAGAAAACGGGGCCGGGCGAGCTCAGCTTCACCCCCACGGAAAGCACCACCAGCAACGGGCTGATAAAAATCAGGATCAGAACTGACAGCAGCCTGTCTTCCAGGGCCTTGAGCAGGCGGCTAACGCCAACCATGGGGCTGCTCGAAAGGCTTAACACCGGCATGCCGGCGATTTCGGACATGGAATGGTTGATCAGGCGGAAGCTGGAGATGTCCGGCACCCAACGAATATCGACCGTCGAATGGCGCAACAAATACATGATCTTCTTTACCGTATCTTCCGCCTTGAGAGGCAACGTGATCCAGACCTGATCGACATCCCTCGCGCCGACAAACGCCTCCAGCTCGTCAATAGACCCCAGCAAAGGCATATCCGCCTTGGCCTCCTGTGGCACGAGATGATCGCCAAACACCCCAACAACCTGCAAGCCCGCCCATGGAGAATGCAGCAAGCGCCCCGCGACTTCCTGGGAGAGCGCATAGTCCCCGGCCATGACAATTTGCCTTTGGTTAAAGCCTGAACGTCTTACCGATCGCAGCACCAGACGCAAGCATATGCGGCCACCCAACAATAATACCCATCCCAGAATCGCCCAGTAGCCGATCCAGCCACGGGAAAATGCCGCGCCGGATTTCGTCAGAAAAGCGAAACCAAACAGGCAGAACAGCACTGTTGTCCATGCGATGAGGATGCTGCGGGCCTCTTCGGCCAAGGACACGCCCCGCCATGTTTTATAAAGTGAAAACTGCGGGAAGATCAGGCCGGCAAACAGAACGCTCACTCCGATCAGAATGAGATAGCTTTCCGGCAATGACCAACTTTCCAGATACCAGTAATGGCCCAATACCGCCGCAAGCGCAATCAATCCCCAATCAAGCACGTACATCGCAAGATGGAGAGAGCTCGCATGTCCCTTGAGCACGCCCCCTGTTTTCATTTAACTCTTTCGCCAGTAAGCACGATTCATACTCAGAAATGGCTTCACCGCCTCAGGAAGAAATGCCTCATTCCTGCCCAGTCGATAGCCCAAATACTTCAATACCGTCCGCATCAGCGCGGCGGGAATCAGCCACGGCGCATTTTTGGACAGGTAGCGCATCTCGGACAAGACATATTCCTTACCCCTTCCCTCCGCTTTGCCAAAAGTCTCCAGCAGCCATTTTTCGCGCGCATGCAAGACACCCGTATCAAAATAACGGCGGAACTCGGCCAGCATACTGTAGTCATGCGAGTGATAAACCTTCGCCTCGGCACAATATGCGATATGCCAACCGCGCATCAGCATGCGCGCCGCAACCACCATATCCTCGGCCAAAATAACATCACCCGGAAACCCTCCGGCAGCCTCAAGCGCTTCACGCCGGTAAGCAGCAAATGAATTCGACATGAAAGGGGCTTTAATACCCAGTTTTGGCGCATCGGCCAGAGTCTTGACCTGAGACTGCAAGGGGTAATTATAAATCCTGGCATGAGCACCCAGCGCCTTTGACTCGGCATGTGGCAGTTGGCGGCCATAAGCGGCCCCGATGCTTTTGTCCCGGAAAACGCCCGCCAGGTTTGCCAACGAGTCTTCGTCGGCCAGGATCGCATCCTGCGTCAGAAAAACAATAATCTCGGCATCCGCCAACATGTTTACGCCAAGCTGCCGGGTGCCGCCATGATTGAACTGCCCGGCGGAAATTACATGAACATCGAGGCCTGACCGTCTCGCCCAGTCAGCAGTTTCGTCTGCGGAGCCTGAATCGATCACCAGGCACCATGCCGGCTTGCAGTTCTGGCTGGCAAACGCCTCCAACCAGCGGCGCCATGGCTTGCCGGCGTTGTAAGTGGGCACCAGCAAACCCAGTTTTTCCATTTCCATCTTCCCCCCTCTCCCTTCTGGAGTCCGGCTTTATTCGCCGACAAGCAGCGAAACGCCTTCTTGGTCAGGAAGAACCGCCCACCACATCGACAAGGGCACTGCAAACAAGTCAGAATCGGATGAATATCATCCATTCAATGGTTGATATTCATCCATATTAACCACCGGAAACTAGCTCAACAACGAGATGCCACAAATCAACCAAACATTGATTGAACCACGGAGAACACGGAGTTATTAACCCGGCCGTCAAATCACGGGTAGGAGCGGCGCCCTCGCCGCGATTGCCGGTTGTATCCTGAATCGGCCCGGGGCGGGCCTCCTACATCCCCGGGTATTTACGGGCCGGGTTAATAACTGCTTTTCCAGGATCATAAAGACAAAAACATGCCAATATTGCGGAAAAATCCGTGCTTGAAGAATCCAAACCGGAACATCTGCCAGTGCCGCATCCAGAAACCCCGAGCGGAAACATGGCAATATGTTTTCACCAGCAAACGTTGCTCCGGCACAAGCCTCGACGCGTAGCGTCCCAGAAACGCACACGCCTGACACTGGGTTTTCAGCAAGGAAGCCTTCATCTCGCTCAAACCGGCCAGCGCTTTCTGAAGTACATATGCCAATCCGTAATTTTTTGCCCCGGTATCGTTGGCGCCATGCTGCCGATACAGCATTGTCGGCTGCGGAACGTGTCCGATTTGGCCAAATGCCGCCGCTACCACGGCCAGCCACCAGTCGTGCATGATTGCCTGTGACGGCACAGGGCTGGCCAGCGCGGCAAGCGCGCGATTCACCATCATCGTGCATCCGGTCACATTGTTTTGCGCCAGTAGTCGGCCTAATCCCTTAACCTCAGGATTCAACCCCTGAAAACGCCAGAACGAGGTAGCGACCACATTCAATTCACGATCAGTGACTGACAAGTCGGTATGTATCAGAAGTGGAGATTCGACACCGAAGCGCGCTTCCAGCGCCCGCATCCCGGCCAGCGTGATTTCGATCTTGTTGGGCAACCAGACATCATCCTGGTCGCAGAACATCAGATAATCGGCTTCAGGAGCAAAACGTTCCAGCAGGCTGGAGAAGCTTCCGCCGGCGCCCTTCCGAACACCGTCCGGTTCCAGCAAGCACACCCGTTCGTCCTGCGCGGCACAGCGCCGTATTGATTCCACGGTTCCATCCGTCGAACCATCATCGCGTACCCACAGACGCCAGTCGGCATAAGTCTGGGCACGCAAGCTGGCCAATTGCTCCTCGATGAATTCGCTACCGTTATAGGTGGCCATCAGAATCAGGACCGGCTTCATTTTCCCGTTAGCCGCTCCGGGAAGCTGGCAGGATGCCATACCGTAGCACTCCGCATCTCTACCCGGCTTTCCTGACCCGAATCAGATACTGGACTTCCAGAAACGGACGAAAAATGGAAAGCGTCAGCACATTGGCAAACCATGATTTTGATCCCCGTCCAACGCCGGTTGTCATCACCAGATCAGCCCGCATGCCCGAACTCTCCATCAGTGCAATAGCCGATTCGCGTGTAAAAAAGCGCAAATGGGTTTTATCCAGAATTCCTTCTCTCGAATATGTCCACCTGCCCTGAAACAGGAGGGGCAGTAGCCCTCGAAAATGTCGCACATTCGGAATGCTTGCAACCATCACGCCACCAGGCTTGAGGAATCGTTCCAACTCGCCGACCACGCGCCATGGATCCACCAAATGCTCCAGAACATCAAGGCACAGGATCGCATCAAACGAATCCTCATCAAACGGCAAAGTGATGTCCTCGATGTTGCCCTCAATTACCCTGTCCAGTCTTTTCCCGGCCACTTCCGCGGCGCTGGCAATGAGCTCCACGCCACCAGCCCAATCGCACCGGCCATGCTGTTTAAGATAATTCAAGGTCTCGCCCGTACCGCAACCTATATCCAGCACACGCCCGATCTTTTCCGGGAGCAAGGGAAAAATGTCGTCTCGGATGCGCCCGAAATACTCTGATTTCTTATCCAGATAACCCTGATGAATGGATTCGTTTTTCATGTCATCACCTTCAAGCCCGCCCCAGCCAGCCACGTAGCCAAGATTCGACAAAGTTCCTTTCCCCCGCGCTCACAATCACCATCCAGCCCACCAAAGCAAACGCCCCCAGCACCAATAATGTAAACAGAACCTTTATCAGGATCCCCGTCAATAACGCGGCCACAATCAATACCGCCAAGGACATCAATAAAACCGCCAGCATGGAATAAGCCATTGTCGAAAAGACAGGCAAAATCCCTTTCACGAACCAGAACAGGAACACCATATCCACACCGGCGCGCAAGGTCCATGCAATCGCCGCGCCTTCAATCCCGATTCGAACTGTCAAGAGCCACAGCAATATCGAATAAAAAGGCAACTCGGCGAGGTGCAGCTTGGCGGCAAGATCTGGCCTGCCCGCAGCCTGGACCATCGTTAAAGCCACCTGGGCCAGACTATTCACAAACATCCCTGCCGCCAACCACTGCAATACACGGCCACCGTTCAATGCGAACTCCGGCCCAAGCCAGAATTGCAGCCCTTCATGAGCGAAGGTAACAAAAACCAAGGCAAGCGGAAACAATAGCAGAAAAATCACTTTCACACCCCGCACAAACAACCCGCGGGTATGCTCGGGGTGCGCCACCAACCCCGCGGTAAAGGCGGGAAACAACACCGCCGTGAGCGCTGCGGGAATCAGCAATAGCTTGGTCACTATCTCATAGGGCGCCGTATAGTACCCCACTGCCGCAACGGAAAGAACGGCGCCAATCAGAAACCGATCCAGATACACGATCACTGGCCCCACCACATTTGAAAGGGTCAGCCAGCCACCAAAACGAAACAATGGCCCCAGTAAATCGGGTCGAACAACCATCCGGCGCCTCAACTCGGGGACCGCATGAATACAAAAGGCGAGATGGGCGGCCCATGCAATGAGGCGACCGATAACCAGCACAGCCACCACCAGCGCCAGATTATTCGAGAAAGGCAGGACCAGCAAAGGACCCAGGAAAGTAAAAAGCCCCATGGGAATGCGAATCAGATTAATCAGGTCAAAGCGCTGGTAAGCCTCCAGAACCCCTCTCAATCCCGCAGTAGTAATAACGATGGGGAGCGACACGGCAAGTAATAGGAACGTATTCAAGGTTTCCCTATGCAAAGCCAAAGGAATTTCCAGAACACGCTGAACCAACCAGGGCGACAACACCCCGACAACAGCCCCGCCACACACGCCCAGCAACACCATGATCGCCATCGCGCTCCAGATCAGGGCAGGAATTTCGGCAATCCGCCCACTACCAAGTCGATCCGCCACCGCCTTGGTAAGCGCTCGACCTATGCCGAAATCAAACAGGCTGAAATATCCAATCACCACCCATGCCAAGGTCAACACGCCAAAACGATGGATTCCCAATGCACTGACCAATAGGGGTATGGCGAAAAATGCCGCGAACAGGGGCGCCAGCTGGCCGATCAGATTCCAGGCGGTGTTTTTGGCGAGCAGTTTATGGCTGGTTGGCACTATATTGACCAAAGGTTAAGGTTTAACCCCAATACTGTTTAATTAGGCTCTTTTCGCAAACTGTGTTGCTGAGTTCCCTGAATCACAGTGAAAGCCCCGTGGTAACTGGGAAAGTAGGGGTTGTGTTCTGACTCCGAGAAATCGCCGTGCAGCAAGGCATTCCAGAGAAAAACAACACGATTTGCGAAAAGAGCC
>JAUYFW010000023.1 GCA_030690835.1 Sulfurimicrobium sp. | reverse complement strand
GGATAAAAACCAACGGCCAGAATGAGTGAGGCAAAGAGGATGGCAATGGCAAGTTCGCGCGGACGCAGGTCCATGGCATCCGCCACCACCGGATTAGTGACCGGGCCAAGGAAGGCGCGGCGGTAAAGACTGAGGAAATAGGCCGCGCCCAGCACCATGGCGAACAGCGCGGCAAGTCCCGCGCCGATGTGGTGCTTGAACGTCGAGATCAGGATCAGCAATTCAGCGGGAAAGCCGCTGGTTCCCGGCAGGCCCATGCCGGCGAAGCCGAACAGCAGAAAGAAACTCGCCAGCAACGGCATGGAGCGCGCCGCGCCACCCAGGCTGAGGATGTCGGTCGAGCCGGTGCGGTGGTGCAGGGCGCTGATGAGCAGGAAGCCGCCGCCTGCCGCGAGCGTGAAATTGAGCAGTTGCAGCACTGAACCCTGCATTCCCTGCAAGTCGAAAGAGGCGATTCCCAGCACCACCAGACCCACGTGCGACAGGCTGGCGTAGGCCAGCATGCGGCGCAGATTGGTCTGGGCCAGTGCGGCGACCGCGCCGTACAGCATGCCCATGGTGCCCAGCGCCACCAGCAGCCAGTGCATCTGTAGCGCCGCCTGCGGCGCCAGCGGGATGGCAAAGCGGATCAGGCCGTAGGCGCCGAGCTTGATGCCGACCAGCAGGGCGGTGACCGCCGCCGGCCCCTCCATGGCCACCAGCGGCAGCCAGGTATGGAGTGGAAAAACCGGAATCTTGACGGCAAAGCCCAGCAGCAGCAGCAGGAACACCGCGAGCTGCAGCTTGGCGGGAATCGGCGTTGCCAGCAAGGTGGGCAGATCGAATACCAGCCCCCCGCCGTTGGTCGCATGGCCGAAGGCGAGCAGGATGAAGCCAAACAGCAGCGGGATGCCGCCCGCCACCATCACCAGGATATATTTGACCGCCGCGTAGCGCCGGTTCGGCCCTATGCCCCACAGGCTAACCAGGAAATAGATCGGGATCAGCGACAGTTCCCAGAAGAAGAAAAACAGCATGGTGTCGAGCGAGCAGAAAATACCCAGGGTGGCCGTTTCCAGTACCAGCAGCAGGCTGTAATACAGGCGCGGCAAGGTGGTCACGCTGTTCCATGAAGACAGGATGACGCCGATGAACAGCAGGATGGTGGCGGGCAGAAACAGCAGGGAAATGCCGTCCACGCCGACCAGGTACTGGATGTTGAGAGTGGGAATCCAGCGCGCCTGTTCCACCAGTTGAAAGCCGGACTGGCTGGGGTCGAATCTGAATATCACCACCAGGGCAATGCACAGGTCAAGCAGGACCGTCGCCAGGGCGATGCGCTTCGCCCATTCCGGGCGCGGCAGCAGCCAGATAAGGGCGGCGCCGAGCGGCAGGGTGAGGAAGAGCAGGCTTAACAGTGGCATGTTCATGGGTGACTAAATCTCTCCGCGAGCGCATGCAAAGGCGCCTCGATCAGTTTCATCCAGGGTTCGAGGTAGAAGCCGGCGATGAGCAGAACCGCCACGGCGCTGCCGGCCACCAGATATTCCATCGGCAGGGTGCGTTCGATGCTGCCGACTCTGGATGCTTCGCCGCGCGGCGCGAGGAAGGCGCGCTGGAAGGCCCACAACAGGAAGCCCGCAGCCATCACGTTGCCCAGCGCCACGGCCACGGTGAGCAGGGCGCCGAGGCGGTCGATGGAGGCTTCCAGCAGCAGGTGGACAGCATCGAAGCCGGGCGTGCCGGGCATGCCCACGATGGCCAGGCCGCCGAGCAGGAAACTTGCGCCGATGAAGGGAATGCGGTCGAACAGGCCGCCCAGTTGGTCGAGCACGGTAGTATGGGTGCGGCGATAGACGAAGCCGACCATGAACAGCATGACCGTCATGGCCAGGCCGAAATTGATCGCCAGCAGGATGCTGCCCTGGAAGCCCTCGGCGTGGAGCGAGAACAGCCCGATAATCAGCAGGCTGGTGTGGCTCACCACGGCAAAGGCCATCAGGCGGCGTAAATCGCTCTGCAGGAAAGCCAGGAAGGCGGCATAGAACACCCCCGCCGCGGCAAAGGCCACGGCAAAGCTGTGCCATTGCAGTACCGCATCCGGGACAATGGGGAACACGAAGCGCACCAGGCCGTAGATGCCGACCTTGACGCCAAGCAGGATAGCCGGGGCGATGGCGACATTGCCATGCTGTGTTACCCAGGGCAGCCAGCCGTGCAGGGGAAAGATCGGGGCGCGAATGCCCAGGCCATAGAACAGCAGGAAGAAAATCACCGAACCGACTGCGCCGCCGATGGGCACGGCGCTCAGGTCGGCCAGCTCGAAGCTCCAGTTGCCCCCGGTGGCCTCGGCGTGGAACCAGCCCAGCAGCAGGGTGCCCATCAGCAGCAGCAACAAGCCGGTGCCTTGGAACTGGTAGAAACGCGCCAGCATGGTGTCCTTCTCCGGCGAGGTGGCCCAGTTCCATAGCAGGTAGCCGACCAGGCCCAGTTCCAGCGCGGAAGCGAGCACGAACCACAGCAGGTTGGTGGTCACCAGTTGCGACATCAGCACGCCCTCCACCGCCAGGATCACCGCCAGCAGGCGCGCCGGCTCGGCCAGGCCGCGCACCAGGCTGTAAATGGTGAGCAGCAGCACCAACAGCGCGGTGAGCATGACGAACAGCACGGTGATGCCATCGGCGGCGGCGTGATAGGAAAAAGGGTCGAGCAGGACCAGTTTTTCGGCCAACTGGAAGGCGGGTGAAGCGGCCTTGATGGTGCGGAACAGGTCGATCGCCAGCAGCAACTCGATCAGCGCGATGCCCCGGCCAATCGCTACCGCCTCGCGCCGTTCGCCGAGCAGCAGCAACAGCCCGGCGCCCAGCAGCGGAACCAGTTGCAGCATGCCGAGAATGGGATAGACCGCCTGCTGGGTCCAGTGTATTTCGTTAACGATCATTACAGAATCACCACCAGGGTTGCCATGATCAGCAGCAGCAGATAGCGCGGCTGGGAGAGCAGCCCTTCCATCGCCAGCAAATAGCTGCCGATGTGGTCCAGCATGCGGCTCAGCCGGCTATCGCCGCCCTGGAGCAGCAGGCGCGATTCAAAGTGGTGCAGCTTGAGCGCTACCCACTCCAGCAAAGCCCCGGCCAGACCGCTGCCGCGCACGATTTTATCCTTGTCCCGCTGTTCGCCGCTGGCCACGAGGAAAGCGGGAACGCCCGCCGATTCGGGCAGGCCAACCAGACGGCTGACCACGTGGTCGTCCAGGTTGCGCACGTCGCGCGCCAGCTGCCGGGTGGGGCGCACCAGCAGCCAGTCGCCCAGGTTTTCCAGCCAGAAACGCTGCAATGCGGCGGTATAAAAACCCTGCCTGTTGCTGAACCAGGCGGGAGCGGCGCGGGTCGGCCCGCCCATCAGGTGCATGTAGGAAGGCGAGGCGAGGAACTGGTAAGCGCGCCAGCTGGCGTGCAATCCAAGATGCCAGGCGGCGAGCGTGAACCAGCCCAGCCCGCAGGCGAGGAACATCAGCCCGACCTGGGTGGTGGTGGCGAACATCAGCGCACTTTTCACATCGGTCTGGGTGAGTCCGCTGAAATAGCCGTACAGCGCGGTGAGCAGGCCGAGCAGGGCAATCAGCGTCATCAGCGCGGGCGCCTGGCGCAGCAGGGGTTCGAGGCGGACCAGCAGATACACCCCGGCATGAACCATCAGCGCGCCATAGAAAATCGCCGAGGAGGGCGTCGGGCCTTCCAGCGCGCGGGCGATCCAGGGCGAGAACGGCACTTGCGCCGACTTGGCCAGCGCCGCGACCACGAAGCCGAGCGCGAGCAAACCGGCGGAGAGCGTGCCCAACTGGTTGGCATGCAGCAATGCGGGCCATTCCACCGTGCCGAGCCAGATGAATGCAAGCGAAATGCCGAGGATGAAGCCGGCGTCGCCGATGCGGTTGGTGAGGATGGCGCGCAGCGCATTGACGCTGGCGGTGGGGCGGTCGTAGGCGTAGCCGATCAGCATCCACGAGCTGACGCCGGCCAGTTCCCAGCCGACGAAGGTCAGCGCCACGTTGCCGGCCAGGACGATCAGCAGTATTCCGGCGGTGAACAGGCACATGCCGAGGAAGAAACGGTGAAAGCCGCGTTCGCGGTGCAGGTAGTTGCGCGAAAACTGCAGGGTGATGACGGCAATGAAGGCGAACAGCGTGGCGATGGGCAGCGACAGCGCATCCAGGGTGAAGCTGAGGGGCAGAACGATGGCACCGCTGGCGAACCAGTCGCCGCTGCGAATCTGCCCCGGCACACCCTGGGCAAGGGCGAGGGCGTCCAGGCCGAGCAGCAGTAATAGCGCGGTCCCGGCGGTGAACAGGGCGATGCGCGCAGTGGGTTTTTCGGCCAGGTCGCCCTTGTCATGCCCGGCGAGGATGCGCAGCACGATTCCCGCCGCGCCCAGCAGGGGCAACAGGGGAATCAGCCAGGCCAGTTGCGGTGCCAGTTCGAGTATTTCGTTCATGCCCCGGCCTCCATGGTGACCGGTTGCTGCAACAGCGCGGGCGGGAGCGGTTCACGCTGGTTGCCGAACCAGTCATGGGAGCGTGCCACGGTAGGCAGCGTGTCCATGTTGCCCTGCCAGGGCAGCCAGCCCCGGGCCGGGTCGAACAGCTGAATCTCCGTGCTGTCGGGGTCCTTGGCGGCGACCACCATCCACTCCTTGCCGACCAGTTCCTGCAATGCCGGCTGGCGCTGGTAGATGGCGGTGATCAGCTCGATTTTGGCTTCCACCACCACCAGCAGGCGCATCGGTTCGTGGATTTCGATCATCTGGCGCGGCAGTCCGGTGCGCAGGTCGGAGGCGGCACCCTCCATGACGCCGAACAGTCCGGCGATGTTGTGCATGATCTTGCTGCTGCAGCCGTAGTATTCGTTGTCCACCATGGAAAAGTAATACTCGAGCGAAATCCCGGCGCCCACCGGGCCGTTGATCAGCAGGTGGCGTTCCAGGATCAGGCCTTCCGGGTCGATGCTATGGTCGTATGAAATCAGGAAGGCGCGCCGGTCGAAGAATGCCCCCCGGCTCATGGAACGCCGTCCAATGAAGGCGCAGGCGTTGGTGGCGTGCCCCAGCTCGGGGCGCGGCTGCGAAAAGTCATGGCGGCGGTTCTGGATATGGCGCCAGGCTTTAAGCAGGCCGGGATTATCGGGCGCGGAGGCGAAGCGGCGGCAGCGTTCCTGGGCGTGCAGGCGAGCGGCTTGCGCCACGTCTTCCCTGAGTTGGGCGAAGGCCGGGCGCAATGCTTCGGGGATGAGATCCTCGTCATACCAGCTCACGCTGTCGTCGCAGGTGTTGTGTTCGGCGCTGAGAAACCAGGTGGATGCGGGAATGACAATGCCGCGTTCGGCCAGCAGGGCGCGAATTTCCGGGCGGTTGACCATGGTGGCGAAAGCCCGTGCGTTGGGGCCGCTGTGCCGGCCCGAGCAGGCGCCGCAATCGTAGGCGGCCATGTGCGGGTTGTTCTGGCTGTTGGAACCGTGGCCGGCGATGACCACCAGCGGCGCAAAGCCTGAAGCCAGGCCCATGCCGCGCAGGAAACCGTACATGCGCTCGACCTGCTCGTTGTCGGTAAAGCCCAGGCGGGGCGCTTCCGGCGTTGCGGCGGGGCTCCCGGCGGGCGCGGTCAGGGCAACACGGGTGGGAACAGTCCGGTCGAAAGCGGTGGCGAGTTTCTTCGCCCATCGTCCCATGCGCGCCGGCGCAAGCAGTTTGCCGCCCAGCACGGCGAGCGTGGCCGGGGCGGCTGCGGCCGCAATCAATGCGGGCAAGATCAGGCCGCGGCGCGTTTCCTGGTGCAGGCGGCTGGCCCAGCGCATGCGCAGGGCGTGGCGCCGGTCATGATTCGCACGCTGTTGCTCCTGTCCAGCCTGCTCGATTTCCCTGACTTCATGGGCGGGGATGATGACCACGGGGATCACCGGACACAGCGGGCCCGCCTCCTTGTCATCCAGCCCGCGCCAGTTCATGAAAATGCCGTAATGGGCCGCCGCGCCCAGGGTTTCAAGCCGGGGATTGATTTCTTCCACATGGCGGCGCAAACCCTCCTCGCGATCATCCAGGCAGAAAACCAGTTGGGCCTGCGGCAGCTTTTCCCGCGTGACCCATGGGCTACGGCCATGATTGGCTTGCAGGGCGGCAAAAATCTGTTCGCGGTAGTTGCGCTCGTAAGCCAGCAGCCAGACATGGCCGCGCTGGTCGGCATCCAGCAGGTCGAGGCAGCGCAGCAACTGGTCCGCGCCGGCGCGTCCCATGCTTGCAATCTCGCTTCCGGCCAGCCCCAGGTGCTGGGCAAGGCAGAACAGCGGCCAGGCGGAGCCGGACACGCTGACGCCGCCACGCCGGTCGGCTGCCGGGGTTTTCCGCCAGCTCCACAGCAGTTGGGCCATGGTCTGCCAGCCTTCATCGTGGATGTTTTCCTTGCGGTTGGGCGCTTCGCGCGTGAGTTGTTCGGCAAAGCAGATGAGGTATTCCGGCAGGCGGCCCTCGAACAGCGCGTGACGCACCACCAGTTCGGCGGGCAGATGGCGGAAGTACCAGCGCAGGCCGGAAAGGGTGGCTTCAATGCGCCAGTGGCGGCGGCACAGGCGCTGGGCGAAAAGATGCTCCAGCGCGAGGCGCACCGCGAGGTAATCCATCATGTCCACCGGGGTGCTCATGGCAGCGTAGCCGGGATGGTTGTGACGCCACAGGGTCATGCCGGACCAGCCGGGAATTTCCAGCGCGAGCCGCTCCAGGTAAGCCTCCCAGCGCTCCTCGGGCAGGCCGAACTG
Organism: Sulfurimicrobium sp.; assembly: GCA_030690835.1. Taxonomy (GTDB): domain Bacteria; phylum Pseudomonadota; class Gammaproteobacteria; order Burkholderiales; family Sulfuricellaceae; genus Sulfurimicrobium. The sequence goes on along the minus strand of JAUYFW010000023.1, from coordinate 4,556 downwards.
GCGCAGTACCTGAATGATGGTGTCGAGCGGATCGTCGGGCAGGCGTTCGGCAAGCATGCGCCAGTCGGAGAGATCGTTGAGCACCCAGCCCAGATCGTGCTCCGCGCTCTCGCGCCAGGCAGCGTAGAAGCCTTTTTGCCGCTCCGGGTTGTGCCAGGCGGCCATGCCCTGGTCGAGGTGGGAGGCCAGATGGCGGATCAGCAGCGGCCTCACCTCTTCCAGCAGATCCTCGCCGGTCAGCGCCAGCAGCAGGCCGCGCAGGGTCCATTCATTGCCCACCTTTTCCAGCAGGGTGTCGAGTAGTTGGGCCGCATCCTTGCGGATCAGGCGCGCTGCCGGCGGGCCTTCGCCGGCGTGGCCGGTTTCCGCCTCGATGCGCGCGGCCAGGGCTTCGACATGGTCGGGAGAAGGATCGAGCAGTTCTTCCGGATGGCGCAGTTCGTGTTCCAGCCCCAGCGTTTCGAGGCAGGCGGCCCACAGTCCGGTCAGGGCGGTTTTTTCTGTTCCGGCCGTGGCGAGCAGGCGGGTTCTGGCACTCTGTTCAACGCTGGTCTGGAAGGTTTCCAGGGCATGTAGTTCCTCGACCTGCCATTTGAGCTGGTTGCGCGACAGGCGTTTGAAGGAATGCAGCAGCGCGGGTATCAGCACATCGCGGCGGAGCAGCGGGCCGTCGGCGGTTTCCGCCACGACAGCCGCGGCGTCGATCCGCGCCATGCTGTCCAGCGCCGCCGCCAGGTCGCCATGGTTGATGCGCCCCTGGGCGAACCAGGCGCGGTAGCGTTCTTCCGGCAGGTAGCCCTGGGCGCCGGTCAGCTTGCGCGACTCGGCGAGCGCCTGCGCGAATGGCAAATGCTGAAATCCGTGCAGCGTATTGTGGTGGACGAAATCCCGGATTGGCGCCTGCGCGGGCAGGACGTGTTCGAAGTGGTGAATCAGCTCGCGCAGTCGGGTGCGGATGTCCTGGCTTTTTTGAGTATCCGTGCTCATATCAGCCAAACACCTTGCTCAACTGCTTGACCGAGGATGAAATCAGTCCCAGTGCCGCGCCGGGGAAGATGCCCAGCAGCAGAATGCCGCCCGCCAGCACGCTCACGGCGGCGAATTCGGCTCGTCCGAGATCGGGGATCTGGCGCATCTCCTCGCGCACTGGTCCGGTGAACAGGTACCCCACGGTTCTGAAAGCGTAGGCGGCGCTGATCAGGACGCTCAGGGACAGAATGATGACCCAGCCGCCCCAGCGCGCGAAACCGCCGGCCAGAACATGAATTTCGGCGATGAAGCCCGCCGTGCCGGGGAAGCCCACCGCCGCGACCAGCGCCAGCACGGTGAAAAAGGCGAAGCGCGGCATGACCTGCACCAGCGAGCTGAAGTCGGCGATGTCGCGGGTATGGGTGCGCTCGTAGAGCAGGCCGATGAGCAGGAACAGCGAGCCCGCCACCAGGCCGTGCGCCACCATCTGCATCACCGCGCCGTTGAGGCCGGCTTCATTGAGCGTGGCAATGCCCAGCAGCACCACGCCCATGTGCGACATGGAGGAATAGGCCACCATTTTCTTCAGGTCGCGCTGGTGCCAGGCCAGCACCCCGCCGTAAATCATGCTGATCATGCCTAAAGCGGCCAGCCAGCCCTGTAGCGCCTGTACGGCCAGGGGCAGCATTTCCGCGGCGCGGATCAGACCATAGGCGCCCATCTTGGCGAGAATGCCGGAAAGCAGGATGGGCACCGGGCTGGGTGCTTCCACATAGGCCAGGGGAAGCCAGCCGTGGAGCGGAAAAATCGGCATCTTGACGCCAAAGCCGATCAACAGGCCGAGGAAGATCAGGATCTGCGTCTCCTGGGGCAGGCCGCGCGCGCCCTGGGCGATGGAGGCGATGTCGAAGCTGTGGCCGGGATTGGCATCGTAAAGCAGGAGCAGGGCGACCAGCATGAACACCGAGCCGCCCATGGTATAGAGCACGAAATTAAGCGCCGCGCGGTGACGGTTGGCACCGCCCCAGCGGTCCACCAGGAAAAACAGCGGGATCAGGGTCAGTTCCCAGAACACATAGAACAGCGACCAGTCGCGCGCCATGAATACGCCCAGCATGGCCGATTCCAGCAGCAGGATCAGGGCGTAGTAACCCTTGACGCGCTTGGTGATGCAATTGGATACCAGGATCGTGACCACGGTGAGTAGCGTGCCGAGCAGCACCATGGGGAAGGAGAAGCCATCCACTCCCAGGGAAAACGCGCTGCCCAGGCGCGGGTTCCAGACACGGGTTTCAAACAACTGCACGCCGGCCATGGCGGGGTCGAAGCGGCCCAGCAATCCCCACGCCAGGCCCATGGCCGCGCCCGCCGCAAGCAGGGCGGTGAGGCGGATCAGGCGCGGATTTCCCGCCGGCAGCAGGGCAATGATGACCGCGCCCAGAACGGGGAGGAGGAGAAGCGTTCTTAACATGCCCAGGTTAAAACTTTATGTTGCCCCGATGGCGCATCACTCGGGGGAATCATGCCGGGCGATGGAGCTGGCAGAAAGCGCCTTCGTGCGTGCCCAGGCAGCTATAAATGGCTTCAAAGGCTTGTTCTTCGTTGGCGAAGATGTTGCTCTGGGTGATCAGGTCGAATAGCCCGGTCTGGCGCATGACGTCGATCACCTGCTTCTTCAGGCCGCTGAACACCATGATCATGCCGATGCTGTGCAGGCGCTCCACCAGGTGGTGGATGACTTCCTCGCCGGAGGCGTCGAGCTGGTTGATGCCGTCGCCCACCACCACGAGATATTTCGCATTTGGCTTGTTGGCGGCCGCTTCCAGAATGGCATCCTCGAAGAACGGCACGTTGGCGAAATACAGCGAACCGTCGAAGCGCAGCACGATGATGTTCTCGTCGGTCGGCAAATCCTTGTGCACGCTGATGTCGCGCAGCGTGCCGTCCTTGTAGCGGCCGAGAATCGCCACGCGCGGGGTCATGGTGCGGTAGAGGTAAAGGATGATGGCCAGACCGGCGCCGGCCATGATGCCGTTGTCGAGGTGAGGCGCGAAAGCCAGGGTGGCAACGAAGGTCACCATGGCGGCAACGCCATCGTGCTTGTGGGCATGCCAGGCGTGCTTGACCGCCTTGAAATTGACCAGGCCGATCACCGCCATCATGATCACCGCAGCCAGCACCGCCTGGGGCAGGTGATACAACAGCGGGGTCAGGAATAGCAGGGTGATCAGCACGATGGCGCCCGCAAACACGCTTGACATGCCGGTTTTGGCGCCGGCGCCGAGGTTGACCGCCGAGCGCGAGAACGAGCCGGATACCGGGAAGGATTGGCTGAAGCTGCCGACGATGTTGGAGAAACCCTGCCCCAGCAGCTCCTGGTTGGGGTCGATGCGCTGCTTGGTCTTTGCGGCGATGGCCTTGGCGATGGAAATCGCTTCCATGAAGCCCACCAGGGAGATGACCAAAGCGCTGGAAAGCAGCGTCATGATGGTTTCCCAGTTCATTGTTGGCAGGCCGAACTTGGGCAGGCCGGAGGGGATGCCGCCGACCACTTCGCCACCGCCGGAGAGCTTGAGTTCGCCATTGCTGAGCTTTCTGATGCGATAGCGGTAGCCATCGGCTTTTTCTCCCTGGGGTACGAGGCCTTTCAGGTAAAGCTTGTCGGCTTCGCCGTTGACGCCCGCTACCAGTTCCAGCTTGAATTTGCGCATGGCGCGCGAAGACAGGCGGTTTTCGTCCTCCACGTCCTTGAGCGAGCCCTGCAACAGCTCGACTTCATAGTGCAGCGCCGCGATCACGGTGTCGTTATCGCCATGCTCCTTCTCCAGCTTCTTGATGCGCGTCTGCTTGGCGGTGATCTGCTTGCCGATGGCGGTGATCCGTGCCTCGTTCTGGTTGGCCAGTTCGACCACTTCACGCGCCTCGGCGGCCATGATCTGTTCAGGCTTGACCTTGATGTTGTGCTCGAAGCCGATCGCCCAGCTTGCAACGGTGGTGACGGCTACCGCAATCAGCACGCCGGGCATTTTGGGCGCATATTTTTTCAGGCCCCACATGATGGCAAAGGCTGTCACACCCATGACCAGGGTGGGAATGTGAGTGTCGCCAACCTGTTGCAGCACGCCCCAGATGTCGTTGATGAAGTGCTCGCTGCGGCCCATGGAAACACCGAACAGCTTGTTGAGCTGGGACAGGCCGATGATGATGGCGGCGGCATTGGTGAAGCCGACGATTACCGGGTGGGAGAGAAAGTTCACCACCACGCCGAGCTTGAAAATGCCCAGCGTCAGCTGGATCAGGCCCACCAGCAGTGCCAGCAGGATGGCCAGGGCGACGAACTGTTCGGAGCCGGTGGCGGCAAGGGGGGCCAGGGCGGAAGCGGTCAGCAGCGAGGCCACGGCCACCGGGCCGGTGGCGAGCTGGGCCGAGGAGCCCCACAGGGCGGCGATGATGCCGGGCAGGAAGGCGGCATACAGGCCATAGTAGGCGGGCAGGCCGGCCAGTTGGGCATAGGCCATGGATTGCGGAATCAGCACCAGCGCGACGGTGATGCCGGCGATCAGGTCGGCCTTGACGCTGGCGGGGCG
>JAUYFW010000016.1 GCA_030690835.1 Sulfurimicrobium sp. | reverse complement strand
ACGTCTTCTTCGCGCATCACCAGCAGTTCTTCGCCGTCAACCTTGACGGCCTGGCCGGAGTATTTGCCGAAAATCACCTTGTCACCCACTTTCAGGGACAGCGCGCGCAGCGTGCCGTTTTCCAGCACCTTGCCTTCACCCACGGACAGAACCAGGCCCATATCCGGCTTCTCTGCCGCATTGCCGGGCAGTACAATACCGGACGAAGTTTTTTCTTCAGCTTCCAGGCGCTTGACGATCACGCGGTCATGCAAAGGACGAATTTTCATTGCTTGAATCTCCTGTTGGTTTAACTTTTTTAAATCCCATGGCGACGGAGCGATTAGCACTCACGTTCAGCGAGTGCTAATAATAGGGGCAGCCCCCGCGGATTTCAAGGGGCATTTACATGGCTAACGTGCTTAACGGTTTTTTCCAGGCTCAAAAATGACACAAGACCTGTTCCCCCAGCACTGGCTCACCAACACGCTACTCGATGACGGCTTTATTGCCAAAAAATCGGGTGAATTGGCGGGACGCCCCCTGCCTTACGACTTGCAGGCATGGCTAAGCACGCATTTCGATGCCGCCAATCTGGCCGCCCGCAACGAAGCGCAACTGGAAGAAAAATTCATCGGCCCCTTGCTGGCCCAACTGGGCTGGACCAAGGTTTCGCAGGAAAGCATCACTGTGCAGGGCAAGCTGGCCAAGCCGGACTGGTGCCTGTTGCTCGACCCCGGACAAGACAACGCGCTGATCACCAGCAAGGATCACACGTTTATAACTGCCATTTGTGAATCGAAAGACTGGAACAAAACCCTCGACACCGGCAAGGCGGATCGCGACAAAAACCCGCACCACCAGCTTCAGGACTACCTCAGCACCTTGCGGGTGCGCTTCGGCTTTTTGACCAATGGCCGCATCTGGCGGATGTACGACACCGACAAGATCACCGCCAGGAAAACCTTCATCGAGTTCGATTTGGCGCGCCTGCTGGTGCTGGAAGATGCCGCCAAAAAGGCGCAAGGCCTGGCCCTATTCGCCTTTTTCTTTGGCCGCGATACTTATGTCCAGCCGGCCACAGCGGGACAAGTCAGCGCCATTCAACAGGCCATCGCCGCGTCCGCCGACTTCACGCTCGAAGTCGAGGAAAACCTCAAGGCCGTGATCTACGGCTATGCGGGCGAGGATTCGCTGTTCGAAATCATGGGCCGCGCCATCCACCAAGCCAACCCCAAGGCCAGCCTCGCCAGCGTCTATGAAAACAGCGTGGTGCTGCTGTTTCGCCTGCTGTTCGTGGTCTATTTCGAGGACAAGAACCGCGACCTGTTAAGCCGGCACCCTTTCTACCCGCGCTACAGTCTGGCCCAGCTTTTTGAAACCTTGCGCGCGCAACCCGCCGAGCGCGCCGCGCTCCATGATGGCGTGTACGCCCTCAAGCAACTTTTTGAAATGCTCGACGAAGGCGCGGAAGACATCAACATCCCGCTGTTCAACGGCGGCCTGTTTGACCCGGCGCGCGCGCCCTTGCTGCTCACGCCCAAAATTTTCGACAACGCCACGCTGCAAATCCTGCTCGAAAAACTGCGCTTCAAGACCCACCGTGGCGACACCCTGTTCGACACCCGGCGCGATTTCAAGAACATGAGCGTCACCCACCTGGGCCGCATCTATGAAGGCTTGCTGGAGTTTCGCTTCGAGCGCGCCAGCGAAACCGCCGTTTACCTCGAATACGAAAGCAGCGCCACCAAGGGAAAGACGGTCGAGGCGTACTACGACGTTTACGATTCAGCCAATCTCCGCAAGGAAAAAGGTTTCCGCGCTTGGCGCGAGGTCAGCGTCAAAAAAGGCGAGGTATACCTCAAGAGCGCCAGCAACTCGCGCAAAACCACGGCCAGCTACTACACACCGCCCAGCCTGTCGCAGCCACTGGTCAAGGCCGCCATCGACCACGCCATCGCCAGCGGCAAAACCTTCACGGAACTCAAAATCCTCGACAACGCCTGCGGCAGCGGCCACTTCCTGGTCGAGGCGCTGGGCTACCTCACCGACCTGGCGCTGGCGCGACTGGAGCAGGACGCCGGCTTGCAGCAACTGGTGGCGGACGAAAGCGCCAAAATCAGCGAACAAATCGCTTTGCTAGGTCTTGGCTACGAGCCGGAAGACGCGCAAATACTCAAGCGCGCCCTGCTCAAACGCTGCATTTTCGGCGTGGACCTGAACCCCTTTGCCGTGGAGTTGGCGCGCCTGTCCTTGTGGATGGATAGCTTCATCTTCGGCACACCGCTGTCGTTCATCGAGCACCACGTCCAGCACGGCAATGCCTTGATGGGCGCCAGCGTGCAGGACTTCATCGATTACAACGCTACCGAGGTCAAGCAAAACGATTTGTTTGTCGAAAACCTGAGCGACCGCTTTGACGATCTGCGCAGCGTGATGCAGGAACTCGATGCCATGCGCGACACCACGGCGGCAGAGGTAGAACAATCCAAGGCGCTGTGGAAAAACACCATTGCCCCCAAGCTCAATCTGCTCTCGCGGGCGCTGAGTTTCATCTGCACCCGCCGCGCCTTGGCTGCGGAGGGCGACGCCAAAGCCTGCCAGGCACTCGATAAAACACCGGACCTCATCGCCCAGTTGTTTGATGATGCCAAAAGCAAAAGCGCCGCGCTCAAGCAAGTGGAAGCCTACGCGCGGCGCTACCATTTTTTCCATTATGAAGTCGCCTTTCCCGAAGCCTTTGCGCGAGAGAGAAAAGGTTTTGACATCATCGTCGGCAACCCGCCATGGGACAAGACCAAGTTTTCCGACACCGACTTTTTTCCGCAGTACCACAGCAACTACCGCAGCCTGAAAAACACCGAGAAAGCCGCCGTGCAGAAAAGGTTGCTGGAGAGCGAGCATATTGCCGCCGCCTACCAGGCCACCCAGCACGACATGGAAGTCGCCAACGGCTACTACAAGGACGCCTTCCCGCTCAACAAGGGCGCAGGCGACGGCAATCTGTTCCGCTTCTTCGTCGAGCGCAACCTGGGCCTGCTGAGCGACGGCGGCAGCCTCAATTACGTGCTGCCCAGCGCGCTGCTGTTCGAAGAAGGCTCCGTGGCCTTGCGTCGGCACATCTTCACCCACTGCCACATGCCGTTTTTCTACAGCTTTGAAAACCGCAACGGTCTCTTCCCGGACGTGGATTCGCGCTACAAATTCGCCCTTATGCAAATCGTCAACCGCGCTCCTTCCGCTGCCACCATTCACTCTTCAGAGGATTTACAGCATGATGTCATCGACACCGCCTTCTATCTGACCGACCCCGCCGAACTGAACGACCCGGCGCGCCATGTCCCTTATCCGCTGGAAACGCTCAAAGCCCTGTCGCCAAACCAATGGGCACTGATGGAACTACGCGACAGCATCGACTTGCCGATTCTGCAAAAGTGCTACGCCGCGTATGCCGCGCTTTCGCCTCAGTGGCTGGATTTTCGGCGCGAACTGGACATGACCAACGACAAGGACCTGTTCATTGAAAAAGCAGCGCCGGACCTGCTGCCGCTGTTTGAAGGCAAGATGATCTGGCAATACAGCCATGTGTTGGATGAACCACAGTACTGGCTCGACGCCGCCGCCTTTGACGCACGCCTGCACAGCAAGGAACTGCACCGCATGGCGCAGGATTTGGGCATCCCCAAGGCCGAGGCGGCCAAGCATATGACGGCGATCCGCTACGACCGCGAGTTTGTACGCTTGGGGTTTCGCGACATTGCCCGCGACACCGATGAACGCACCTTGATTTTTGGGCTGCTGCCCAAGAACGGTGGCGTGGGCAACACCATCAACATCAGCATTCCCAAAACTTATGTGCTTGGCACCGCTGGCGGCGTCACGACGCAAACGGTTTCGCCGCTGCGCCTGCTGTTTGCGCTGGCGTGGTTCAACAGCTTGCCGGTGGACTGGATCGCGCGCTTCATGATCCAGATTCACGCCAACAAAACCTACCTCTACCGCCTGCCCATACCGCAACCGACCGACGATGAGATTCGCGCCAACCCCGACTATGCCCAGCTCGCAAAAAACTCCCTCCTGCTGAGCCTGGCCGCCAACTGGGATGATTTCGCCGAACTCGCCCCGCTGTTTGACGTGCAGCACCAGGACCTGCCGCAAACCGCCAAGGCGCAAGACATCCTGCGCGCACAAAACGACAAACTGGTCGCCCGGCTTTACGGCATCACGGATAAGGAATTCGCCCATTTGCTGCAAAGCTTCAAGGTCATGGCAAACAAGCGCCCGGCTTATATGGCACTGCTACAGTAAGCGGCATGCTTGTGATTACAATCCTGTTTTTATTGAACGAAAAGGCAAACCCCTCCCAGCCTCCCCTTGTCAGGGGAGGAGCCCGCCCGCTTCCCTCTGACAAGGGGGACTGAGGGGGTTTGAGACAGCGAGGCCGGAACCCGCATGGATAAACGATATACAAGGCATATGCCTGAAGAGTGGCGTATTTGTTTTATCCCCAAGCATATCAACTGTAGAACGCCTATTGGAGCGGGTCTCTGAGCATTACTCGGATCGCATCATCCACGCGAGATTGTAGGGGCGAATTCATTCGCCAAAGGCGGTTAAAACCGCCCCTACAGGCTCGCAATGACAGAACTTGAAGATATGAAAAATACGGATTACCTGCAACGCAGCCTGCATTCGGTCTGGCACCCCTGCAGCCAGATGAAACACTTCGAAACGCTGCCGCTCATCCCCATCGCCCGGGGCGAGGGCATGTGGCTATACGATTTCGAAGGCAAGCGCTATCTGGATGCCATCAGCTCGTGGTGGGTCAACCTGTTCGGGCATTGCAACCCGCGCATCAACGCGGCGCTAAAGGATCAACTGGACCGGCTGGAGCATGTGATGCTGGCCGGCTTCACGCATCAGCCGGTGATCGAGCTTTCCGAGCGACTTTCGGCTCTCACCGGCCTGGGGCACTGCTTCTACGGCTCGGATGGCGCTTCGGCGACCGAGATTGCCCTGAAGATGAGCTTCCACTACTGGCGCAACAGCGGCCTGCCGCAGAAAACCCGCTTCATCAGCTTGCGGAACAGCTACCACGGCGAAACCATCGGCGCGCTATCGGTCACCGACGTGGCGCTGTTCAAGGATACTTATGCGCCTCTGCTGCGGCAAAGCACGCAAGTGCCAACGCCAGACTGGCGCCATGCCGAAGCGGGGGAATCGCCCCAGGCGTTTGCCGTGCGCTGCGCCGGGCACCTGCGCGCTTACCTGGAACAGCATCACGCCGAAACCGCAGCTTTTATCATCGAACCGCTGGTGCAGGGCGCGGCCGGCATGGGCATGTACGATGCCGAATACCTGTGCCAGGCGCGGGCAATCTGCGACGAGTTCAAGGTCCACCTGATCGCCGACGAAATCGCGGTGGGGTTTGGCCGAACCGGGACGATGTTCGCCTGCGAGCAGGGCGGCATCCGGCCCGATTTCATGTGCCTGTCGAAAGGCATCAGCGGCGGCTACCTGCCGCTTTCGGCCGTGCTGACGACGGACGATGTTTTTCAGGCTTTTTACCACGACGAGACGGCAAAAGGTTTTTTGCATTCCCACTCCTACACCGGCAATGCGCTGGCCTGCCGCGCCGCGCTGGCAACGCTGGACATCTTCGAACAGGACCGGGTGATCGAGGCCAATCGCGCCAAGGGCGAATACTTGACCCAGGTGGCACAGCCATTGCGCGAGCACCCCAGGGTCAAGAACTTCCGCCACACCGGCATGATCTGGGCATTCGAGGTCGCAAGCGACAAACCTCATTTCTCACGCGCCTTCTACCATCTGGCGCTGCAACACGAACTGCTGCTGCGCCCGATGGGCAATACCGTGTATTTCATGCCACCCTACGTCATCAGCCACGAAGAAATTGACTTTCTCGTGGCCGGCACGCTCAAAATTCTGGAACAACCATGCTAGTCCTCGGCATCGAATCCTCCTGCGACGAAACCGGCGTTGCGCTCTACCACACCGAGCGCGGCCTGCTCGCCCACGCCCTGCATTCCCAGGTGGCGATGCACGCCGAATATGGCGGCGTGGTACCGGAACTAGCCTCGCGCGACCACATCCGCCGCGTGCTGCCGCTCACCCGCCAGGTGCTGCATGAGGCGGGCTGTACCCTGCAGGACATCGAGGGCATCGCCTACACCGAGGGGCCGGGTCTGGCCGGGGCGCTGCTGGTGGGCGCCAGCGTCGCTGCCGCGCTGGCTTTCGCCCTCAAGCTGCCGACCGTGGGCGTGCATCATCTCGAAGGACACCTGCTGGCGCCACTGCTGGAAGAAAATCCGCCCGCCTTTCCTTTCGTCGCCCTGCTGGTATCGGGCGGCCACTCCCAGTTGATGGAAGTGACCGGCATCGGCCAGTACGCCACCCTGGGCGACACGCTGGACGACGCCGCCGGCGAAGCTTTCGACAAGACGGCAAAACTGCTCGGCCTGGGCTACCCGGGCGGGCCGGCGCTTTCGAAGCTGGCACTGCAAGGCACGCCGGGACGCTTCAAGCTGCCGCGCCCGATGCTCAACAGCGGCGACCTGAATTTCAGCTTCAGCGGCCTCAAGACCGCCGTGCTGACGCTGGCAAATCAGAATCAGCAGGACGAACAAACCCGGGCCGACATCTGCCTGGCTTTTCAGGATGCGATAGTGGAAGTGCTGACCAAGAAATCCGTCGCAGCGCTCAAACAAACCGGCTTGTCGCGTCTGGTCGTGGCGGGTGGGGTGGGTGCCAACCGGCAACTGCGCGAAGGCCTTTCGCATGCCGCCGGCAAAAAGAATTTCAAGGTATTTTACCCCAAGCTGGAATTCTGCACCGACAACGGCGCCATGATCGCCTTTGCGGGCGCGATGCGGCTGCGCCCCGAAGGGCGCCGCACCATGAACTTCCCCATCAAGCCGAGATGGGATCTGGCACAGCTAGAGGCCTGCCCGGCCTGATGAGTCAAGCGCTTCCTTAACGCACGCTCACATTCACCCTGTCGAAATGCCCGAACTCGTCCATGGCCGTGATGGTCAGGCGACCGGGATTTTCCGGCCGGTGGTAGAGCGGTTTATTCCCGCTCTGACGTGCAAGCATCCGGCCATTGATCAACCAGTACACCTCGCCCTCCGCCCCTCTTGCTTCCAGTTTGAGCACGGGAGGGATGTCCGGGCGCGAGCGATGGATGTGTTCACCTTCGCTGATGCCATTGATTTTCAGCCCGTTCGACGGAGCGGCATGAGCTTGACACGACGGGAGCCAAGCCGGAAGTCGTGCCATTTTGCGGGCTTCGTTATCCAGCCAGGGTTCCAGCACCGTGGGCCAGCGCGCGTTTTCAACGGTTCGGTGCGCGCCGTCACGGCAGTCCGCCGCCACGCGTAAACCGCTGGCCTCATCCACCTCATAGGACAGGCGTACTGACCCCGAGCGGAGACGATCCGGGAAAGTGGGCGGCGCGGTATCATTCAATAGCCAGGCGGTGCGCTGCTGGTGGCACAAGGCCTCAGCACCGGCCTGTTGCAGGGCGCCCTGCGGCCAGCATATTTTTGCCTGCCGGACACTGGATGGGGGTACACGACTGGTGCGTGGTTGCGGGCCGAGGGCGTCGAAAATCTCGACCAGCAAGGGCGCCGCGATGTTGGCGCCGAAAAAGCCGGGGTTGGGCGTACCATCCGGCCGCCCGACCCAGACGCCAACCGTGTACAAGTCCGACACGCCCACCGACCAGGCATCGCGAAACCCGAAACTGGTACCGGTTTTCCAGGCAATACCACGGCTGATCCCGGCCCCGCTACCCACTGCCCGCCCGGAGGGCCCACCCGATTCCAGCACATCGCGGATGATAAAGGCCGCGCCGGCCGACATCATGCGCTGCTCGTCAAGCGCGCTGTCCGGGGTGAAACGCGGCTTACCCGCTACCCCCTGCCGTCCCAGTGCGCTATAAGCGCCAACCAGTTGTTCCAGCGAAGTGCCCGCGCCGCCCAGAATCACGGATAAATTGGGTGTGGCGCCTTGGGGAAAGTCGAGTTTCAGACCACCGCGCCGCAACAGGGCGACAAAGCGGACCGGGTCAAGCCGTTCCAGCACCTCCACGGCAGGCACGTTAAGGGACAGGGTGAGCGCCTCGGACACGCTGACCGGGCCATGAAACGACTGCTGGAAATTGCCCGGCTGATAGCCGGAGAAAGACTGCGGCACATCCGCCAGCAAGGACTCCGAATGAATCAGTCCTTCATCCATCGCCAGGCCATACAAAAACGGTTTGAGCGTGGAACCGGGCGAACGTGAGGCGCGCACCATATCGACATGGGAAAAACGCTGCTTATCCGAGAAATCGGCTGATCCCGCATAGGCACGCACCTCCAGCGTGGCGTTATCGACCACCAGCGCAGCCATGGAAACGCGCGGCGGCAAGGCATTCAACCGGCTGGCAAGCAGGAGTTCGACGTTCTGCTGCGCTTGCGCATCGAGCGTGGTATCGATTCGCTGCCGGCCTTGCGCCTCCTTGCGCAGACGTTCCGCCAGCAGGGGGGCAAGCAGCGGATCGCGCAAGGTCCGGGCGACCACGGGCTCCTGCCGGGCATCGCGCAAAGCGGCTTCCGGCCAGATGCCGTCCATGCGTTGCAATACCTTGTCGCGCGCCGCGCGGGCGCGCTCGGGATGGCGGTCGGGCCGATACCAGGAAGGCGCTTGCGGCAATACGGTCAGCAATGCCGCATCCGCCTCGCTCAGTCGCCGCGCGGGCTTGCCCAGATAAGCCCGGCTCGCCGCCTCCACCCCTTCCAGTACCCCGCCCATGGGAGCGTAGTTGAGATACAGGGCCAGGATTTCATCCTTGGAATAACGCCATTCCAGTTGCAGGGCGCGCACGATCTGCTTGAGCTTGCCCGCCAGATTGCGGGGCACCGGTTCGAGTATGCGCGCCACCTGCATGGTCAGCGTGGAGCCGCCGGACACGACCCGGCCATGCCGCCACCACTGCCAGCCGGCACGCAACAAGGCGATGGGATTGACCCCCGGATGCCAGCGGAAGGCGCGATCTTCGTACCGGATCAGGGCTTCGATGTAACGCGGCGAAACTTCCGCCAATGTGACCGGATGACGCCAGACATGATCCCGATCCGGGAAAGCACGCAAGGGCGTGCCATCACGTGCAACGATCAGCACGGCATGGGGCGCATTGCGCCCCGGCACGGGGGGCGGGAACAAGCGGTCGAGCAAGAGCAGCGCCAGAGCAATGACCAGTAACAAAACCAGCCAGCGCCTGTGGGCAAAAAATGGCTTCAGCGCCCGGGCAACATTCATCCTAAAAACCGCAGTTCAAGCCACAGAGATCACAGAGGACACAGAGATGACGCGGGTTTCGCATTGTCATCAGGTTCACCCGGTGGGTGATGCTCATATTCACGATAAACCATTGTTTCTCTCTGTGAACTCTGTGTTCTCTGTGGCCAAATGAGTTTTTAAGGTTCATTCCTTCCCGTCACTCACGCGCAGGCTGCCCTCCCCGAGCGCCAGGCCGTACACATCGGGGCGGTACATGTCCTCGGCGTAGAGGGGCGGGAAAACGAAGTTCCCCGGCGTCACCACACGCGCCCGATAGAACAGGGTCAGTTTGTCATGCATGCGTGCAGCCACCACAAAGCGATCGTCGCGGTATTCAACATGCTGAATACGCGGGTCCCGCATGGCTTGTGCCGGGTTGATGTTTTCGATATTCACCGCGCCCAGTCCCTCACCCTGGACGATGTTGAGGTTTTCGATTTCCAGCCCGGCCGGAATCCGGTCCACCACTATTCCGTTGGTGATATGCCGTCGCGGGTTCACGCTCAGCCGCACCAACACGGTTTCCCCCACGCGCAGACTGCGGCTGGTGATGGGCTTGCCCCCGGCATCAAACAAATCGCGCTTGAGGGCAATCATGTCATCCCGCGCGGCAGGCATTTTGGCGGGGTGGCCGGACAGGCTGAGCTGCAGATACAGCTTCTCCTTGTAGGTGTTTTTGATACGCAGACCGCTGCCGAGATCGGATACATTCAGGGCCACGATACGCGACCCTTTTTCACTCAGGGTTTCAGACTTGTCGCGCACCGACATTTCCGCGCTCCAGGCTTGACCTTCCTTGACCTGGACGAAATTGCGTCCGAGCAGGAACAGGGCCAGTTTCTCCTGCGTGCTGGTATAACGGTTTTTATCCAGTTCGTCCGCCGCCAGCGCAATCAGATTGCCCATACCATCGAGCTTGATTTTGTGGCGTTCGAGCAACACGTAGGACAATGCAGCATCACGCATCGGGCTGCCGTAGTCGCCCCACCAGTAGCCGGTGTCACGCGATTTCTTGACGCCTTCGGCGAGCGTTTCCATGGCGCGCTTCTCGTCACCCATGAGCTTCAGCGCCAGCCCCAGATGGACCAACGCCAGCCCGGAATGGGCCTGTGCGCGCAGTTCATGCATCTGGCGCAAGGTGGAAAGCGGCGCTTTGGACTCACGCGCCAGCACATAAGCACCATAGGCCAACACGCTAAAGCGGCCGCTGCCGCCGTAACGGTAGTCCTGCCAGCCGTTTTCGTTGTAGCTCACCTTGCTGCTCGGCAAACCGGCCACGCCTTCCTGCAGATATTTGAGCAGGAAATCGCTGGCATTCTTGTGCATGTTATCCGGCACCTTGAATCCCTGATCGCGCGCATCCAGCATAAAGTTGCCGATATAGGCCGAGAGCCAGTACTGGTATTCGGCCACATTGCCCCACAGGCTGAAGCCGCCATTCGGCGCCTGCATCGCCCCCAGACGGGCAATGGCTTTCTCCAGCATGTCCGCGCGTTGCGCCTGGGTATAGGGTTTGAGGCCGAACTGACGAGCGCCCTCCTCGTCCACGAACACATGCGGATACGCCGTGCTGGTGGTCTGTTCGGCACAACCGTAAGGATAGGTGAGCAAGCCGCTGATGGCCGAGCGCACATCAATCGGCGCCTTGTCTGAAATCTGCAAATGCGCCTGCACGCTGCTCTTTATCAAGCCGGATAGCTCGGCATCCTTGAGTTCCAGGCTCTCCCCCGGATTCACGGTATAGCGGCGCACGATTTGCTGGTTCGGTGTCGCGGCCTGAACTTGCAAGCCGAAACCACGCTCCAGTTTGAGTCCGTCCTGCCCCGTCACGGCGAGCCTGACTTCGCTCAGGCCAAATGCGCTACCGGATTCCACATTGAAGCGCAGGGTCTGTTTCTGCTGATCCTTGAGGCTGAGCTCGCGCTCGGCGTTGTGGATTTTGAGTCCGGCTTGATTCAGCAGCGCCACTTTCAGTTTCTGCGCTGTGCCGGAGAGGTTATGCAGATCCAGCGCGACTACCGCCTGATCGCCTATGGTCAGGAAACGCGGCGTCAGCAGTTCGGCCACCAGTGGCGCGGCAACCAGAATCTCGCGCTCGGCGCTGGCGAAACGATCCGGGGTTGCCACCACTGCCATGAGCCGCAGCGTGCCGTTGAAGTCGGGCACATCCAGCGCGATCTCCGCCTCGCCCTGCGCGTTTAACGCCACGGGACCGGAGAACAGATCCACCAGGCGCACTTTTTCCGGCAGGCTGCGCGTAGCCTTGGGCGCATTAGCGTCGCCACCGAATTTGAGCTTGCCTTTCTGCCCGCCCAGCTTTTCGATCAGCCGACCATACACATCGTAAATATCAGCGCCATAACGCAACTTGCCGAAGAAATGCGCAAACGGGTCCGGCGTGGCAAAACGGGTGATATTCAGAATGCCCACATCCACCGCCGACAGCGTGACCACGGCTTGCTGCCCCTTGGCTTCCGGCACTTTCACCCGCACCTTGAGACGACTGGAAGGCAACATTTTCCTGGGCGCATCCAGGGTCAGCCCCAGCTTGCGGTCGCTGCGTTCCAGCGGTAAATGCGTCAGGCCCAGCGCACGTGCTGGCGTCACCTTCTCGCCTTCGCTGCCGGGGCGGAACACCACGACTGAAATATACAGATCATGACGTTTCCATTCCTTGCTGAGCGGAATGTCCACCGTTTTGCCGTCGAGTGGCACCGAAACACGCTGCACCCACAAGGTTTTATCTGCTTCCACCGTGATCAGGGCCTCACCGGCGTGCGGCGGTGTCAGGGTCAGACGGGCAGTTTCCCCCTCCTTGTAGGCAGGCTTGTCCAGTTTCAGCGCCACTCTGTCCGGGCGTACACCCTGGGTTTCGTCCGCACGCGCGCTCCATCCCGCATAAAAGCGGTATTTCAGGGTTTGCCGGGTTTCCGGGTCGGTGATTTCCACCCGGTAGCGACCATACTTGACCGGCACACCCAGCTTGCCGCGCGCCCCGGCGGGGACATTGACATTGAATGTACCAACCAGTTCGTCGCTTTCCGCAAAGCCGGAATGCCAGCCGCGCTGATCGTCAAAGCGCCAGTAATAATCACGGTTTTCGCGGAACAGGCGCACCGGCAGCGCATGGGCGCCAAACAGCCGGGCTTCGGCATCGCTGCGCACCACCTCGAACTGCGCCATGCTGCCTTCCCGCGCATAGTCCCCGACAAACAACGGGCGGATACCGACCAGCACCGGCGCGGGCCACAGGGTGCGTTCGATGTTGCGAATGACCGGCCGCCCGCCGCTTTCCAGCAAGCTCAGGGTGGCGCGCACGGTATAAGGCGAACGCTTGTCGCTGGCGGGTTCCAGGTCAATATCGATGGCCGCATGACCTTCGTCATCAAGCGATCTTTCCTCCAGCTCGGCGCGCTTCTTCTCGCTATCTTCGTTGCTATCACCAAACTCGAATCCGGGCAATTTCTGCGCCAGAGGATTCTTGTTGCGCTCGAACTGCACCACGCCCAGCAGGCGGTTGCCGGCGGCCGGCGCGCCATACAGATAATCCCCCTGGACTGCGATTTTGAAGGGCTGCGACCCGGCCAGCGTTTTCTGGGACGAAGTCATATCCAGCTTCATGCGTTCCGGCATGAATTCTTCCACAGCGAAACGGAAACTCGTTGTTGCCCGCTTGTCCGCCGGATCCACGCGCAGTTCCAGCGTCCAGAATCCGGTGGGCGCATCGCCCGGAATCTCGATGGCGCGACGGTAATAACCGCCAAATTTCTGCTCTGGCTGCCAGCTTGCGGTGAACTGGCTCTTGCCGTCCGGCCGTTTGAGGATGGCCTGCACCGGCTGTGCGGGGACGGGGCGGCCATCCGCATCCCGCGCCAGGATGGAGAGGTCGAACACCTCGCCGGGACGATAAATATTGCGCCCGGAGTAGGCAAACAGGCTGACCGGTTTGCCCGGCGCGCCGCTGATGTCATATTCGGACAGATCGAGCGCGGGCTCCTTGAGCGCGATGAGCGACAATTCCGCCCCCTTTTTCGCCACCATCACCCGTGCATTGGCAGGCCGTTCGGCAAACACGGCATGGCCTTCGCCGTCGGTTTCGGCGCGCGCCAGCACCTTGGCGTTTTCATCCAGCCAGCTTACTTCCACACCGGAAATGGCTTTGCCGCTGGTGAGTGAGCTCACATAGGCATCGGCTCCCCTGGCAAACACTCGCGTGCTCAGCCCCAGGTCGCTGACATAAAAGTAGCTCACCTGATAGTCGTAACGGAAACGGTTGGGCTGGCTCATCACTGCAATATAGATGCCCGGCTCGCGCAGTTCCTTGATATCTTCAACCGGCAGGAAAGTCACATTGCGCTTGTTGACTTTCTGCTCGGTGACGAAGCGGCCGACATACACGCTGTCGGTCAGCTTGTGCAAGGTATCCAGAGACCAGTTGTTGACCGCCCCCTTGAGGTCGGTTGCGCGCCAGTCGTGTTCCTCATACTCGCCTTCGTCGTTCTCGTCATGCTGGCGCGGGGCCGGACGCGGGCCGCTGATGACCTTGTCGAGAAAACGCGGCAACTGATCCAGTTTGACGCGCAGGAACTGCACGTCCACCTCGGGCACGTTCACCGTCACCACCGGCAGTCCGCCATTCTGTTTGGCCGGCAGCACCATGCCCCGGCTGGCAAAATAAAAGGCGGGGGACACTGCGGCAGTACGCACCGAATAACGCGCATCCGCAGCCAGTTTTTTGCCGCCAAGCGCGGGCAGGCCGGCGCTGACCTTGATCACATAGCGCGTTTGCGGCTTGATATGCGGGAAGTACAGGAGGCGCGGGTTCTCCCCCACCACCCAGGAACCCTTGACCAGCTTGCCGTCCTTGACTTCCACATCTTCCGCATCGGTGCTCACCGCGGCACCGGCATCCTGAGGGTTGCTCTCCTGTGTATCGCTGTCATCCTCATTTTCTTCGCTGCGCGGCTTCTTTTCGCTCAGTCGGGCAGGCATTTCGAAAACCTGCAGGAATTCGTCATGGGATTGTTTGGCATCCAGCGGCAAGGAAAAAGTAGCGGCCAATGCGGGCGAACCATCGAGATCCCGATTCGCCACATCCACCAGCGCAAAGTCGCCCTCCGCATCGGCCAGCGCCTCGCTATTCCACGGCTGCTTCACCGCCAGCCCGACTGCTGCCGAGATCACGCCAATCAGGAAAAGAAGGGGTATCAGTCCAAAACCGCGTCTGGCAAAGTGCAGCAACTTCATGGGTGTCTCCGCAAAAGTCGTGTATTGCTGAAGGGTAAATACGCGGGAAATTATGACATGCTTTTAGCGGCAGAACAGGCACCGGACCGGTAAATTTGTAGCCCATCTCCTTCAGGTCCGGCAAGGCTCCTAGCCCCGGATTTGCGCCGCCCAGCGCAGCAACGTCTCGCTGCCCAGCCAGCGCCCGATGTATTCCGGGAAAAACAGCAGCGCGCCCAGGGCGAGCAGAAACACCACCAGCGCCACATGGCTGAACAGGCTTTCCGGCCGCAAGATGCCCCAGTATTTCATGGTCAGGAAGACGAAATCCTTGCGGTGCTCGGACATGCGGCGGTATTTGATGACCATGTTGACCAGCAGATAAACCAGATAGCCGCCACCGAGCGAGGCGAACACGATACGGAAGATCCCCAGCATGTCGAGGTTGCCTTGACCGACGCGGTGAAACATCAGGGACAGGATGCCCATCGCCAGCGAGGCCGTCACCGCGATCAGCACGTTGGCAATCAGGCGGCGCCGCTCGCGCGCGAGATCCTGCTGGCGCTGGATGAAAAACATATCCACCTCATGCTTGAGGTACTCGACCTTTTCCTGAATCAGGGCGGTGATTTCCGTCCTCATCACCCGGGTTCGCTCGTCCATGGCGGCCCCCAGCCGCTCCGCCGCATAATCCACCATCTCCTTCACGTCCGATTTGGTGAACTGGCGCTGACTGTGCAGTTCGGCGGAAATCTTGTCGAGCTTGGCATCCACCTCCCGGCTCGCGCCCAGCACCACCTCGCGCATTTCACCACTCGCCTGCGCAATGCCCTCGCGCACCACGCCATCGAGCTTCTCGCTGGCGTGGTCGATCGCGGTGCG
>JAUYFW010000014.1 GCA_030690835.1 Sulfurimicrobium sp. | reverse complement strand
TTGCTCTGGGCAGCATTCGCCGTCAGGGCTGCCCTAACCCTGTCCAGCGGGCAATTCATTGCCAGATACCCCACCGTCAGGTAATCCGCCAGTCGCGCTCCACCCGGCAGTTCGTTCTTGATCCTCGCCATGTCATGTTCTTCACTGGTAACATGGCTTGTATAACGGCAAGAAATGGATTATCTAAACAGTATTGGGATTAACCCGGATTATCCATTAGCGCCAAAACGCCGCTGTAGGAGCGGCGCCCTCGCCGCGATTTTGCGGACGCATTCGCGCCGGGGGCGGCGCTCCTACATACACGGGCATTCCAATGGATAATCCGGGATTAAGTAGTACACTTTTTGAAATTCGCGCCTATCGAAGACTCAATGCCCGAGAGTAGTGAAAATGATGACAACCCGGATATCAGCCGTTATATGGGCCATGGCGATGTGCTGATCAACTACAATCATAACCAGACCAGCATCGGTATTGGCCTTTCGTTGCAGGAGTGGCGGTGAGCGCAGTTCTCACGCGGGATAATTGGCTGCGGCATTCCCTGATAGGGGCTGTGCTCGCGGTACTGGCCTGGTCCGGCTGGCAGCCGAAAGATGTGTTTACCTGGTTTCTCGAAGTGGCGCCGGTACTGGTCGGGCTGCCGCTGCTGATTCTGACTTTCCGCCGCTTTCCCCTGACTTCCCTGGCTTACGCGCTGCTGGCGCTTCACGCTGTCATCCTGATGGTGGGCGGGCATTACACCTATGCCGAAATGCCGCTGTTCAACGGGCTGCGCGATGCCTTCGAGCTTTCCCGCAATCATTACGACCGCGTCGGACATGTGGCGCAGGGCTTCGTCCCCGCCATCGTGGCG
Organism: Sulfurimicrobium sp.; assembly: GCA_030690835.1. GTDB lineage: Bacteria > Pseudomonadota > Gammaproteobacteria > Burkholderiales > Sulfuricellaceae > Sulfurimicrobium. The sequence goes on along the minus strand of JAUYFW010000014.1, from coordinate 11,682 downwards.
CGCGAAATCCTGTTGCGGCGTTCTCCCTTGCGGCCGGGCAAGTGGCTGTCCTTCCTGGTGAGCAGCGTGTGCCTGGCGATCAGCGCCTGCTACGAGTTCGTCGAGTGGTGGGTGGCGCTGGCTTCCGGTGACGAGGCGGTGGCCTTCCTCGCCACCCAGGGCGATGTCTGGGATACCCAGTGGGACATGTTCCTCGCCCTGTGCGGCGCCGTTGCCTCGCAAAGCTTGCTGGCGCGCTGGCATGACCGGCAGTTGGCCGCTTTGGCGCAGCCATGCTGAACGCCATCTGGATCGGCTTTTTTCTCGTCGCATTTGCCATCGGGCTGGGCAAGCTGGTGCTGTTCGGCCAGACCGAGGTGTTCCCGCTGATGATGAAGGCGACCTTCGATTCGGCCAAGACCGGTTTCGAGATCGCGCTGGGGCTGACCGGCGTCATGACGCTATGGCTGGGGGTGATGAAAATCGGCGAGAAGGCCGGCTTCCTGGCCCTGCTGACGCGCCTGCTGGTGCCATTGTTCCGCCGCCTCATGCCGGATGTGCCGCCCGATCATCCGGCGCTGGGCTCGATCACCATGAACATGGCGGCCAACATGCTGGGGCTGGACAACGCCGCCACGCCCATGGGGCTCAAGGCGATGCGCGAGCTGCAGACCCTCAACCCCACGCCCGACACCGCCAGCGATGCGCAAATCCTGTTTCTGGTGATCAATGCGTCATCCGTCACCCTGCTGCCGGTGACCATCTTCACCTACCGCGCCCAGCTCGGCGCGGCCGACCCGACCGACGTGTTCATCCCCATCTTGCTGGCGACTTATTGCTCCACCCTGGTGGGGCTGCTGGCGGTTGCCGCGTTCCAAAAAATCAATTTGCTGGATCGCGTGGTGCTGGCCTATCTGGGCGGGATTACGGCGGTCGTGGCGGCTCTGGTGACCTACTTTGCGCGCCTCGATGCGGCGACGATGCAGGCGCAGTCCGCGTTCCTCAGCAACTTCCTGCTGTTCGGCCTGCTGATTGCTTTTCTGGCCGGCGCCGTGGTGAAAAAGGTCAATGCCTACGAGGCATTCATCGAGGGCGCGAAGGAGGGCTTCCACATCGCGGTGGGCATCATTCCCTACCTCGTGGCGATGCTGGTGGCGATCGGCGTGTTTCGCGCCAGCGGCGGTCTGGAAGCGGTGATGGGCGGCGTGCGTTGGCTGGTGCAATGGTTCGGCCTGGATACGCGCTTCGTCGACGGCCTGCCCACGGCGTTGATGAAGCCGCTTTCCGGCAGCGGGTCGCGCGCCATGATGATCGAGACCATGAAGGTTTCCGGCGCCGATTCCTTCGCCGGACGTCTGGCTTCCATCATCCAGGGCAGCACCGAAACCACTTTCTACGTGCTGGCGGTGTACTTCGGTTCGGTGGGTATCCAGCGCGTGCGTCACGCCGTTAGCTGCGGATTGCTGGCGGATCTGGGTGGTTTTGTAGCCGCCGTGGCGGCGGCTTATTTCTTCTTCGGCTGAAGTTCCAGTGGTCAGTCAACGCAAAGCGGATGGAACGTAGGGTGCGCCATGCACACCATATTGCTCTGATTGGTGCGCATGGCGCACCCTACCATCTTCGCTCCTTACGGTTCCTGCTCAGCGAGCAGCCGCTCGAAAGCCTCGGCATCCACTGCCGGCGAACACAGGAATCCCTGGAATTCCTGGCACCCGGTGGACGTCAGGAAGGCTCGCTGCGCCTCGGTTTCCACGCCCTCGGCAATGACCCGTAACTTGAGTGCCTGGGCCAGGTTGATGATGGCGAAGGCGATCGCCACGTCGCTGTCGTCGCCCGGCAGGCCGCAGATGAAGGAGCGGTCGATTTTCAGCTTGTGGATGGGAAAGCGCTTGAGGTAACTGAGGCTGGAATAGCCCGTGCCGAAGTCGTCAATCGCCAGTCTCACCCCCAGTTCGGCGAGTGCTTCGAGACGCTTGAGCGCATCGTCGGCATCGCGCACCAGGATCGATTCGGTCAGTTCCAGTTCCAGCCGGCCGGGCGGCAGCGCGGCTGCGTTCAATGCCTCCGCCACGCTGGCGACAAAATTCGCCTGCTGGAACTGCAGCGCGGAGACGTTGACGGCCATGACCAGTTGTTTGCCCTGTGCATGCCACAGGGCCGCCTGTTGCACCGCCTGCGTCAGTACCCAGTTGCCGATCGCGACAATCACGCCGGTTTCCTCGGCCACGGGGATAAACTGCGCCGGCGAAATCTGGCCCAACTCCTTGTCGTGCCAGCGGATCAGTGCCTCGGCGCCAAAGATGCGGCCGCTGCCGAGATCGACCTGCGGCTGATAATGCAGCTTGAAATCGCCATGTTCCAGCGCCTGGCGCATGGCGTGATCGAGTTTCATGCGCGACAGCAGGCCGATGTTCATCTGGCGCTGGTAGAAACGGAAATCCGAGCGGCCGCGTTCCTTGACGTGGTACATCGCGCTGTCGGAATTCTTGATCAGGTCGTCTATGGTGATGCCGTCGTCCGGATAGAGGGCGATGCCGATGCTGCAAGTGACCGTGAAGTGGATATCGTCCAGTGTAAAAGGCTTGGTCAGCGCATCCAGCACGCATCGGGCGGTGATTTCGGCGCCGCGCGCATCGGCGTGGCTGATCAACAGGACGAACTCGTCCCCGCCCAGGCGGGAGGCCATGTCCGCCTGGCACAGGCAGCTTTTCAGGCGCTCCGCCACTTCGATCAGTACGCGGTCGCCGAACATATGGCCGAGCGAATCGTTGATCTGCTTGAAATGATCCAGATCGAGGAACAATACGGCAAACGACTCGCCGTTGCGCTTGGCGTAACCGAGCGTAAGTTCCATCCGCTCCGCCAGCATCAGGCGGTTCGGCAGCCCGGTGAGCGTATCGCTATAGGCCAGTTCCTCGATTCTTTGCTTGGCTGCGAGCGATTCGGTCAGATCCTTGAAAAAGCCTATGGTGTGCAGCGTGTTGCCGCTTTCGTCCGGCACGCGCACCATCGAAACCAGGCAGGGGCAGGAATTGCCATCCTTGCGCCGGTGCCAGAGCTCGCCTTGCCATACGCCTTCCATGCTCAACCGCGCCTTCATCTGCTCGGGGGAGGATTCGTTGCCCAGGTCGTAAATGAAATCCTCCGGCAAGAGGCCCAGTATTTCCTCCCGCGCATAGCCGGTCAGGCGTTCGCAACTCGGGTTGGCGGCGATGATGCGATATTCGGCGTCGGTGACGAAAATCGCGTCCAGGCTGGCTTCGAAGACCTTGGACGCCAGTTGCAGACGGGCCTCGTCGGCCAGGCGCTGCGTGATGTCGCGATAGGAATAAACGCGGCCTATCGGACGTCCGCGCGCGTATTGCGGCAGGGTGACGCGCTCCAGCACGCGCCCGGAGCGCAGCGCGAGAATATCGGTCGCTTCGAGCAGGGGAGAGCGGCTGATGATGCCGAGGCGTTCCGCATAGTGCTCGCTGTCGAGCATGCACTGCTTCATCCAGGCGTAAACGGCAGGGTCGTCGCGCCGCGTCAGCAAATCGTCGGGCAAGTCCCATAGCTCGGAAAAGCGATAATTGTAAGCGCGGATCGCGCCTTCCATATTGGCCACCAGAATCCCGTCGGCAGTGGATTCCAGGGTGGCGCGCAACTCGGCGATGAGCTGTTCCAGCTCGTTTTCCACGCGGCGCTGTTCCGACTTGTCGCGTATGGCAACGATATAGAGCGGGCCTTCCTGACCGAACTGGACGCGGGTGACACGCCGCTCGACCTGGATGCTCGTGCCATCCTGGCGCAGCAGCAGGGTTTCCGAGAAAATCTTTTCGGCCAGCCCGGCAGCGACGTCTTCCCAGAAAAATACGTCTTCCGGCGTGGCTGCCAGATCGATTACCGGCGTGCCGACAAGAGAGCCGGGCGCGACGCGGAGGAGGGATTCCGCGGAGCGGTTCGTGGCCACGATGCGCAAGTTGATCGGGTCGACCAGCCATACCGCTTCTATCATGCCCTCGATGAGCGGCAGCCAGTTGAACTGCTCCATTACCGGGCGCCCTCCGCTGCCGTTTCGCGCGCGCGCTCGAAGAAATAGCACATGCGTTTGCGCGGTGAGATGTAGTCAAGTGCCGCCTTGGGCAGTTGCAGCGGTTTGAGGCTGCGGCGGATGCCCACTTGCGGCTCGTCTTCGAGGTCGATGACCAGTGCCTCGTCCGGCGGCACATGGGGATCATGCACCACCACGCTCGGCTTGAGCGGTTGCGCCGAATTCACCGAAACCACCAGGGCGAAACGTTCGTCGGTCAGTTGAACCACCGAGCCGGGCGGATATACGCCCATCATGCGCACGAACAGCGATAGGGTGGCGCTGTGGAAGAGCTTCTTTTTCTGGGCAAACATGAATGCAAGCGCTTCATGCGGGGTGACCGCCAGCGCCGGATTGCACGGGTTGCAAAGGTTGTCGTAATGGTTGACGAGCGAAATGACCTTGGCGGGAAGCGACATCCGTTCGGCGCTAATGTGCAGCGGGTAGCCGCTGCCGTCGGCGTGCTCATGGTGTTGCCCGATCACCAGGATCGCCCCGTTCGACAAGCTCATCTTGCGTGCCAGATCGACACCGTAGGCGACATGCTCCTGGTAAATCTGCCGCTCCGCCGCCATGAAGTGCCCATCGTTCCAGCGCAGCCGGTCCGGCAGATCGATTTTGCCGATGTCGTGCAGCAGCGCGCCCATGCCGAGATCGAGCAAGTCCTGTTCGCCCAGGCCGCTGGCCTTGCCGAGCAGGAGGGAGATGATGGTTACGTTGACCGAGTGCAGCGAGGATTTTTCGCCTGCTTTTTCAGACAGCAGGCGGATGCAGGCATCCTGCTCCCCGAGAATCTCCCCCACGAAGCCCCTGATCAGAGTCTCGGACTGTTCGCGCGATACGCCGGGCTGGGCGTATACGGATTCCATCACCTGCTTGTAGGTCTGGGCCGCATGCGCGAATTGCCGTTCGCAAATTTGCAGGCTTGCGCGCTGGCTGGCAAGGCGTTCGCGGCGCTGGTTTTTCGCCGCCATATCCGGCATCTCCGCAGTCGCGGCGGAGGGTTCGACGGAGCCTGGCGCTGCCGGGTGCGTCGACGGATCGGGTTCGCTCTTGTCCGGCGAATAGCGGATGTGCTCAAGGCCCAGTGAACGGATGGTGTCGATTTGCTCCTGGGAGCTGATCTTGAAGCTGTTCAGGGAAAAAGGATGGTCCATCCAGCCCAAATCAAGATGGATATACATCCCCACGCGCAGGCGGGTAACTTCAATCAGGAGAGTGTGGCTATCTGCCATGTTTTAAATACTTGCGAGTTTCAGCGACTTTTTTATATTACGGCTTTGCGGAAGAAATCATTAGCTTTATTTTTGTAGCAATATTGCCTTGGCGCGCTTGCATATTGCGTTGCGGAACCTCCGGACCGGGTTTCCTAGCACATTCAGATTGCAAAATTGCGACCCTGTTTGCCCGTTGGTGGTCAAACGTGCAAAAATGCTCCATGGACAGCCCGCACGGACTATTTTCCTTGGTCGCGGCTGCCGTCACCGTGGGGGCCTGAATGTCTGAAAAACACCCGATCATCGTTGTCACCGGTTCTTCCGGGGCGGGCGCGGAGCCTGTCATGTCCGCCTTCACGCACCTGTTCTGGCGCGAAAAGGTCAAGCCTGTCGTGGTCCAGGGGGATGGTTTTCATCGCTACAGCCGCGAAGAGATGAAGGCGGCGGTCGAGCAAGCCGGAAAATGCGGTAATACGCTCACCCACTTCGGGCCGGAAGGCAATCTGCTGGACAAGCTGGAAGCGACGTTCCGCGAATACGGCGAAAGTGGCACGGGGGAGCACCGGCAATACCTTCACTGCGAAGCCGATGCCGCGAAATGCCACCAGGCCTGCGGCACTTTCACGCCCTGGGAGCGTTTGCCGGAGGATTCCGATCTGCTATTTTACCAGGGTTTGCATGGCGGCTTCGTCTCGCCCGAGATTGATATTGCCAGGCACGTCGATCTCCTCGTCGGCGTCACCCCCATCGTCAACCTGGAATGGATACAGAAAATCAATCGCGACGCCGACGAACGCGGCTATTCGCGCGAAGCGATCATGCACTCCATCATGGAACGCATGCCCGACTACGTGAACCACATCACGCCGCAGTTCTCGCGCACCCACATCAACTTCCAGCGCGTGCCGGTGGTGGATACCTCCAACCCCTTTATCGCCCGGGATGTGCCGAATCTCGACGAGAGTTTCATGGTGATCCGCTTCCGCTCCCCCAAGGGGGTCGACTTTGCCTACCTGCAGCGCATGATCAAGGATTCCTTCATGTCCCGCCCCAACACGCTCGTCCTGCCGGCCGGCAAGGCCATGCTGGCGATGGAAATCATCTTTCTGCCGCTGCTGCATGAGTTGACGAAAAGGAAGCGCGGCTGAACGTCAACTCGCAGTAGGGGCGAATTCATTCGCCCACAGGTGCTTGGAGGTGGGCAAGGGCGAATGAATTCGCCCCTACGAGCCAAGCATTACCCCGGGATGAAGCCGCCCGCGAGTTTGGCCAACTGATTGCGCAGTCGTGCCACCACCTCATCCTTGCCGATCAGCGCCAGCACAGCGTCGACGGAAGGGGTTTGCGGCTCGCCGGTGACCAGCACGCGTAGCGGCATGGCCACCTTGGGAAACTTGAGGCCATGCGCGGCGACGGTGGATTTCATCACGTCGTGAATCGCCTCGCGCGTCCATTCGATGGCTTCGAAGCTGGCCGCGATTTCCGCCATCACCGGCAGGATGTCCTGCCCGACATGTTGCTCCAGGAACTGAGGTTCCGGATCGAGAGGGCGGTAGAAATACACGGCCGCATCGGCCAGTTCTTCCACCGTATTGACCCTTTCCCTGAGTAGTTCAGCCACCTGCGCGAAATCGGGGCCGTTGCTCGGGTCACAGCCATCGCGCAACATGAAGGGCTTGGCCAGTTCGGCCAGGCGCGCGCCGTCGGTCTGCTTGAGATATTGCTGGTTGATCCATTGCAGTTTTTCCGGGTTGAATCGGGCGGCTGATTTGGAAATGCCGCCGAGGTCGAACCATTCCACGAACTGCGCCATGGTGAACACTTCCTCGTCCCCCCTGGCCCAGCCCAGGCGCGCCAGATAGTTCAGCAGCGCTTCCGGCAGATAGCCGTCTTCCTCGTACTGCATCACGCTCACCGCGCCGTGGCGTTTGGAAAGCTTTTCACCATCGTGGCCGAGGATCATGGGTACGTGGCCATACAGCGGCAGCGGCGCGCCGAGCGCCTTGAGGATGTTGATCTGGCGCGGGGTGTTGTTGACGTGGTCGTCGCCGCGAATGACGTGGGTGATCTGCATGTCCCAGTCGTCCACCACGACGCAGAAGTTATAAGTGGGCGTGCCGTCCGAACGGGCGATGATGAGGTCGTCCAGTTCGCAGTTGTTGACCACGATGCGGCCCTTGACCAGGTCGTCGATCACCACCGCGCCATCGAGCGGCGTCTTGAAACGCACCACGGGCGAAACGCCGGCCGGCGGCGTGGCCATTGAATCGCGCCAGCGCCTGTCGTAGCGGGGCTTCTCGCCGCGCGCGGTCTGCTCCTCGCGCATGGCGTCGAGCTCTTCCCTGCTGGCATAGCAGTAGTAAGCCTTGCCTTCCTCGATCAACTGCTTGAGCACTTCCCGGTAGCGATCCATGCGCTCCATCTGGTAGAACGGCCCTTCGTCGTAGTCCAGCCCCAGCCACGCCATGGCGTCCAGAATAACCTGGGTGTTTTCCGGCGTGGAGCGCTCCAGATCGGTATCCTCGACGCGCAGTATGAAAGTGCCCTTGTGGTGCCGGGCGAAGGCCCAGGAAAACAGCGCGGTGCGCGCGCCGCCGAGGTGCAGGTAGCCGGTGGGGCTGGGAGCGAAACGGGTACGGACCATGGTCATGGGTGGCTTGGGAAAAAACGAGCATTTTACGCCATGACCGGGAATGCCGCCATGGCCGGACTTCGCGAAGACGTATGCCTAACGGGCATGGCAATGTTGCCACCCCCGATGATGAAACTCGCCATGCCCGTTTCCCTCACCCCGGCCCTCTCCCGCTTGCGGGAGAGGGAGATTTAGGCTCGCTGCGCGAGTATTACGTTAAACGTCCAGCCCCGCACCGTGCGTCCGCAGCCACTCCTTTCGCTCGCCAAAGGCGGGCATCACCTTGTCCACCTCATTCCAGAAAGCATCGGTGTGGTCGAGGTGGTGGAAGTGGCAAAGCTCGTGCACCACGATGTAGTCGATGATGGTTTGCGGGGCCATCATGCACTTCCAGTGAAAGGCTAGATTGCCGTTTGGCGAGCATGAAGCCCAGCGATTGCCGAGTTCGCGCACGTTGATGTCGCCTGGTGTTACCCCGACCTTGGGCGCGTAGTAGTCCACGCGCTGGCGGATGCGCTCGGTGCCACGCGCGATGTAGTAGTCACGAAAGGCCGCCTTGGCCGCCTCGATTTCACCCCGCTCCGCCAGATCGCGTCGCAGGCAGAAGCGTCCGTTTTTCAGCAGCAGCGGCTCTTCCTGATCGGCGACCAGCAGCAGGCGGTACGAGCGGCCCAGGTAGAGAAAACCCTCGCCATTGCGATACTCGCGCAGCATGCGGGTGGCGTTGAGGTCGCGCCACTCGGCCAGGTTCTTGTAAATCCAGTACAGCTTGGACTCGATCAAATCCTCGATCCGCTCGTCGGGGATAGCCTCGGGGGCGCGGACCAGCACGCGGCCATCGCGCTCGATGACGATATCCGCCGTTGCGCGGCGGCTACGTATCACTTCGTAGGTAATATCCTTGTTCCGGGTGGTGCTCATTTCGTCAGTTCCTCGTGCCGCTTCTCGGCCAGCTTGACGATCTCCACCGCGATGCGTTCATGCGCTGCATTGAGCTGCGGGATGTTGGCAAGCAGGATTTCCGTGTCGATATTGCCGCGCAGGTTTTTTACCTCAATGGGTTTTTTCCAGAAATCGATGATGTCGATGGTGCTCTGTAAAATATCCACGATGCGCGCCATGAGTTTTTTCAGTGGTGCATGTGAATTGGGCGGCACGGCGTCGCCGGCGAAAGCAAGCTGCACCACGTAGTCGTAGAAGGTCGTCGCCTCCCTGCTCAAGCCTTCGATGGCATCCGTGCGGCCTTCCATCGCCTCGTTCCGAATCTGCTCGTAGCCCTCGGCCAGAGCCTGCCAGTTGTTCTGGTGCTCCTGGATCAGCTTCTCCAGCTTCTCGCTCAGGCGCTTGTAGAAAGCCGGGTCTTCGTCGAAGTGTACCGTGCAGTGCTTGCGTATGGCGTGTTCCATCTCGCTGGCCTTGGCCTCCGGGTCGCCCTGGGCGTGCTTCTGCACGTTGGAGATGAAGTCATCCGCAAGCAGCTCGATGGGCGGAATCTTGGGGTTGATCCCCAGGTCGATGAGGTGCTCGTTGATCAGCGCCTTTACCTTCTCGCCTGCGTCCGCGATGTCGAGCGAGTCGTCCTTGTAGCGTTCCTTGGTCATGCGCAGCAGGTAGCCGAAGCGCCGCGCCGCGCCGCGATATGGGTGCCCGGCCTGATTGGGCAGGATCAGGTTCAGGCTTTGCAGGAACTTCTTCAGATACACCTCGAAATCCGCCCGCCGCTTGATGTCCTTCAAAATGCCCACCGCCGCATGCACCACGGCGACTTCCGCCTCGGGCGTGGGCAGTTCGTCCTTGACGAAGGCTTCGATCTCGCCCACCCCGGCAGCGCGGAAGTGCTGCAACAAGCGCTGATAGCGCTCTTCCAGGATCGGCAGCTCGGTAAGCAGGTTCTTCAAACCCTGCTGGATGTCCTGGGCGTCTTCCTGCGCATAAATCGCCAGCGCCTGCGTCAGGTGGTTCGCCAGGCCGATGTAATCCACGATAAAGCCGCGATGCTTGTTCTTCGCCACCCGGTTCACACGCGCGATGGCCTGCAACAGGTTGTGCTCCTTGAGCCGCTTGTCGATGTACATCACTTGCTCTACCGGTGCATCGAAGCCAGTCAGCAGCATGTCACACACGATCAGGAAGGCGATGCCGGTGAGGTCCTTGTCCGGGTCGACGAAGTCGAAGGGCTTGCAGAAGTTCTCCACCGCGTTCCAGCGCTTGGCTTCTTTGCGCGCCTCGGTGATGACCGCCAGCTCGTTGGTGGCGTCGGAAGAAACGACCACTGCCGCCTTCAAGAAAGCGATGTGGCGGATCAGTTCGGTGTCGGGTTTCGGCTTGAGTTGCTCGCTGTCCAAGCGTTCGGCCAGCGCCGCCCGGATCGACTTCTGGTAGCGGATTGCCGCCAGCTTGGAGTGGCACACCACTTGCGCCTTGAAGCCATCCGGCAGAATGTTGTCGATGTAATGCGCCACCAGGTCGCGGGCAATGGCCTCGATACGCTTCTCTGCTTCGAGGATATCGCCGCTCGCGCCGTACTTCTTCTTGATGGCGAGGATTTCTTCTTCACTGCGCGTCTTGAACAGGTCTTCGAATTGGGTATCGAAGCCGTGCTTGTCTTTCAGCGCCGTGTCCGCCGTGCGACCTTCGTAGAGGATTTGCAGGGTCGCGCCGTCGTGCACCGCGTCCATCAGCTTGTAGGTATCGATGTATTCGCCAAAACGCTTCACCGTGCGCCGGTTGCCGTGCTGCTCGGTGATGAGTGGCGTGCCGGTGAAAGCAATGCGCGTCGCATTGGGAAAAGCCTCGAAAATGTTATCGCCGAAGTCCGAGCTTTGCGTGCGGTGCGCCTCGTCGATCATCAGCAGAATGCGGTCGGACGCATTCACCACGCCGAAGGTCTGGCCGGATGGCGCCGCACGGTAACTCGCCAGCGCTTCCGCCACTTTCAGCGGCAGCGTCTCGGCGCGCTCCATGAACTTGTGAACCATCACCATGTTGATGTCGGAAGCGGAGGTGGCAAGATGCTCGCGCAATTGCGCCGTGCTCTCGATCACATTCACCTTGCCGCCGATCAGTTTGGCCGTGGCGGCGAGTTGGTCTTCCAGGTCCACGCGATCATTGACCAGCAGAATCTTGAAGTCCGCCAGATCGCTCGACGCGCGCAGCATGCGCGCCACGAACACCATGGTCAGCGATTTGCCCGAGCCTTGGGTATGCCACACCACGCCGGAACGTTCTTCCATGGTTTTGCCCGTGCGCAGGCGCTCCACAATGCGATGGGCCGCACGGTATTGCTGGTAGCGGCACACCACCTTCACCCGCTTGCCCGAATCCGTGTCCATGAACACCGTGCAGGTGCGCAGCACGTCCAGCAGCGTCGCGGGCGCGAGCAGCCCCTGTATCATCCGTTCCTGTTCGCGTTCCACGCCCAGCGGCGGCGTATAGGCGCGGTTGCTCTCCGGCCAGATGTCCTTCCAGGCATAAAAATGCTCGTACCCCGAAGTCACGCTGCCGTAGGTGGCCTTCTCGCCGCAGGTGCAGATCAGCAGCAGGTTGGTATGAAACAGGCGCGACTCGCCTTCGCGCAATCCGGCGGCGACAGTGTCGGCGCGTCCGTTGCGATAGCGCAGCAGTTGCTCGAAGGCGGCGTGCATCGGGTTGGCTGTCGTCGCGTCGCCGATCTTCGCCTCCACCACCACCAACGGAATGCCATTCACGAACAGCACGATGTCGGGGATGATGCACTGCTTCACACAGCCCGGCGTGTCGATGCGGAACTGGTTGATGGCGTG
>JAUYFW010000007.1 GCA_030690835.1 Sulfurimicrobium sp. | reverse complement strand
CCTTCCGCCACCAGCCACAGTTCGTCGGCGGTGGCGCGGATCAGGCTGCGGTCGTGGGACACCAGCACCATCGCGCCGCCATATTCTTCCAGCGCCAGGGTGAGCGCGTCGCGCATGTCCAGGTCGAGGTGGTTGGTGGGCTCGTCCAGCAGCAGCAAATGCGGCTTTTGCCACGCCAGCAGGGCGAGAGCGAGGCGACTTTTCTCGCCGCCGGAGAAGGTGGCCACGGGGCGGTCTTCGCCCTCGCCGGCGAGGCCGAAGCGGCCGATGAAGTTGCGCAGCTCTTGGGTCGTGGCTTGGGGGGCGATGCGCATCAAGTGTTCGAGCGGCGTCGCGGCGCCATCGAGGTGCTCCAGCTGATGCTGGGCAAAATAGCCGATGCGTAGATCCGGCGCGGTTTCGCGGCTACCGTCCTTGGGCTGCAATTCGCCCACCAGCAGCTTGATCAGGGTGGACTTGCCCGCGCCGTTGGGGCCAAGCAGGGCGATGCGCGCGCCGGAGCGCAATATCAGGCTGATGTTGGCGAGCAGCGTCTGGTCGCCATAGCCGCAACTGGCTTTCTCCAGCCGGATCAGGGTGTCCGGGCTGCGTTCCGGCGCTTCGATTTCCAGCTCGAAATGGCCATGATCGACATGCGACGGGGCGATGCGTTCCAGCCGTTCCAGCGCCTTGACGCGGCTTTGCGCCTGCTTGGCCTTGCTGGCCTTGGCGCGGAAGCGGCGGATGAAATCCTCGAGGTGGGCGATCTTCTCCTGCTGCTGCGCAAAGGCCTGATTCTGCTGCGTGGCGCGCTCGGCGCGGGTACGTTCGAAGCTGTCGTAGTCGCCCGCATAGCTATCGATCACCTGATCGTGCACATGGGCGATGCGGTTGACGCAGGCGTTGAGGAATTCGCGGTCATGCGACACCAGCAGGATGCTGCCGGGGTAGCGCGCAAGATATTGCTCCAGCCACAGGATCGCTTCGAGGTCCAGATGGTTGGTCGGCTCGTCCAGCAGCAGCAGGTCGGCACGGCGCATCAGCGCACGGGCCAGGTTGAGGCGCATGCGCCAGCCGCCGGAGAAACTGCTCACCGGGCGCGTCAAC
>JAUYFW010000005.1 GCA_030690835.1 Sulfurimicrobium sp. | reverse complement strand
CCTCCGGCGAAGTCGGCGCGAACCGTGTAACCCGCAGCGGGAGGAAATCGAAGTTGTTCTGGGGTAAAATCGGCAGCAGGGCGAGTACAAGTAGTCATTTTTTACGAATATGTTTTTAGATAACTCGTATTGTATCAAATGCTTACTTTGTTATTCGCCCTTCTTATGCAATATTCAGGCTAGGTGGCAATGTAGTGAAGAAGCGTGTTGCACTGCCTGGTCAGGGCAAGCGAGGTGGAGCAAGAACTATTGTCGCCACAAAAATGGCGGATCGTTGGTTTTTTCTATTTGGCTTTGGTAAAAACGAACGGGCCAATATCGACAAAGATGAATTGAAGGTGCTCCAGGAGGTGGCGAGAGAACTACTGGCGTTCGATGATCAAAAGCTGGCCCTCGCCTTGTCAGCGAGCGAAATTGTGGAGGTGTGTAATGACAATGCGTAAAAGTCGTATTCTGGATGAGATGCATGAAACTGCTCTCGGATTGCACAATGCAGGCTTGATTAACAAGCGCCGGATGAGCGAATTCGATGCGTTATGCCACCTTGCTGTGGCAGATATGCCGGCGCAAAAGATCAAATTGCTGCGCGAGAAAGCGCATGTCAGCCAAGCCGTCTTTGCCGCAATTCTGAATACAAGCCTCTCCACCGTTCAGAAGTGGGAGATTGGTGATAAGCATCCCAGCGGACCGTCGCTAAAGCTGCTTAACCTTATAGAACACAAGGGACTGGAAGCTTTGCTTTGACAAGCGATAAAAAACCTCAAGTCTTTGTCATCGTCACGAAAACACGCTGACTGAACTTTTTTATGCTGTTTGTCGGTGCATGTCCCACAATCAGATAATGGCATAAAGATATCATCTTGCGCAGTGTCCGAAGAAGTGTACAATTAAAGGAAGTTGTGTCGAACAACCCTACGTGCATTTGTTTTTGAATCAACAGGTTGGAACAAAGGCAAAATATCGAAAAAGCATATCTTCGATTCCCGCCGCCTCCACCAATTCAACGCCAATACCCTAAAAGTATTGGCGTTTTTATTTTGGCTCGACGGTTTTCCACTCAGGTGTGCCACTTCGGTGTGCCACCCATGCAGGGGCCGCAATGTCTATCAGAGTCCATACACGTGCTGAAATGACGGCGGAGAGTTTCGAGTACATCGAGGTGTTTTACAACCGGAATCCTTCTACACCAAATGGTGGAAGCTATCGTCCGCGAGGCTGCCCCGGAGACCATCATCCTCTTCGGTTCTCGTGCGCGGGGTGATGCGCAGCCTGATTCCGACGTGGATCTGCTGGTGGTGGAAAGGGAGCCATTCTCGCCCCAGCGCAGCCGCAGCAAGGAAGCTGCGCGCTTGTATATGGCGTTAAGGGGGCTGGCGGTCTCCAAGGATATTCTCTTGTACCGCCGGGATGAATTCGATCACTGGAAAAACTCGCTAAACCATGTGGTCGGAAGGGCGCACCGTGAAGGGAGAGTGCTGTATGGCCGACCTTGAACATGCCAGCTCAATACTGCGCATGGCGCATAAGGACTTCGGTGCACTCGTCGGCATGTGGAGAAATCCCTTGTTGCCGATGAGATTTTCGGCTTCCCTGTCCAGCAGGCCACGCGGAGGCAAGCCGCGTTCAGCGGAAAATGTGTATTTGTGTTTTTGTATATCCCACGGATGCTGGGATTTGAACCAGCTCCATTCAGTCAAGCAGGAGCCGGGTCGGTATTGAGGGCTTTAGCCTCTGCGCATGGAGTCGAAGAAGTCCGCGTTGCTCTTGGTGGCTTTGATTTTGTCGAGCAGGAATTCCATCGCCTCCAGGTCGTCCATCGGGTACAGCAGTTTGCGCAGCACCCAGATTTTTTGCAGCACGTCGGGTTTGATGAGCAATTCCTCGCGCCGGGTGCCGGAGCGGTTGACGTTGATCGCGGGGTAAAGGCGTTTTTCCGCCATCTTGCGGTCAAGATGGATTTCCATGTTGCCGGTACCCTTGAATTCCTCGTAGATCACGTCGTCCATGCGCGAGCCGGTGTCCACGAGCGCGGTGGCGATGATGGTCAGGCTGCCACCTTCCTCGATATTGCGCGCCGCGCCGAAGAAACGCTTGGGGCGCTGCAGGGCGTTTGCGTCAACGCCGCCGGTCAATACCTTTCCGGAAGCCGGCACCACGGTATTGTAAGCGCGCGCCAGGCGGGTGATGGAGTCGAGCAGGATGACCACGTCCTTCTTGTGCTCCACCAGGCGCTTGGCTTTCTCCAGCACCATTTCGGCGACCTGAACATGGCGCGTGGCGGGCTCGTCGAAGGTGGAGGCGACCACTTCGCCGCGCACGGTGCGGGTCATTTCGGTCACTTCCTCGGGACGCTCGTCGATGAGCAGCACGAACATGATGACGTCCGGATGGTTGGCGGCGATGGAGTGAGCGATATGCTGCAGCATCACGGTCTTGCCGCTCTTCGGGCTGGCCACCAGCAGGCCGCGCTGGCCCTTGCCGATGGGCGCGACCATGTCGATGACGCGGCCGGTGATGTTTTCTTCCGCCTTGATGTCGCGCTCCAGGATCATCGGATGGGTGGGAAACAGCGGCGTCAGGTTCTCGAACAGGATCTTGTGCTTGGAATTCTCTGGCGGCTCGCCGTTGACCTTGTCCACCTTCACCAGTGCGAAATAGCGCTCGCCTTCCTTGGGGGTGCGAATCTCGCCCTGAATGGTGTCGCCGGTGTGCAGGTTGAAGCGGCGGATCTGCGAGGGGCTGACGTATATGTCATCCGGCCCGGCCAGATACGAGGTATCGGGCGAGCGCAGAAAACCGAAACCGTCCTGCAACACCTCCATCGTACCGTCGCCGAAGATACTCTCGCCCTTTTTCGCCTGATTCTTGAGCAGGGCGAAGATCAAATCCTGCTTGCGCATTCGGCTGGCGCCATCGATTTCGTTGGCGATGGCCATCTCGACCAGTTCGGACACGTGTTGTTGCTTTAATTCAGATAAATGCATGGCTATAGAGCGCTTGTAGGATGACTTGCGGGAAAGATAGAGACTGGTGAAACCTGAGCTGGCAAGCTAGGCGCTTGCCAGTCGAAAGGAATAATTGGTTTGCAGCGTAACGGCTTTAGATGTTGCTGTCAATAAAAGCGGTGAGCTGGGATTTAGACAGCGCGCCCACCTTGGTGGCTTCCACGTTGCCGTTCTTGAAAATCATCAGGGTCGGGATGCCGCGAATGCCGAACTTGGGTGGCGTGGCCTGGTTTTCGTCGATATTGAGCTTGGTGATTTTGATCTTGCCGGCATATTCTTGCGCCACTTCATCCAGAATGGGGGCGATCATCTTGCAGGGTCCGCACCAGTCCGCCCAGTAGTCGACCAGCACGGGGAGCTGCGATTGTAGAACTTCCTGCTCGAAAGAGTCGTCGCTGATGTAATGGATATGTTCGCTCATGGCTTACCTCTTAACGTTCTGAAATGAATGGGAATTTTGATTGAAGCCTGTTTGGGATGGCGTCTGTTGTCGGTGGTCAAGGACAGGTATAAACGCTATGCTAACTAAAAATACCAAGTAAGGGAAGCTTTGATGCTGGCGCTAAAAATATTAATCAGCGTGGCGGTGCTGCTCGCGGCGGCGGTGGGCATGTCAGGCATGCTGAAATGAGCAACATGGCGCTTCACGCCTCAGCCATGGATCCGTTGCTCGGCGCCGCCGCACGCGAAATCATTGCCCTGGAGCGCGCTCGCCTGCCCAACCTGAGCGGTGTAACCGTGCTGCTGCCCAATCTTCACGCAGCCGGTGAATTCGGCCGCATATTGCGGGAAATGGCTGGGGTGGATACCCTGCTCCTGCCGCGCTTCGCCACCCTGAGAGGTCTCGCGGAGCATCTGGATACAGGCCATGCGCGCCTGCCGGTCAGCCGCCGCCAGGCCCTGATTTATCGGGCTTTGCGCGACAAGGACTGGTTTCGCCATGCTGACTTATGGCACGTCAGCGCCGAACTGTTGCGGCTGTTCGATGAAATTACCTTGTGCCAGGTGTCGCTCCCTGCTTCTTATGAATCGTTTCTGCACCTGCTGGAACAGGCTTACCGGGCGCGCAGCGGGAGCCCGTTGCAATTCGAGGCCCGGCTGGTGCACGAAATGTGGCATGCCATGTCCGTCAGCTCCGCCAGCTCCGTCAGCGGAGAAGGTGCGCTGGACGATGCGGCGCTCTACCACTTGCAGTTGGCGCAACTGGCCGAGACAGCTGTAGCGCCGTTATATGCCGTGGGACTCAATGATCTCACCCCCATGGAGTCGGACTTTTTCGCGCTTTATGCCCGTTCTTGCCCTGTGCGCCATTTTTCTGATGATAATCTGGAATCCGATCCCGGCAGCCTGACTCACCTGCTGTCGGAAGCCTGGGCTGACCCCGAGCAAAGCAATCACCTGCACGACCGCGCCGGCGCTTTCCGCAAAATCGCTGCGACCAGTCCTTTGTTTCGCCAGCATGCGCGGCTTTCACTCCATGGCGCTCACAGCCTGGAGCAGGAGGCCGAAACAGTCGCCTTCCGCGTCGGCCAGTGGCTGGCACAAGGCAAAACCGCCATTGCCGTGGTGGTCCAGGACCGGCTCGTGGCGCGGCGCGCGCGTGCCCTGCTGGAACGGGCGGCGGTGCTGGTGGCGGACGAAACCGGCTGGACCCTTTCCACTACCAGCGCCAGCACGGTCGTGATGCGCTGGCTGGATAATCTGGACAGCCGCTTTCATTACCAGGATTTGCTCGACCTGCTCAAATCCCCCTTCATTTTTACCGGCTGGGACCCGGCACGGCGGCGTCATGGGGTGTTCCGGCTGGAACAGTTGATCCGCAAGCATAGCGTGGTGTCGCACCTGAATCGTTACCGTGCCTTGGCGGGGGAAGAGGAAGAAGTCATCGAGTTGCTTCAGGCCCTGGCCGAGGCGCAAAAACTGCTGGAAAAACGGAAAATCCGCCCGCTGGCCGAGTGGCTGCAAAGCTTGCTCGCCAGCCTGGATGTGTTGCAGATACGTGCCGGTCTGCAACGCGATCCGGCCGGGGAGCAGTTGCTCCAGTTGCTGGAGCAACTGCGTCACGAACTGGCCCACGATGCCACTTCGTTCACTTACTCTGAGTGGCGGCAATGGCTCAATCAACAGCTTGAAGATGCGGTTTTTCGCGACGACAGCATCACCAGTCCGGTGGTGTTCACCCATCTCGCGGCCTGTCGCTTGCGCGGTTTCGACGGGGTGATCATTGCCGGCGCCGATGCGGGGCATTTTCCGGGACAAGGGCGTGAAAGTGTGTTTTTCAACCAGGCGGTGCGGGTGCAGCTCGGTTTGCCTGATCGTCGCGCCGCACTTGAAATCGAACGGCAGAATCTGACGGCGCTGATAGTTGCTTGCCCGGAAGTGTGGGTGACGTGGCAGGAGCGGAAAAACGGTGAACCCAACCCGCTCAGCCCGTGGTTCGAGCGCCTGGAAATCTTCCATGTGCTGGCTTATGGCGAGCAGCTGTCGGGTGCCAGCATTCAGCCTTCAGCTCTCAGCTATCAGCCTTCAAGCCTCGCTGCGCATCCCGCTCCCGTGTTGCCCGCGCAGCTTGTTCCCGCCGCCATTTCCGCCAGCGGCTACAACAGCCTGGTGGCTTGCCCCTACCAGTTTTACGCGCGTCACGCCTTGCGACTCAACGAGCTGGACGAGGTATCCACCGCGCTGGAGAAGCGCGATTATGGCGAATACGTGCACGACATTCTGCACCGCTTCCACCGCATCCATCCGATTCTGAGCGGCCAGGATGCCGCAATGCTGCAACAGGGTTTGCACGACATCAGCAGGGAAGTCTTTGCCCGCGCCATCGAGGCGGATTTTGTCAGCCATGCCTGGGCCTTGCGCTGGGAAGCCTCCATTCCCGGCTATATAAGTTGGCAACTGGCGCGCGAGCAGGAAGGCTGGCGCTGGCAGGAGGGCGAACTGGAGCGCACGCTGGACATTCCTCTTGGCGGTGAACGACAGCTTGTTTTGCGCGGCAGACTGGACCGGGTGGACAAAAAAGGGACTGCGCTGGCGGTGCTGGACTACAAGACGCAGAATGCCGAGGGGCTGAAGAAAAAGCTCAAGCAGGCCGGTGAGGATGTTCAGTTGCCCTGTTACGCCTTGTTGCTGGGAGACATGCCGCGGCAGGCCGCGTTCGTGGCGGTGGACGAGGAGGACGTGCGCCAGGTCGAGGCGGACGAGGACATCGCCGAACTGGCCGAGGCCAACCGCGAGCGTTTGCGCGACATGTTCGCCGCCCTGTACCAGGGCACGCCGCTGCCCGCACAGGGAATAAACCAGGCCTGTGAATACTGCGAAATGCGCGGCCTGTGCCGCAAGGACTACTGGCATGCATGATTTCGACTATCAAACCGCCCTGAATCCCGAGCGCTCGGTGGTGATCGAAGCCTGCGCCGGCAGCGGCAAGACCTGGCTGCTGGTATCGCGCATCCTGCGCCTGTTGCTGGCGGGCGCGGAGCCGGGCGAAATCCTCGCCATCACCTTCACGCGCAAGGCCGCCCAGGAGATGCAGGCACGCCTGCTGGAATGGCTGCGCCTGCTGGCCCTGCAACCGGAAGAGGAAGCGCGCGAATTCCTGCGTCAGCGCGCCTTGTCGGAAAGCGAACTCGAAGCATTTCTGCCCATCGCACGCAACCTGCTGGAGCGCGTGCTGACCGCCGCGCCTGCCCTCACCATCAACACCTTCCATGGCTGGTTCCTGCAATTGCTGCAAAGGGCGCCGCTGGAAGGCGGCGCGGTGGGCAATTTTTCCCTGCTCGACCAGACCTCGGCCTTGCTGGAAGAGGCTTGGCAGAGTTTTGCCGAGGACCTGGCGGCGCAGGCTGAAGACCCAACCGCCAGCGCCCTGCAGGAACTGTTCCGCGACCACGGCCTGTTCAATACCCGCGCCCTGCTGTTGGGCTTCGTCGCCAAGCGCGCCGAGTGGTGGGCGTACACCGCCGGGCAGGCTGACCCCCTCGGCTATGCCCTGGAGCGCTTGCGCCTCGAACTGGAGGTCGATCCGGCACAGGACGTGCTGGCGGAAATGCAGCAGGACACGGTGCTAGCCGAATGGCACGGCGAATACGCGCAATTGCTGGAGAAGAACACCGCGACCGACCAGAAACTCGCGAATCTGTTAGTCGATGCGCTGGTGTTGAATGACCTGGCCCAGCGTTTTGAAGCGCTATGGTCGGTGTACTTTACCAAGACAGGCACGCCGCGTGTTCGTAGCGCCTCGCCCACCCAGGCCAAGCGGCTGGGCGCGAATGGCGAGGCGCGCCTGCTTGAATTGCACCAGATGATTTGCAACCTGCTGTATGAGGCCCGCGACCGCCTCACCGCCCAGGCGGCGTATCGCTTCAATGGCATCGGTCTGCGCTGCGGCGCGGCGCTGCTCGACGCCTACCAGCGCCTCAAGGAAGCGCGCCAGATGCTGGATTTCGCCGATGTCGAATGGCGCGTATTCCAGTTGCTGAGCCGCAGCGATTACGCGGAGTACATGCAATACAAGCTGGACAGCCGCTACAGCCATATCCTGCTGGACGAGTTTCAGGACACCAATCCGCTGCAGTGGCAGGTGATGCAGTCCTGGCTGGGCGCCTATGGCGCTGCCGGCAGCCGTCCCAGCGTGTTTATGGTGGGCGATCCCAAGCAGTCGATCTACCGCTTCCGCCGCGCCGAACCGCGCCTGTTCCAGATCGCCGCCACCAGCCTGATGCGCGATTTTGCCGCCGCCAGGCTGGAACAGGACACTTCGCGGCGCAGCGCTCCGGCGGTCATCCAGGCGGTGAACAGCGTCTTCGCCGCGCAGCCGGATTTCGCCGGGTTCCGCGAACATGGCTGGCACCACGACGCACAGGAAGGCGCCATCGCGCTGCTGCCGCTGGCGGAAAAAAGCGCTGGCCCTCACCCCAGTCCTCTCCCGGAGCCCCCGGCCAAATCCCCCGAGGATAAAGGCGAGGGGGAAAATGCTCTGGCATTGCGCAATCCGCTGCAACAGCCGCGCCAGGAAGACGAGGATGTGCGCCACGAGCAGGAAGCGGCCCAGCTTGCGGAGAAAATCGCCGCCATCGTCGGACACTGGCAAGTGGACGACGAAAAGCACGGGCCACGTCCCGCGGCTTACCGCGACATCATGCTGCTGGTGAGGAGCCGTACCTGGCTCGCCACCTACGAGCGGGCCCTGCGCGCGGCGCGCATTCCCTATCTCAGCTCGCGTCAGGGCGGCTTGCTGGATACCCTGGAATGCAGTGATCTGGCGGCCTTGCTGGAATTTCTCGTGACCCCCTTTGCCGACCTCAAGCTGGCTCAAGTGCTGCGCTCGCCCTTGTTCGGCTGCGACGATACGGATTTGATGTTGCTGGCAACCCCAACCCCTCCCAGCCTCCCCTTGTCAGGGGTGGAGTGTCTGGTTTCCCCCCTGTGAAGGGGGGATCAAGGGGGGGTAGGGTTTAGCTGGTGGCAGCGCCTGAAGGCTCTCCCCGAGGAACAACTCACTCCGCCCTTGAAGCTGGCCCGCGCACGCCTTGCCGCCTGGCAGGAAGGCGCGGACCGCCTGCCGGTGCATGATCTGCTCGACCGCATCTATTTCGAGGGCGAGGTGCTGCAACGCTACCGCATGGCCGTGCCGCAAGGCATGATTGCAGCGGTGCAGGCAAACCTGCACGCCTTCATCGAACTGGCGCTCAACATGGACAGCGGACGCTATCCCAGCCTGGCGCGTTTCATCGACGAGGTGGCGGCCCTGCGCCGCGCGCCGGAGCAGGAGTCGCCGGACGAGGGGCTGATCGGGGACGGCGGCAATCCGCTGCGGATTCTTACCGTGCATGGCGCCAAGGGGCTGGAGGCGCCCATCGTGTGGCTGCTGGATGCCAATGCCGCGCAACGTAACGAGAGCGGATACCGGATATTGGTCGACTGGCCGCCGGAAGCGGTGGCGCCGCGCCACTTTTCCCTGGTAAGCCGCAAGGCGGAATTGGCCCGGGCGCG
>JAUYFW010000374.1 GCA_030690835.1 Sulfurimicrobium sp. | reverse complement strand
GTAACGCCGGATTCGGCGCATACCGGCAAGACCGCCAGGCGCGTGCGCGAGTTGTGGGAAAAGCGCTTGCTGGGCGGCTATGATCTTGACCCCGCGACGGTACTGGGCGAGGGCTTCGAGGATGCCCGTGAAGACATGGTGGTGGTGCGTGGCATCGCCGTGCATGGCGTGTGCCCGCACCATCTCGTGCCGTTCCGCGGCGTGGCTCATGTGGCTTACATCCCTGGTGGACGGTTGCACGGGTTCGGGCGTATTGCGCGCCTTGTGGACGCCATTGGCCATCGCTTCACTTACCAGGAATGGATGACGCGGGACATCGCCGAGGCGCTGGTGAGTTTCGGCCATGCGAAAGGCGCGGCGTGCGTGATCGAGGCGGAGCAGTTGTGTCTGTTGCTGGGAGAGGACCGGCGTGGCGATGAGCGCGTTTATACCCAGGCATTTACCGGCTGTTTTCGCGACAGCGACCAGTTGCGCATGGAGTTCCTGCGCGTTGTACAGGGGCGGGGGCTGTAGCCGAATCAGGCTGTCGGCCGCACTCGGACGATGATGTCCACGCCTTCGGTCACCAGGCCGGGCGGCAGTTGCGGCAATCCAGTGAGTCCGATGTCGTCAACGTCGATGTCGGTGAGTTCGCCGGTGGCGATATTGTAGAAATGGTGATGGGGGTAGGTGTTGGGGTCATAAAACACCCTGCTCGGGTCCACGATCACTTCCCGAATCATGCTTTTTTCGCGGAACAGGTTGAGCGTGTTGTACACCGTGGCCTTCGAAGTCTCACTGTGCTTGGCATTGACAATGGCCATCACCTGATCAGCGCACAAATGCTCCTGGTGCGAGAACAGTGCGTAGGCGATCTCGATACGCTGGTGGGTGGGGTTGATGCCATGCTGCCGAAGCAAGTCGGCCATGTTGTCGCGGGTGTGGGCGCAGGTTCTCATGGGAAAATTCTATCCAAACATTTGGAACGTGTCTAATTTGTTTTGTTAATGATGCTGTCAGGGCTTGATTTAAAGCGGATTCGCCCCTAACTGGCATACCTGATCTTTTTTCGGAGACATTCCATGCCTTATTACGTTTTCAAAGTCACGACCTTCCCTTTCAAGCAATTTGATCTGGCAGCCCAGTTCGACGCCTTCAGGGAGGCAAGCGCTCACGCCAAGGAGCTGCGCAAAACCATCGCGCCCGATGACAAGGCCGTGGTAAAAGTCATGTTCGGCGAGAATCAATTACAGGCGGAAGATATTCTGAACCAGGAGCGCGAGCCGCAACCGATGACGGGTGAGGATTACTAGCCAGTGTTGAACGAGGGCGCATACAAGGACGCTTACGATGGCGCGGTGCGGCTTTCCTGCCCCTTCGAAAAGGCGATTTTGAGTCGTTGCGCCGGTTGCGATCAGTCCCTCAAGTTCAATATTGCAGAGCGCGAGGCAACGGCCTGTGCCGCGCCGGTGGCGCGGGAAAATTGCCTCACGCTGCATGGCTTGTTGCATCAGAATGCGGTTTTTACGCTCAAGCTCATGCATCCCGGCGAACCCTTGCCGCATGCCAAGGAACTCAAGATTCAGTGTGGCGGGCTGCTGGGAACGCAACAGCTATTCGAGTCCGAGGCAGCCGTGGTAGAGAATATTCATGGCCTGATCGGGGAAGTTCAGCAACGCTTCGGCAGCATGCGGGATGTGCCCTATCTCGATGTGGTCAAGGCTATCTCGGCCTACGAGGCCCGTCGCAGACGATAAGGTGCTTTATTTTCGCGCCTGGTAAACGGCCATGATGGACTTGAGTTCGATGAGCGTTGCCAGTCTTTCATCTTGAGTTAATTCCAGCGTGTCCGCGACCGTTTCGCCTCGTTCCAGGGCGGCAATGATCCTCGTTACCTCCGCGCACCCCTTCAGGCTTAGCGTTTCGACGCATTGATCAATTTTTGTCTGGTCCACGGCGGGTGGAATTTTGGCTGCTTGCATGAGTCGGTAATTTGACCGCTAAAGCGTGAAACGGTACCATGCCCCACTTTTACGAACAAGGGGATGAGTGATGCGCGAAAAACTGGTCGCGGGGAACTGGAAAATGCACGGCAGCCTCGCGGAGAACAAGGCATTGCTGGATGCTCTGGTGCCTCAGTTGGCGAGCCTGAAAGGGGCGTCCTGCGCGGTGTGCGTGCCTTACCCCTACTTGTTTCAGGCGCAGCAATCTTTGCAGGGCACGAATGTGGCCTGGGGCGCGCAGAATCTGAGCCAGCATGACAAAGGCGCATTTACCGGCGAGGTTTCCGCCGCGATGCTGCTGGATTTTGGCTGCAAATATGCCCTTGTTGGCCACTCCGAGCGCCGTGCCCTGTATGGCGAGGATGATGCGACGGTGGCGGCCAAGTTTGTCGCGGCACAGAATGCCGGCCTGACACCGATTCTGTGTGTGGGTGAAACCCTGGCAGAGCGCGAAGGCAATGTCACCGAGCAAGTGGTGGCGCGCCAGTTGGATGCGGTGTTGGCGGTTGCCGGTGTCGCCGGACTGGCTAAATCCATCGTGGCTTATGAGCCGGTGTGGGCAATTGGTACGGGCAAAACGGCTTCCCCGGAACAGGCTCAGGCAGTGCATGCCTTTATCCGTTCCAAGGTCGCTGCGGCGAGTGCGGAAGTGGCTGCGGGCCTGGTTATTCAGTATGGGGGTAGCGTAAAAGCCGCGAATGCGGCACAATTGTTCTCCATGCCGGATATCGATGGTGGCTTGATCGGCGGCGCTGCTCTCAGCGCTGAAGAATTTGTGGCAATTTGCCTCGCCGCCCAATAGGGTGGATGATTTTTTAAGGTTGTTGTTTAAATGGAAACAGTAGTCTGGATTATTCATGTGCTGACTGCGCTGAGTGTTGTCGGCCTGGTGCTGATGCAGCATGGCAAGGGTGCCGACATGGGCGCGGCTTTTGGTAGTGGCGCCTCGGGAAGCCTGTTTGGTTCTTCGGGTTCGGCCAATTTTCTGAGTCGTGCCACGGGGATTCTGGCTACGGTGTTTTTTATCACCAGCCTGACCCTGGCGTATTTTTCCGGCACGAAAACCAAAACAACAGGTTTGATGGAAGGCCATAAGCAGGTGCTGCCGGTAACGCAGCCTGCTGCACCCGCTACTCCTCTGGGTGCGCCGGTTTCAAAAGCCAAGGATGTACCGAACTAAAGTTCTGCATGGCGTGCTGTTTAAGCGCGTCATCAAGTTTTAATGCCGATGTGGTGAAATTGGTAGACACGCTATCTTGAGGGGGTAGTGGCGAAAGCCGTAGCAGTTCGAGTCTGCTCATCGGCACCATATATTTATTTTATGCCAGCATAAAAATTGCAGTATAATAAATAAAATTAATAAGGGCTTGGTCTAAATCAAATTCCGGATGGATGAGATAGCGTTTGTAGCGCGTCCGGGCTTCTCTCAACTGAATTGTTGCGCTGTGCGCGGAGTCGTTGATAATGTTGGAAAACTATTTTCCAATCTTGATGTTCATAGCAGTGGGCCTCCTGGTTGGCGTGGGGCCAATGGTGGTTGGTTTCGTTCTCGCCCCTCACCGCCCAGACAGCGAAAAGCTCTCTCCTTACGAATGTGGTTTTGAAGCATTCGAAGATGCGCGTATGAAGTTTGACGTGCGTTACTACCTCATCGCCATTCTCTTCATCCTGTTTGACCTGGAAATCGCCTTTCTTTTCCCCTGGGCCGTGGTGCTCGAGGAAATCGGCCTGTTTGGCTATGTCGCGATGGTGATATTCCTCGCTATTCTAGTGGTCGGCTTTGTGTACGAATGGAAGAAGGGGGCCTTGGAGTGGGAATAGAAGGCGTCTTTGAGAAGGGCTTCATCACGACGACCGTCGATACGGTCATCAATTACTCCCGTACCGGTTCGTTGTGGCCCATGACTTTCGGCCTGGCTTGTTGCGCGGTGGAAATGATGCAGGCGGGCGCCTCCCGCTACGACCTCGATCGTTTTGGCATCGTCTTCCGTCCCAGTCCGCGCCAGTCCGATGTGATGATTGTGGCCGGGACGCTGACCAACAAGATGGCCCCGGCCTTGCGCAAGGTTTACGATCAGATGGCGGAACCGCGTTGGGTTGTATCCATGGGTTCCTGCGCCAATGGCGGTGGCTATTACCACTATTCGTATTCGGTGGTGCGTGGCTGCGACCGCATTGTTCCGGTGGATGTTTACGTTCCCGGTTGCCCGCCAACGGCGGAAGCGCTGCTGTACGGCCTGATCCAGTTGCAGAGCAAGATCAAGCGCACCAACACCATTGCCCGTTAGAGATTCGATTCCACACATGAACGCTTTCCTCCAAGGTCTTACCAACTCGCTGAGCAACGCACTGCGCGGAAAAACCTTCGCGCTCAGCGAACGCCTCGATGAGTTGACGCTGGTTGTGCAGGATACGGACTGGGTGGCGGCGGCCCAGATTCTGCGCGATCATCCGGAACTGCGCTTCGAGCAGTTGTTGGATGTCTGCGGCATGGATTACAGCAGCTATGGCGAGGGAGTCTGGCAAGGCCGGCGTTTCGCCGCGGTTTACCACCTCCTGTCGGTCAGCCTTAACCAGCGTTTGCGGGTACGGGTGTTCGCCCCCGATGACGAATTCCCGGTCGTGGATTCCGTGATGCAAGTCTGGCCTGCCGCGGACTGGTACGAGCGCGAAGCGTTCGATCTGTATGGCATCGTGTTCAACGGTCATAACGACCTGCGCCGCCTCCTGACCGACTATGGCTTCATTGGCCATCCGTTCAGGAAAGACTTCCCGCTTTCCGGTAATGTGGAAATGCGCTATGACCCGGATCAGCACCGCGTGATTTATCAGCCCGTCTCGATTGAAGAACGTGAACTGGTGCCGCGCACCATCCGCGAGGACAGTTACAGTGCCTGAAATCAGAAATTACACCCTTAATTTTGGCCCCCAGCATCCGGCCGCCCACGGCGTATTGCGCATGGTGCTGGAACTGGACGGCGAAGTGGTGATGCGCGCCGACCCACATATCGGTCTGCTGCATCGCGGCACGGAAAAACTCGCCGAGCACAAGACCTTCCTGCAGTCGGTTCCTTATATGGACCGCCTTGATTATGTGTCCATGATGTGCAACGAACACGCCTACGTCATGGCGATCGAGAAGCTGTTGCAGCTCGAAGTGCCGATCCGGGCGCAGTACATTCGTGTCCTGTTCGACGAGATTACCCGCATCCTCAACCATCTGTTGTGGATCGGCGCCCATGCGCTCGACGTTGGCGCCATGACCATGTTCCTGTACGCCTTCCGCGAGCGTGAAGATCTGATGGATTGTTACGAAGCGGTGTCCGGCGCGCGCCTGCATGCCGCTTATTACCGTCCCGGCGGCGTGTACCGCGACCTGCCGGATAGCATGCCGCAGTACGATCTGGCGAAAATGCCCAAACACAACGCCAGCGACATCAAGTTCATGAATTCGAACCGGCATGGCTCGATGCTGGACTTCATCGAAGACTTCACGCAACGTTTCCCGACCTATGTCGATGAATATGAAACCCTGCTCACCGATAACCGTATCTGGAAGCAGCGCACGGTGGGCATCGGCGTGATCACGCCCGAGCGCGCATTGGCCAAGGGTCTGACCGGCCCGATGCTGCGAGGCTCCGGCGTGGCATGGGATATTCGCAAGCAGCAGCCTTATGAGGTGTACGACCGCATGGAGTTTGATATTCCGGTGGGCACCAATGGCGATTGTTACGACCGTTACCTGATACGCATGGAAGAAATGCGCCAGTCAAACCGCATCATGAAACAGTGCGTGGATTGGCTGCGCAAGAATCCGGGTCCCGTTATTACGGACAATCACAAAGTGGCGCCGCCCAATCGTGAAGCGATGAAGTCCAACATGGAAGAGTTGATCCATCACTTCAAGCTGTTTAGCGAAGGCATGCATGTTCCGGAGGGCGAGGCTTATTGCGCGATCGAGCATCCCAAGGGGGAATTCGGCATTTATCTCGTTTCCGATGGCGCCAACAAGCCCTACCGCCTGAAGATTCGCGCACCGGGCTTCGCGCACATGCAGGCCATGGACGAAATGGCACGCGGCCACATGATTGCCGACGTGGTGGCCATCATGGGCACCATGGACATCGTATTTGGGGAGATCGACCGGTAATGTTATCGCAAGAATCTCTGGCAAGAATTGACAAGGAAGTCGCCAAGTATCCCGCCGAGCAAAAGCAGTCGGCGGTGATGGCCGCCCTGCGTATCGCGCAGGACGAACTCGGCTGGCTGGCTACCGAAACCATGGACTTCGTTGCCGCCTATCTCGGCATGGTGCCGGTCGCGGTTTACGAGGTGGCAAGCTTCTACAACATGTACGAGCTGGCCCCGGTTGGCAAGTACAAGATTACGGTATGCACCAATCTCTGCTGCACTCTGATGGGGGCTGACACAATTTCCACCCACTTGAAGAACAAGCTCGCTATCGGATTTGGCGAGACCACCGGAGATGGCCGCTTTTCCCTGAAGGAAGGCGAGTGCATGGGCGCCTGCGGCGATGGCCCGTTGTTCCTCATTAACAATAAACGCATGTGCGGCTCTCTCACCAGCGAGAAAGTTGACCAGGTCCTGGCGGAGCTCGAGTAATGGCGAACGAAGTCATCTTTCACTCCATCCACCAGCCGGAATCCTGGAAGCTGTCAAGCTACCTCGCTGGAGGTGGCTATGAGACGCTCAAGAGGGTCGTAACGGAAAAGGTTGCACCGGAAGAAATTATCAATCAGGTCAAGATTTCCGCGCTGCGCGGACGTGGTGGAGCGGGTTTCCCCACTGGCCTGAAGTGGAGTTTCATGCCGCGCCATTTTCAGGGCGACAAGTATATCGTCTGCAACACCGACGAAGGCGAGCCGGGCACGTTCAAGGATCGCGACATTATCCGCTTCAACCCGCACCAGCTCATCGAAGGCATGGCCATCGCCGCCTACACCATGGGCGTGAAAGTGGGCTACAACTACATTCACGGCGAAATCTGGGAAGCCTACGAGCGCTTCGAAGAGGCGCTGGAAGAAGCGCGTGCCGCGGGTTTCCTGGGTGACAAGCTGTTCGGTAGCGACTTTTGTTTCAACCTCCACGCTCACCAGGGTTATGGTGCTTATGTGTGTGGGGAAGAAACGGCCCTGCTGGAATCCATTGAGGGGAAGAAAGGCCAGCCGCGCTTCAAACCGCCGTTTCCGGCGAGTTTTGGCCTTTATGGCAAGCCCACCACCATCAATAATACCGAGACTTTCGCCAGCATTCCCTACATCATCCGGCATGGCGGTCAGAAATTCCTCGAACTGGGCAAGCCAAATAATGGCGGCACCAAGATTTTTTCCGTTTCCGGGCATGTCAACAAGCCGGGTAATTTCGAAATCGGTATGGGTACGCCTTTTGCCGAACTGCTCGAAATGGCGGGCGGAGTGCGCAACGGCCACAAGCTGAAGGCGGTCATTCCCGGCGGCTCCTCGGTTCCGGTCGTGCCAGCCGAAATCATGATGGATTGCACCATGGATTACGACTCTATCGCCAAGGCCGGTTCCATGCTTGGCGCGGGTTCGGTGATCGTGATGGACGAAACGGTGTGCATGGTGAAGGCGCTGGAACGCTTGTCCTATTTCTATTTCGAGGAATCCTGCGGGCAGTGCACGCCGTGCCGCGAAGGCACCGGATGGCTGTATCGCGTGATTCACCGTATTGAACACGGGCAGGGGCGCCCGGAAGACCTGGACCTGCTGGCCAGCGTGACCAGCAATATTTCCGGGCGTACTATTTGTGCGCTGGGCGATGCGGC
>JAUYFW010000373.1 GCA_030690835.1 Sulfurimicrobium sp. | reverse complement strand
GCCGCCATGCGGCGCCATCCCGACGTGTTCAACCCGTTTTACGTCAGCATGGTACGGGTAGGCGAGGCGACCGGCATGCTGGAGGAAATCTTCCTGCGCCTGTTCTATTACATCGAGTTCGAAAAATCCACCAAGGACAAGATCAAGGCGGCGATGCGTTACCCCACCTTCGTGATTATCGCGATGGTGGTGGCGATTGGGATTATCAACCTGTTTGTGATTCCGGCCTTTGCCAAGGTTTACGCGGGTTTTAACGCCGAATTGCCGTTGATGACCCGGATTCTGGTCGCCAGTTCGAATTTTACCGTGCAGTACTGGCCGCTCATGCTCATGATTCTGGCTGGCGCGTTTTACGGTTTTCGCCTTTATGTCGCCACGCCCGTGGGGCGTTACCAGTGGGACAGACTCAAGTTGCGCCTGCCGGTGGTGGGCAGCATCATCGAAAAAGCCACCCTTTCCCGCTTTGCCCGCAGTTACGCCCTCACCAGTCGTAGTGGCGTGCCCATTGTGCAGGGTCTGAGCGTGGTGGCGCAGGTGGTGGACAACGATTTCATGGCCAAAAAAATCGACGGTATCCGCGAAGGCGTGGAGCGAGGTGACAGCATCTTGCGCACGGCGGCAGCCTCCCGCGTGTTCACCCCGGTGGTGCTGCAAATGATTGCGGTAGGCGAGGAAACCGGTGAGCTGGATGACCTGATGCAGGAAATCGCCGAAATGTATGAGCGCGAGGTGGCATACGAAGTGGACAACCTGTCCGCCAAGATCGAGCCGATCCTGATTGTCGGCCTGGGCGTTCTGGTGCTGATTCTGGCGCTGGGCATCTTCCTGCCGATCTGGGATCTGGGCAAGGTGGCGCTGCACAAGTGAAATTCAGGCAGGCGGGATTTACTCTGCTGGAATTCGCCGTGGTAAGTGTGGTGTTGGGCGTCCTGGCATTCATTTTGCTTGATCGCATGACCTACTACCAGGAGTGGGCGGAAAAGGCCAATATGGAATATACCGCCGCCACCCTGAAGAGTGCCTTGCGGATTGAGTTTTCCACCTTGATGGTGGAAGGTCGGATGAGGGAAGGTTCGGCGCTGGCGCGGCAGAATCCGATGACCTGGCTGGATCAGAAGCCGGCAAATTATCTCGGCGAATTCGACGGCTCCCCGCCGGATACGCAAGCGCGCGGCGCTTGGTATTACGACAGAAGCGCGCGGGTGCTGGTGTACCGGGTTAACCAGGGCCGGTATTTCGTGCCGGATAGTCGCGGTCAGCGGGAGGCGCGTTATCGCGTTATGGCGATTTATGATGAATCCCCTGATGATGTGAGCCTAGGGGCTTCCCCGATGCCGCCATCGGGGATTAAACTAGCGCTGATCGAGCCATACAAGTGGTTTTAGTCGGCGAGGCAAGGGGAAGAGGGGTTCTGGTTCAAGTTTTTGGCAGATACGCCGATACTAATTTCTATAAGGCTTGGAGGGGGTAAGGAAATGAAGCAACAACAAGGTTTTACCTTGATCGAACTGGTGGTGGTGATCACTATTCTCGGGATTCTGGCGGCAATCGCCTTGCCCAGGTTTGCCGCGCTGCAGGCCGATGCCAGAGTGGCGAAGATGAATGGCGCCATGGGCTCCGTCAAGGGCGCGGCGGCCATGGCGCATGGCATGCTGATTGCGCGGGGCTTTGATGCCAGCTTCACGGGAACCCCCGTTCCAAATATCATTATTGAGGGAACGACCGTTGCTTATACCAACGGCTATCCGACTGAGGCCTCGATTGTGCCATTGGCGGGTCTGGCTGCGCCGGACTATGTAATCGCGGGCCTGACCGCGCCACGTATCGCCGCACCGGATGCAGGCCATACTGGAGTTGCACCCTTACCGGATTGCACCATTTCCTATACTGCTCCAGCGGCGGCGAACACCCTGCCCACTTATGCCATTGCCGCTACGCTGGCGACCTGTTCGTAATCCGGATGCGGTTGGCGGCGTCTTCTGCCAGAGTCGAAAGTGATTTTTAATTAAGGAAGTGAAAATGGAAACGAATCAAAAAGGTTTTACCCTGATCGAACTGGTAGTGGTGATCGTAATTCTCGGCATTCTGGCCGCAACGGCGCTGCCGAAATTCATAGATTTGAGAGGTGACGCTGAAGCTGCGGCCGTTGCGGGCGTGGGCGGCGGGTTGGCGTCAGCAAACGCGGTTAACTATGGTGGTTGCGCAGTAACGAATAATGTTGCGGGTCCAAAATGTGTAAAAGTCGCAAAATGCTCGGACGTTGGTCTGCTGTTGGCTCCCCCGCTTACTATCGGGACGACCTGTAGCACAACAGCCTATTATTTAACGGCGGATACCGCATCCGCAACGAATGGGGCTACGGTGAATTGTACGTTGAACAAGGGAAATGATGCGACCTGTACGGCTCCCTATAAGGCAACTTTCAGTGCAACTGGCGCAGCTAACTAACCAGCCAGTAAAATGGGGCCAGCCCCCTTTTGCTTGAATTAAAGGGGCACTTTCGTGCCCCTTTGTCTCTTGGATGAAATAGAAGAGAGGTCAGACCATTATTCCAAATAAGGAGGTTTTGACATGGGGCAAACATCACTTTCGGGCCGCATTACGGTTGACGTGGCAATCTGCC
>JAUYFW010000372.1 GCA_030690835.1 Sulfurimicrobium sp. | reverse complement strand
GCGCAATCGCGTTCAAGCTCAGCGGCTGCTGTTCCAGCAGGGGGTGGCCGGGCGGCACGATCACGCCGCGGTTCCACTGGTGGCAGGGCAAGGTTACCAACTCCTTGTACATTTCGATGGATTCCGTGGCGATGGCGATATCGGCCTCGCCGCTTATGACCATTTGCGCGACCTGGGTCGGATTGCCCTGAAGCAGGCTGAGCCGGACCAGGGGATAGCGCCGGATAAAAACCCTGACCACCTCCGGCAGTGCGTAGCGCGCCTGGGTGTGGGTCATGGCGAGGGATAGGCGGCCAACAGCCTCGTTGCTGAATTCCCGGCCGACCTGCTTGAGGTTCTCCGCATCGCGCAGGATGCGCTCCGCCATTTCCAGGATGATGCGGCCGGGCTGGGTGATGCCCGTCACCCGCTTGCCGTTTCTCACGAACACTTCCACGCCGAGCTCTTCTTCCAGCAGCCGGATCTGCTTGCTGATGCCTGGTTGGGAAGTGAAAAGCGTTTCCGCCGCCGCGGAAACATTCAGCCCCTGACGGGAGACCTCCAACAAATAGCGCAGTTGTTGCAGTTTCATCGCCGCTCATCCTTTATAACATTTAGTTATTACATAGTAACTCGATATTCTTTTTAAATCTATTCACGCATTGCTACCATGGTTCCCAGTTATCGAAGCAACAGCGGGGATAGACCATGGACTGGATGTACACGGCAGCGGGGTTGGGCGTCGGCTTCATCGTCGGCCTCACCGGCGTGGGCGGCGGGGCGCTGATGACCCCCCTCCTGGTGCTGTTTTTCGGCATTGCGCCGTCGGTCGCCGTCGGCACCGATCTGCTCTATGCCTCCATCACCAAACTGGCCGGAGTATGGGTCCACGGGCGACGCGGCAGCGTGGACTGGAAGATCACCGGTCTGCTTGCGCTTGGCAGCTTGCCCGCGGCATTGACGACCATAGTCCTGCTCAAGGCTTTTGCCGTGAACACCAGCCATTTCGAAGCAGTGATTACCGGCACCCTGGGAGTGGCGCTGATTCTGACGGCGCTGGCCTTGCTGTTCAAGGAGCGGCTGAGAAATTTCGCGCGCCGGAACGGCCCTGCAATCAAAGCCGACGGCCAGGAGAAGTGGCTCAAGGTTGCCACCATCGCGACCGGCGCGGTGCTAGGGGTGCTGGTGACCATTTCTTCCATCGGTGCCGGGGCGCTGGGCGCGGTTGCCTTGTTTTTTCTCTACCCGAAACTGTCCACGGTACAGATCGTCGGCACCGATCTCGCCCACGCAGTGCCGCTTACCGCGGTTGCGGGACTGGGACATTTTTTTCTTGGCACGGTGGATGTGGCGTTGCTGCTGAGCCTGTTATTGGGCTCGCTACCGGGCATTTACCTCGGCAGCCACCTGGGAACACGCGTCCCGGATCATGTTCTGCGGCCGGTGCTGGCCGGAATGCTGCTCCTGATCGGCGGCAGGCTGGTTTGGTAAACGAATCAAAACATTAAACTCAAGAGGAGAGAAGCATGATTCACGCGATTCACAGTTTGGCAAACGAAGACGAAATCACCCGCTACGAGCAGGCGCTGAAGGATTTCCAGGCAGGCGCAATGGATGCCGACCGCTTTCAGGGCGTGCGCCTGCAGTTGGGGCTCTATGGCCAGCGTCAGACGGGGGTGCATATGGTGCGCGTCAAGCTGCCCGGTGGGCGGGTTCTGCCGCAGCAACTGAGGGCGATTGCCGATGTGGTCGAACAACATTCCGAACGCGGTTTCGCCCACATCACCACCCGCCAGGATATCCAGGTTCATTTCGTGCCCTTGGCGGATACGCCGCAAGCGCTGCGCCGCCTGGCCCGCGACGGCCTGACCACGCGAGAGGCGTGCAACAACACGGTGCGCAACGTCACTTCCTGCCCTCTGGCGGGCGTCTGCTGGCGTGAGCACGTGGACATCAAGCCTTTCGTCCAGGGCGTGGCGCGCCATTTTTTGCGCCATCCCGCCACCCAGAGCATGCCGCGCAAATTCAAGATCAGCTTTTCGGGTTGCGAGGCGGATTGCGCCCAAGGCTTGATCCACGACATCGGGGTGATCGCTGTGCGGCACAATGACGGCCGCTTGGGCTTCAAGGTGCTGGCGGCTGGCGGACTTGGCCACAAGCCACGCGAAGCGCTCGTGATCGAGCCGTTCATAGACGAAAAGGACTTGCTGCCGGTGCTGGAAGCCGCGATTGCCTTGCACAATCGCCACTCTGACGGCACCAAGCGTGCCCGCTCGCGCAGCAAGTTCCTGGTGGACCGATTCGGCCCGGAGGGTTTTATCGCGAAGTACCGCGAGGAACTGGATCGCACCGGGGTTGCGCTGGCCGGACAACTCCACCCGCAGGGGCGCTGGATCACCGGCAAGAACGACGACGCGGCGGGAGCAGGCGCTCCGCGGCGCTTGTACAAGCAGAAACAGCCGGGTTTGTTTGTCTACCCGGTCACGGTCCCGCAGGGCGAGTTGAGTGTAGCCGCATTACGCGGCATCGCCGATCTGGCGGAAAAGCTGGGGCTGGACGACATACGCACCACCCAGGATCAGAACCTGATGCTGCTCAACGTGCCGGAAGCCGCCTTGTCAGCGGTCAACGCGGAGCTGGCAAAGCACGGGCTTGCCGCGCCCCGGCGCGGCGACAACATCGTTGCCTGCCCCGGCGCCTCCACCTGCCGCCTGGGGATTACCGCCTCGATGAAACTCGCGCCCAAACTGAGCGGCGGGGAAAACGACCTGCGCCTGCGCATTTCAGGCTGCCACAATGGTTGCGCACAACCGGAAACGGGCGACATCGGCATTTACGGCGAAGGACGGCGCCTGTTCGGCAAGCTGATTCCCCATTACCAGTTGTATCTCGGTGGGGAGGGCAGCGACGGCACGGGCCTTGCCCTGAAAGGGCCTTCGGTTCCATCCGCCCGCATCGAGATTGCAATTGAACGGGTTCAGAAAAGCTACGCCTCCGACCGCAAGGAGTGGGAAAGCTTTTATCACTGGACGCGCAGGCAGGCGCCTGGCTATTTCAAGAACCTGCTGTCGGATCTGTCCAGCGTTTCCGAACACGAGGCGGAGTCTCTCCGGCGCGATCATGGCGACAGTGCGGATTTCCGCGTGCTGTCACTGGGCGGCGGCGAGTGCGGCGCACCCGCCAAGGCTTCGGTTGCCCCGCTCTACTACGAAGCCGCCAACGAACGCCGCTACCGCAACGCCTATTACATGCAGCGCGAATTTGGCGAAGCGCTGGCTTGCGCCGAGGCGATCGCCAAGCTGGTCGGCAAGGCTTTGCTGTTCCCGGCGGATTGCGATGAGGGAAATCTGGCCGCCCAGTTGCAGAGCATGGCATCCGAGCAACCCGGCCTGGCCGGAAAATATGCGGAGCTGGTGGCCGTGTTTGCGCGCCTCAAGACATTTCCTGACGACAAGGCGCTACCGGGACTGTTTGCCGATCTGGACGCCTGGACAGCCGAGGCTGGCAAATACAACCTCGGGCAGGACCGGCAACTGGATCTGACCGGCATGCTGCCGCAAGTAGCCGGCGCGCAGGTGGCGGCACTGCAGCCGCGTTGCGGGCCGCATCCGGAAGAGGAAACCAGACAAGCGGCGACCAGCCGTTAACAAGGAAAGGAGATAAGCAAAATGAGCCTGGAACTGAAAATTGAAAACGCAAAAACGCTGCTGAGCCACATCGCGAGCGAGTACTCTCCGGCAGTCTTCGCCAACAGCCTGGGCGCGGAGGACATGGTGCTGACCGACCTGATCGCAAAGCACGCCCCTTCCATAGGTGTTTTCAGCCTCGATACCGGACGGCTGCCGCAGGAAACCTATGATCTGATGAAGCAGATGTCCAATTATTACGGCATCAGAATGCAGGTGTATTTTCCGGAACGGCACGCCCTGGAAGCATTTGCCACCAAACACGGCATCAACGCCTTTTACGACAGCGCGGAGCTGCGCAAGACCTGCTGCCAGATACGCAAGGTGGAGCCGTTGCGGCGTGCGCTGGCAGGCAAGCAGGCCTGGCTGACCGGGCTGCGGCGCGAGCAGGCGCCGACGCGCCAGAATCTGGGCGCTTCGGAATGGGACGCCGACAACGGCTTGCATAAATTCAACCCGCTGATCGAATGGACGCAGATCGACGTCTGGTCTTACATCCGGGAATTCAACGTGCCCTACAACATGCTGCACGACCGGAACTATCCCAGCATCGGCTGCGCCCCCTGCACCCGCGCCGTCTCGGCAGGTCAGGACATCCGCGCCGGGCGCTGGTGGTGGGAAGATCCAGAGAGCAAGGAATGCGGGTTGCACAAGCGCAAGGAAGTCGCATGAGATCGGCACACGAAATCCACACCTTTACCCACCTGGACGCACTGGAAAGCGAGTCCATCCATATCATGCGTGAGGTCGCGGCGGAGTGTAAAAATCCCGCGCTGCTGTTTTCCGGTGGCAAGGATTCCATCGTGATGCTGCGCCTGGCCGAGAAGGCGTTTCGACCGTGCCGCTTTCCGTTCCCGCTGGTGCACATCGACACCGGGCACAACTTCCCCGAGGTGATCGCCACCCGCGACAAACTGGCTGCCGATTTGGGCGAGCGGCTGATCGTGCGTTTGCTGGATGGCTCCATCAGAAACGGCACCATCGTTCTCAAGAGCGAAACGCAGAGCCGCAACGCATTCCAGTCGGTGACGCTGCTGGAGACCATTGCCGAATTCGGTTTCGATGCCTGCATGGGCGGTGCGCGGCGCGACGAGGAAAAGGCGCGCGCCAAGGAGCGCATCTTCTCGTTCCGCGACGAGTTCGGCCAGTGGGACCCGAAAAACCAGCGCCCGGAGCTGTGGGACATCTACAACACCCGCGTGCATCAGGGCGAGAACATCCGCGTTTTCCCGATCAGCAACTGGACGGAAATGGACATCTGGCAATACATCGAGCGTGAAAAGCTGGAGATCCCCAGCATCTATTACGCCCATGAACGCGAGGTGATCCAGCGCGTGGGCGGCATCATGCCGGTAAGCGAACTGGTGCAGCCCTTGTCCGGCGAAAAGGTGGTCAGGAAAACCGTGCGTTTCCGCACCGTCGGCGACATTACCTGCACCTGCCCGGTTGAATCGTCCGCCAGGAACGCAAAAGAAATCATCGAAGAGACCGCCGTCACGCGCATCACCGAGCGCGGCGCGACACGTATGGACGATCAGACCTCGGAAGCTTCGATGGAGCTGCGCAAAAAGGAAGGCTACTTTTAATCATGGACAACGCGACACAATTACTTCGTTTCATCACCGCAGGCAGCGTGGACGACGGCAAGAGCACGCTGATAGGCCGTCTGCTGCACGATTCGAAATCGATTTTCGAGGACCAGCTTTCGGCGATTTCAATAACCAGCAAGAAGCGCGGCCTGGGGACGGTCGATTTGTCCCTGCTCACCGACGGACTGCAAGCCGAGCGCGAACAGGGCATCACCATCGACGTGGCGTATCGCTACTTCGCCACGCCCAGGCGCAAATTCATCATCGGCGACACGCCGGGGCATGAGCAATACACCCGCAACATGGTGACGGCTGCAAGCACCGCCAACCTGGTGGTCATCCTCGTCGATGCGCGCAAGGGCGTGCTGGTGCAGACGCGCCGCCACACCTATCTGGCCAGCCTGGTCGGCATCCCGCACATCGTGCTGGCGGTCAACAAGATGGACATGGTCGATTACTCCGAAGCGCGCTTCAACGAGATCTGCACCGAGTATCTGGCCTTCGCCGCACAACTGGGTTTGCACGACATTACCTGCGTGCCATTGTCCGCGTTGGTCGGCGATATGCTGGTGGAGCGCGGCGACAATCTGAACTGGTATCAAGGCACGACGCTGATGGATTTGCTGGAAAGCACCGTGATTGATAATGACGTGAACACCACTGACTTCCGTTATCCGGTGCAGTGGGTATGTCGTCCGCAAACCGACGAATATCACGACTTTCGTGGCTTCATGGGGCGCATCGAGGCGGGTGAAGTGTCGGTGGGCGATGAGATTACCGTGTTGCCGAGCGGACGCACCAGTCGTGTCAAGGAGATCGTCACCTACGACGGCAACCTGCAAACTGCTTACGCACCGCAATCCATCTCCATCACGCTGACTGACGAGATCGATATTTCGCGCGGCGATATGTTCGTCAAGGCGGATTACTTGCCGACTGTCGCGAAAGAATTCGAAGCGATGCTGTGCTGGCTGTCCGAAACGCCGCTCGACAGGACTCGCAAATACCTCGTCAAGCACACCACGCGCACGGTGAAATGTTTATTTTCCAGCATCGACTACCGCGTGGATGTGAACACGCTGGAGCAACAGGCCAATCCAGCGGTACACATGAATGACATCGCGCGCGTGACGATAAAGGTGCAGCAAGCGCTGGTATTCGACTATTACCAGCGCAATCGCGCCAGCGGCGGATTTATCGTGATTGACGAATTCAGCAATAAAACCGTTGCTGCGGGCATGATCTGCCCCTCAAGGCAAAGTGAGGGGGCCGCGCTGAATCGCGAATGAAAAGACTCAAATCTTCGGCAAGGTCACGCCGACCTGGCCCTGATACTTGCCGCCGCGATCCTTGTAGGAGGTCTCGCACACCTCGTCGGACTCGAAGAACAGCACCTGGGCCACGCCCTCGTTGGCGTATATCTTCGCCGGCAGCGGCGTGGTATTGGAAAACTCCAGCGTCACGTAGCCTTCCCATTCCGGCTCGAAAGGGGTGACATTGACGATAATGCCGCAACGCGCGTAAGTGGATTTGCCCAGGCAGATGGTCAGGACGTTGCGCGGAATGCGGAAATATTCCACGGTACGCGCCAGGGCAAAGGAATTGGGCGGGATGATGCAGTAGTCCGCAACCACCTCGACAAAGGAATTGGGGTCGAAATTCTTGGGGTCGACGATGGTGCTGTTGATGTTGGTGAACAGCTTGAATTCGTTGGAGCAGCGGATATCGTAGCCGTAGCTGGAAGTGCCGTAGGAAACGATCTTGCGGCCGTTCTCCTCGCGCACCTGGCCTGGCTCGAACGGCTCGATCATGCCGGTCTGTTCCGCCATGCGGCGAATCCACTTGTCGGATTTGATGCTCATCGACTTGATCCCTGCGGAAAAAATATTGGCGCAGTATAGCCTAACAACAAAAAAGTTTCCGCCCGGCCTTCGAGCCCACCCTTATTTCGGGCTCATGCGCTCTGGATATTTTACCGCTTGTGTGGTCCATCAAACGCCGTCCACGTTGTGGTCGCGTGGCGACCGCATTGCTACTCTTGCGGCATCGGCAAGAAAGCCTGAACGCGTCTCACCGTGGGCGCGGGTGTATTCGTCAATTTTGGCGAGTAACAAGCGTGGCAAGCTAATGTTGAGTTTTTCCGCTGGGCCATAATATCGCTCTACAGGCACCTCCACCACCGCCCAAACCCAACCCGCGAAATCAGGATCAGCCTGATGCACGGCCAATGTATTGGCGAGAGGAATGTCACCGCCGTCCTCGATAACGGTTTCGCACCATAGATCAATTGCTTCGCGGGCATTATCCACCGCTTGATCCAGGGTATCTCCGGCAGAAAAGCAGCCCGGCAGATCGGGCACCACCACGCCGAAAGCCGAGTTCTCTGTTCCGGGTTCAATCGCAATAATGAATTTCATGGCGAACCTCCTTTATTTCAATCCTGCCTGTTTCAGCAGCTTGTGCACCAACCCCTTGCCAAGCTCGGACTTCGGATGTGGCACGCTGATATGGCCCGGCCTGGAAGGGTGAGTAAAAACATGATGGCTGCCGCGCACCCTGCGCAACACCCAGCCATCGGCTTCCAGTTGCTGGATGATTTGCTTGCTGTTCATGGTGGTTATTGTATCCACCAGACACATAAAGTCAACACCATAACCACCATTAAACCTAGAAATCCAGATTATCCATTAGCGCGCGTAGGGGCGGTTTTAACCGCCATGGGCGCCGGAAAAAAGCCGCTCCGGAAAATTCCGGAACGGCTTTCTTTTCTCATCACGCCAAAATATGGCTTATCAGGTGTTCTGAATCACGATGCTCGGGAAGCGCGCGCTGAAATCCTGTGCCTGTTCCGCCACCCGGATCGCCACGCGCCGGGCGATATCGCGGTAGATCATGGCAATGCGTGAATCGGGTTCGGCCGCCACGGTGGGATTGCCCGAGTCGGTTTCCTCGCGAATGCGGATATCCAGCGGCAGCGAGCCGAGGAATTCCACTTCATAGTCCTGACACATTTTCTCGCCGCCGCCAGTACCGAAGATACGCTCTTCGTGGCCGCAGTTGGAGCAGATATGCAGGCTCATGTTTTCCACGATGCCGAGGATGGGAATACCCACCTTTTCGAACATCTTCAGGCCCTTGCGAGCGTCGATCAGGGCGATGTCCTGAGGCGTGGTGACAATCACCGCGCCGGTCACCGGCACGCGCTGCGCCAGGGTGAGCTGGATGTCGCCGGTACCAGGCGGCAGGTCGACCACCAGGTAATCGAGATCTTTCCACTTGGTATCGTTGAGCAATTGCTCAAGCGCCTGGGTGACCATCGGGCCGCGCCATACCATGGGCTGCTCCACATCCACCAGGAAACCGATGGACATGGCCTGCAGGCCGTGGCCCATCAGGGGTTCGAGGCTCTGGCCGTCGGCGGAATCCGGGCG
>JAUYFW010000371.1 GCA_030690835.1 Sulfurimicrobium sp. | reverse complement strand
CGCCCGGCGCTTGATGAAATCGCCCTTGACCAGTGTGCGCTTGGGCATCTTCCCGGCAGCCTGATCGGCCTCGATAGCCCGCAACGCGGCCTGATAGCGGTTGGTGGCATGGCGCAGGAAAATCACCCCCAGCACCGGCATACAGTATTCGCTGCTGGTCAACTTGGAATTGGCGCGCAACTGATCGGCAGCCTCCCACAGACTGTCTTCGATCTTGGAAATATTTTGCATGGCGTTGGCGCTCATCGGCTCACTTCTTGTTGATCTTTTTTGATTTTATGCTGGCCTTGAGGCCGGACTGCTCTGAATGAGCCAGGACCAGCACCTCCATCCTTGCATCCGCCCTTTATTAGCCGCTAGGCCTGCACGATTTCAATATCGCTCAGCGTTTGTGCCCGCTTGAAAAACTTCGTGTCGAAAGTGGCAAAACGGCCGGCTCTCTGGCTGCTGGCCAGATGCAAGGCATCGGCAAAATCCAGTCCCCGCTCAAACCAACTCAACGCCAAGGCGAGTTCGGCCGGATTCTCCAGCGTGACATTTGGCAGGCCGGCGATCGCGCGCAGCGCGTGGGCAATGACGCCGGAGTCCAACTTGTAGGCGTAGCGCAATACCCATTCGGTTTCAAGTAACACCGTTTTGGGAACAAAAATGAGTTCCGTCTCGAATAGTGCGGTCGCGCGCCTTACCTGCTCGGGATCATCGTTGGCAACGATGCGTACCAGCAGGTTGGTATCAACGGCCAGCATGATGTTCGCTGGCACCTTTGGCGATAGCAGCCTCCATATCCTCGAGCGTCCGGGCGGGGCCGGCGTAGCCCGTGCAGCCGATCACATCCTGCAGGCGGGTCGGGCTGAATGACTTGGCCGGGCGCAGCATTATTCCGTCCGGCGTATCCTCGATGACGAACTCCATTCCCGCCGACCAGTGATGCGACTCGCGCACTGATTTGGGCAGAATGATTTGTCCTTTGGACGAGAGTTTGGTGGTTTCCATGTGCAAGTTCACAGGTAAGATTCGGTAAGACTTAACAATACACGCAGCTGGAATCGAGTGCAATGTCCGTTTTTAGTTCGAATAACCCAGGTTCGGCGCCAGCCATTGCTCGGCGGTTTGCGCATCCCAGCCCTTGCGCTTGGCGTAATCCTCCACTTGGTCCCTGTCGATCTTGGCTACTGCGAAATAGCTTGATTCGGGATGCGCGAAATAGAGGCCGCTCACGGCCGCGGTGGGCAGCATGGCGAAGCTTTCGGTCAGGGTGATGCCGGCGTTTTCGGGCGCATGCAGCAATTCGAACAGCGGTCCTTTTTCACTGTGCTCGGGGCAGGCGGGGTAGCCCGGCGCGGGGCGGATGCCGCGATATTTTTCCTCGATCAAGTCTTCATTACTCAGGGTTTCGTCCTGGGCATAGCCCCAGAACTCGCGTCGCACGCGCTCGTGCAGCAGTTCGGCGAAGGCTTCCGCCCGGCGGTCAGCCAGCGCCTTGAGCATGATGGCGCTGTAGTCGTCGTGGTTTTTCTCGAACTTGATCACGCGCGCGTCGATGCCGATGCCGGTGGTGACGGCGAAGGCGCCGATGTAGTCCTTCACCCCGGAGTCTTTCGGTGCGATGAAGTCGGCCAGGCACAGATTGGGTTTTCCGGCGGGCTTCTCGGTCTGCTGGCGCAGGGCGTGGTAGGTCATGGCGATCTGGCTACGCGACTCATCGGTGTAAATCTCGATGTCATCGCCCACCCGGTTGGCGGGGAACAGGCCGATCACGGCATTAGCGGCGAGCCATTTCTCGGCTATGATTTTCTGCAGCATGGCTTGCGCGTCGGCGAACAGCTTCCTGGCCTCGACACCGACCACTACGTCCTCAAGGATGCGTGGATAGCGGCCGTGCAGCTCCCATGCCTGGAAGAACGGCGTCCAGTCGATGCGCGCGGCGATTTCGGCGAGCGGGTAATCCTTGAACGACTTCAGGCCGAGCATGGTTGGGACGGGAGGGGTGTAGCCTGCACTCGCTTCAACCCCCCTCGTTCCCCCCTTGTCAGGGGGGAGGCTGCTCTCTCCTCCCCTGTCCACACCCCCCTGATAAGGGGGGATGGGGGGGTTGGGAGGTTGGGAGGGGTTGGGGTTGCTCCAGTCGGTCTTCAGTCCATTGGCGCGCGCGGCTGCCAGCGACGCCCGTTTGGCGCTGGTCTGGCGTTCCTGGTGGCGTTGGCGCACGGCGACGTATTCGGCCTTGAGCTTTGAAATGTAGGCGTCGCGCAGGTCGGGGCTGAGCAGGCTGGTGCACACGCCGACGCCGCGCGAGGCGTCCTTGACGTACACCACCGGGCCGGAATAATTGGGCTCGATCTTGACTGCGGTATGGGCCAGCGAAGTGGTCGCGCCGCCGATCAGCAATGGGATGCTCATCCCCATGCGCTGCATTTCCTTGGCGACATGGGCCATTTCTTCCAGCGAGGGGGTGATCAGGCCGGACAGGCCGATGATGTCGGCCTTTTCGTCGATGGCGGCCTGCAGGATTTTTGCCGCCGGCACCATCACGCCCAGGTCCACCACGTCGTAGTTGTTGCACTGCAGCACCACGCCGACGATGTTCTTGCCGATGTCGTGCACGTCGCCCTTGACCGTGGCCATGATGATCTTGCCCTTGGCTTGGGCGGCCTCGCCGCTCAGGCGCTTTTCTTCCTCGATGTAGGGGATCAGGTGGGCCACTGCCTGCTTCATGACGCGGGCCGACTTTACCACCTGGGGCAGGAACATCTTGCCGGCGCCGAACAGGTCGCCCACCACGTTCATGCCGTTCATCAACGGGCCTTCGATGACGTGAATGGGGCGCACGGCCTCCAGGCGCGCGGCCTCGGTGTCCTCGACGATATAAGTGGTGATGCCCCTCACCAGCGCATGGGTGAGGCGCTCGCCCACCGGGGTTTCGCGCCAGGACAGGTCTTCGATCTGCTCCTTGCTCTGCCCCTTGAAGGATTCGGCGAATTCCACCAGGCGCTCGGTGGCGTCCGGGCGGCGGTTGAGCAGCACGTCCTCGACCCGCTCCAGCAGATCCTTGGGAATTTCCGCGTAGACGCCCAACTGGCCGGCGTTGACGATGCCCATGTCCATGCCGGCCTGGATGGCGTGATAGAGGAAAGCGGTGTGGATCGCCTCGCGCACCGGCTCGTTGCCGCGGAAGGAGAAGGACACGTTGGACACGCCGCCGCTGATCTTGGCGTAGGGTAAATTCTGCTTGATCCAGCGCGTGGCGTTGATGAAGTCCACCGCGTAGTTATTGTGTTCCTCAATGCCTGTCGCCACGGCGAAGATGTTGGGGTCGAAGATGATGTCCTCGGGCGGAAAGCCGACCTGCTCGGTCAATATCTTGTAGGAGCGGGCGCAGATTTCCTGCTTGCGCGCCTGGGTGTCGGCCTGGCCCTGCTCGTCGAAGGCCATCACCACCACCGCCGCGCCGTAGCGGCGCGCGAGCTTGGCGCGTTCGATGAACTCGGGCACGCCTTCCTTCATCGAGA
Source organism: Sulfurimicrobium sp. (assembly GCA_030690835.1). GTDB lineage: Bacteria > Pseudomonadota > Gammaproteobacteria > Burkholderiales > Sulfuricellaceae > Sulfurimicrobium. Next base: position 463 of record JAUYFW010000371.1, on the reverse strand, counting down.
TGGAATTGATCACCGATTTGCCCTGCACGCACTTTAGACCGGCTTCAATGATGCTCCACTTGGAGGAGTCGATCATCACCGGCACGCGCGCGATGTCCGGCTCCGAGGCGATGAGGTTGAGGAAGCGCACCATCGCGGCTTCGCCGTCGAGCATGGCCTCGTCCATATTGATGTCGATGATCTGGGCGCCGGTTTCCACCTGCTGCTTGGCGATTTCCAGCGCTTCGTCGTACTTGCCTTCCAGGACCAGGCGCTTGAACTTGGCCGAACCGGTAACGTTGGCGCGCTCGCCGACGTTGACGAACAGGGAATCCTTGCCGATGTTGAGCGGCTCCAGACCGGACAGGCGGCAGGCCTTCTCGATCGCCGGAATCTTGCGTGGCGGCAGGCCTTCCATTGCCTCGGCCACCGCCTTGATATGGGCGGGCGAGGTGCCGCAGCAGCCGCCCACGATGTTGAGCAG
>JAUYFW010000370.1 GCA_030690835.1 Sulfurimicrobium sp. | reverse complement strand
CGCCCGGCGCTTGATGAAATCGCCCTTGACCAGTGTGCGCTTGGGCATCTTCCCGGCAGCCTGATCGGCCTCGATAGCCCGCAACGCGGCCTGATAGCGGTTGGTGGCATGGCGCAGGAAAATCACCCCCAGCACCGGCATGCAGTATTCGCTGCTGGTCAACTTGGAATTGGCGCGCAACTGATCGGCGGCCTCCCACAGACTGTCTTCGATCTTGGAAATATTTTGCATGGCGTTGGCGCTCATCGGCTCACTTCTTGTTGGTCTTTTTTGATTTTATGCTGGCCTTGAGGCCGGACTGCTCTGAATGAGCCAGGACCAGCACCTCCATCCTTGCATCCGCCCTTTATTAGCCGCTAGGCCTGCACGATTTCAATATCGCTCAGCGTTTGTGCCCGCTTGGAAAACTTCGTGTCGAAAGTGGCAAAACGGCCGGCTCTCTGGCTGCTGGCCAGATGCAAGGCATCGGCAAAATCCAGTCCGCGCTCAAGCCAGTTCAGCGCCAAGGCGAGTTCGGCCGGATTCTCCAGCGTGACATTTGGCAGGCCGGCGATCGCGCGCAGCGCGTGGGCAATGACGCCGGAGTCCAACTTGTAGGCGTAGCGCAATACCCATTCGGTTTCGAGCAACACCGTTTTGGGGACAAAAATCCGTTCCGTCTCGAACAGCGCGGTCGCGCGCCTTACCTGCTCGGAATCATCGTTGGCGACGATGCGCACCAGCAAATTGGTATCAACGGCCAGCATGGTTCCTGGCGCCCTCGACGATCGCAGCTTCCATGTCTTCAAATGACTTGGCGGGGCCGGCGTAGCCCGTGCAGCCGATCACATCCTGCAGGCGGGTCGGGCTGAATGACTTGGCCGGGCGCAGCATGATTCCGTCCGGCGTATCCTCGATGACGAACTCCATTCCCGCCGACCAGTGATGCGACTCGCGCACTGATTTGGGCAGAATGATTTGTCCCTTGGACGAGAGTTTGGTGGTTTCCATGTGCAAGCTCACAGGTAAGATTCGGTAAGACTTAACGATACACGCAGCCGGAATCGCGTGCAATGTCTGTCCTCACTCAGTTCGAATATCCCAGATTCGGTGCCAGCCATTGCTCGGCGGTTTGCATATCCCAGCCCTTGCGCCGGGCGTAATCCTCCACCTGGTCCCGGTCGATCTTGGCCACGGCGAAATAAGTCGATTCGGGATGCGCGAAATAGAGGCCGCTCACGGCTGCGGTGGGCAGCATGGCGAAGCTTTCGGTCAGGGTGATGCCGGCGTTTTCGGGTGCATGCAGCAATTCGAACAGCGGCCCTTTTTCACTGTGCTCGGGGCAAGCGGGGTAGCCCGGCGCGGGACGAATGCCGCGATATTTTTCCTCGATCAAGTCTTCATTACTCAGGGTTTCGTCCTTGGCATAGCCCCAGAACTCGCGCCGCACGCGCTCGTGCAGCAGTTCGGCGAAGGCTTCCGCGAGGCGGTCGGCCAGCGCCTTGAGCATGATGGCGCTGTAGTCGTCGTGGTTTTTCTCGAACTTGATCACGCGCGCGTCAATGCCGATGCCGGTGGTGACGGCGAAGGCGCCGATGTAATCCTTCACCCCCGAGTCTTTCGGCGCGATGAAGTCGGCCAGGCACAGATTGGGTTTTCCGGCGGGCTTCTCGGTCTGCTGGCGCAGGGCGTGGTAGGTCATGGCGATCTGGCTGCGCGACTCATCGGTGTAAATCTCGATGTCATCGCCCACCCGGTTGGCGGGGAACAGGCCGATCACGGCATTAGCGGCGAGCCATTTCTCGGCTATGATTTTTTGCAGCATGGCTTGCGCATCGGCGAACAGCTTCCTGGCTTCGACACCGACCACTACGTCTTCAAGGATGCGCGGATAGCGGCCGTGCAGCTCCCATGCCTGGAAGAACGGCGTCCAGTCGATGCGCGCGGCGATTTCGGCGAGCGGGTAATCCTGGAACGATTTCAGGCCGAGCATGGTTGGGGCAGGGGGCGCATATCCCTCACCCCCAGCCCCTCTCCCAGCACCCGCAAGGAGTGTCCCCGCCGGGAGCGGCGGCAAAGCCGCTCGCTCCGGCGAGAAGGGCGAGGGGAGCCAATTTGTCTTGAAATCATTGGCGCGCGCAACTGCCAGCGATGCCCGCTTGGCGCTGGTCTGGCGTTCCTGGTGGCGTTGGCGCACCGCGACGTATTCGGCCTTGAGCTTGCCGATGTAGGCATCGCGCAGGTCCGGGCTGAGCAGGCTGGTGCACACGCCGACGCCGCGCGAGGCGTCCTTGACGTAGACCACCGGGCCGGAATAATTCGGCTCGATCTTCACCGCGGTGTGCGCCAGCGAAGTGGTCGCGCCGCCGATGAGCAGGGGGATGGTCATCCCCATGCGCTGCATTTCCTTGGCGACATGGGCCATTTCTTCCAGCGAGGGGGTGATCAGGCCGGACAGGCCGATGATGTCGGCCTTTTCGTCGATGGCGGCCTGCAGGATCTTTGCCGCCGGCACCATCACGCCCAGGTCCACCACGTCGTAGTTGTTGCATTGCAGCACCACGCCAACGATGTTCTTGCCGATGTCGTGCACGTCGCCCTTGACCGTGGCCATGATGATCTTGCCCTTGGCCTGTGCTGCCTCGCCGCTCAGCCGCTTTTCTTCCTCGATGTAGGGGATCAGATGGGCCACTGCCTGCTTCATGACGCGGGCCGACTTTACCACCTGGGGCAGGAACATCTTGCCGGCGCCGAACAGGTCGCCGACCACGTTCATGCCGTTCATCAACGGGCCTTCGATCACGTGGATTGGGCGCACGGCTTCCAGACGCGCGGCTTCGGTGTCCTCGACGATATAAGTGGTGATGCCTCTCACCAGCGCATGGGTGAGGCGTTCGCCCACTGGAGCCTCGCGCCAGGACAGGTCTTCGATCTGCTCCTTGCTCTGCCCCTTGAAGGATTCGGCGAATTCGACCAGGCGCTCGGTGGCGTCCGGGCGGCGGTTGAGCAGCACGTCCTCGACCCGCTCCAGCAGATCCTTGGGGATTTCCGCGTAGACGCCCAACTGGCCGGCGTTGACGATGCCCATGTCCATGCCGGCCTGGATGGCGTGATAAAGGAAAGCGGTGTGGATCGCCTCGCGCACCGGCTCGTTGCCACGGAAGGAGAACGACACGTTGGATACCCCGCCGCTGATCTTGGCGTAGGGCAGGTTGTGCTTGATCCAGCGCGTGGCCTCGATGAAGTCCACGGCGTAGTTGTTGTGTTCC
>JAUYFW010000366.1 GCA_030690835.1 Sulfurimicrobium sp. | reverse complement strand
CTTGCCATTTCGGTGCCCGCGATGCGGTCGTAGTAGCGGGCACGGTACAGCAGACGGCGGCAGTTCTCGTCGTCGCTGAACGCGCTGCGGTCATGCAGCACGTTGTTGCAGATCAGGCCCATGCCTGGTTCCAGGCGACCGCGGAAGATGTAGGGCGAGTCACTGTTCAATAACTGATCGAGGAAGGCGACGGCAGCTTCCACCATGGGTATTTTTTTCCAGTGGATGCTGCGGGTGCGCGCGGTGTAGCGCATGTGCAGGTCGCCGCTCGCCGGGTGGAGGGAAAATACCGGTCCGGTTTCGTCCGGCCGCGCGACCCCGTCCTCGTCCATGCGTGCCGGAATGGTCATGGCATCCGGCTCCATCAAGGCGCGGATGTAATCCGGGTTGGCGTCGCGCAGCTGAATGTAGGCAATTTCGTGATCCATCAGGCCGTTCTCGCCCCCCGTTGCCGCGCTGCACACGCAGTGCAGTTGCAAGCCCCGGATCTGGCGCTCGTGCGGGTTGTAGTAGCCGTCCGTATGCCATTTGATGGGGCGGTCGGTGTAGGGAATATAGTGCTGGTGCTCGCCGCCGGCGTGGACCGCGAGCGAGGTGATGCCGTCATCGTCCGCCAGCATGTTGCGGTCCAGCCGGTTGAGACCGAACTGGTAGCCGAGTTGGCGCGTGATGTTCTTGTCCGCTACGCTTCCCAGCGGGCTGGTATAAATTGCCATGTTGGCTTTGCGGCAGCGCGCCAGGATGGCATCGTGCTCGTCCGGGGTCAGTTGGCGCGGGTCGTTGATGTTGACCACCAGATTTTCCATGTGAAGCGGGTAGTTTTCCAGCTTGCGAGCGCGCCACTGCAGGTAGTCCGCATCGCTATCCAGGGAGAAAGGGTTGAATCCGGGGTGGGTCATGGCGTCCTCGAAATGCGTCAAAACTTGTCTGTTGGCGAGTATACCTTCCTTTATCTGAGCGATAAAGGAAGGGAGCGTTTGAAACTGGCACGGTGTTTGCTGATAAGATACTGATCTCCAACTGCTTTGGTGAATTTTGGCATGCTCGACTTTCTGCCGTTTGGCCGGAAAAAAACACCCGCTGCTTCTGACCCCTTGGGCAACCTCAAGGCAGCCACTGCGTGGATGCACGAATTACCCATGGGCGACACCTTTGCCGCCCATGAAAAAATTGTGACGGCGCTCAACGAATTCAACGAGAAAGCCGAGCCGCCCAGCAAGGAACGTCTGCAGGTGTTGATGCATCTTGACGAGGGCGCGCAGGAGCTGCAACACGCCCTGACCCAGCAGTATCTCCGCAATCCGCGCATGTCGCGCCAGATCGAGAGCCGTTTGTGGAATGCGGTATTCTCTTTTCACTGGCAAATGGCGCGCGGTTACCACATATTCGTCATGGCCTACGTGGGGAATCCAAGCAGCAGCGATATCCGCCACGATATTCCCCGGATTACCGCGCGCACCATCCGCCACTTCGCGCAACAGGCCAAGTGGCGTTATTTTCGCTATGAAACGATCGGCGCCAAATTGTGGAAGCATGTCCACAATCTCTACCGCCTGGCGGAGTATGAAGAGTTCGAGAGCAAGCCCCTGCTGGTCTATCCCAAGTGTCCGCGCCACTCGACTTGTGCCGAGGAGTATTTTCAACTCCTGAGCCTGGATGTGCTTAATACCAACAGCCTGTTTCCGAAGCAGATCGAGATGGTGGATTTGTGGCTCGACACCTGGGCAGCGACTTTAAGGCTGGAGCGGGATTACGACCCGCAGCGTCACGTGTTTTGCGTCAATCTGGGCGAGGACAAAGGGCCGCGTCGCGCACGCAAGCTCACGACGGCGGACAACATGTTGCGCTGCTGGGGCAGCGACGAGTTGATGGCACGGGTGGCGCAGACCCGGGAGGCGCTGCAGCATGGCGAGGCACCGGCCAAGCTCGGCCTCGGCGAGGATTGCCGTCTGCCGGCGTGCCTGGAATTTATCGAGCGGATAACCCAACAGTGGTCACCCGCGGGTGAGGGGCGGGTGCGGCGCAAGCAGGAGCGCGTGGCCAAGGTAAAACGGATCGATGTGGTCAAGGATTTCCTCGAAATCTGTGCCTTGGTGAAACAGGATAATGAAGCGCTTTTGCCCAAACATGCGGAAGAGGAACTGAAAGTTAAAATCAGCTATGAAGAGATGCTTGATGTGCGACTCTATGGTTTCGTGACGCAGCGCACCCAGGCCAAACTGCATCAGGCCAGCCAACCGCAGTCCGCCCAGTCGCCGCAACAGACGGCTCATCAGGAGTGCTGGCTGATGGAAAACGAGAGTTCGAGCGGTCTTGGCGCAACCGTCGATTCCGTCCATAACGACTGGGTGCGGCTCGGCAAACTGGTTGGACTGAAGCCGGAGCGCAGCCATAACTGGGTGATCGGTGTGGTTCGACAGCTTGCATTACTGGAGTCGGGCCAGCGCAATGTCGGTATCGAGGTTCTCGCCAAGGCGCCGGTTACCGTCTTGCTCAAGGCGTCGAAACCTCGTCATAGTGGTTATACCGTCGACGGTATCGACGCGGTGGATATCGTGCTGCCGGTGAGCGCGCTTTACCTGCCCCCAGACAGCGAGGACAAAAGCGGCGTAAGCCTGATCCTGGATAGCGTGGAATATGCGCCCGGTCGCCATTTCGAGTTAAGCGCCCGCAGTCGCAGCTATTCGATTGCTTTAGGCCGGGTGATCGAGAAGGGCGACGACTGGCTGCGGGCCAGTTTCGAGATATTGCAGAAAAAGTAGCGCAAACGCGGCAGCAACCAGAACGCGCCAGCAACCAGAAAAAGAAAGGCCCCGCGAACGGGGCCCAAATATATTGAACAGAAACAAGCATCACACTTGCATAATTAGTATATCACTGGAATTTTTCCGCTACTAGTCTTTTGTAACTAAAGCGGCTAGTCCTTGGCTACTCCATCTCCCGGCCTGGCGAGGCCGTGTTCCAGGGCGAAAGTTGCCACCTGTACCCGGTTATCGAATCCCAGTTTTTCCAGGATGCTGCGCAAATGGTTGCGCACGGTATTCTCGGACAGGCCGAGCGCCTCGCCGATGCCGCGGTTGCTCAGGCCGCGCGCCACATAAGCGACGATTTCCAGTTCGCGTGGCGAAAGCTTGCTGGCAGCGCTTGGCCCCAATTCTCCGCGCGCAATTTTTTGTAACACATGCGCGGGGAAAATACTGTTGCCCTGGGTCACGGCGATGATGGACTGGACGATTTGGTCCGGTTCGCTCGATTTGAGCAGGTAACCATCCACGCCTTTTTCCATCGCGTCGCGCACCTCGTGGTCTTCCTCCGCCATGGTGAGCATGATGGTTTTGATGCGGTGGCGGCGCAAATCGGGCACCAGATCGAGGCCGTTTTCCTCGCCCAGCGCGCGGTCGAGCAGGGCAACATCGGCGTGTCCGCCCTGATCCAGCCATTCCCGCACGCTGCCGGCGTTGGCGAACTGCGCGGCGACGCTAACATCCGTGCGGTTCTCCAGAAGGTGTAGCAGACCCTTGCGGAACAGGGGGTGGTCGTCCACCAGGATTACCGAAACAGTCATGATCGATGATGCGCTAGCTTTTGCCGCCACGTTCCTGACGTGCCTTATTGATCAGGTCGTCCAGTACCGGCAGCAATTGTTCGTTGCCACCGGCCTGGGAGGGGGAGGTCAGATATTTTCCTTCCACCGCCATGGATGGCACGCCGGTGATGGCAAAGGAACGGGTCAGCTGTTTGGCGCGCTGGGCTTTGCTGATGACCGAGAATGAAGCATACATCGCGGAGAATTTCTGGCTGTCCACCCCTTGTTTGGCAACCCACTCCAGCAGCGTTTTCTCCTTGCTGAGGTCAATACGCTGCACATGCACGGCATTGAAAATAGCCGGATGCAGCTTGTCCAGCATACCCATGGCTTCGGCCGTATAAAATATCCTGGCGTAGATCATGTAAACATCACTGAAAACCGCGGGCAGGCGGCGGAAGGTCACGTCCTTGGGCAGTTTCTTGGCCCAGGGATTGAGAACCGGCTCCAGATCATTGCAATGCGGGCAAGCGTAGGAAAAAAACTCCAGTACTTCGATGTTCTTGCCGGTTTCCGTGGGTTGGGCGGGAGAAATCAGGGTGTGCTGTTTGCCCGGAACCAGTTCGGCGTGGGCCGGGGCGCTCCATGCAAGGGCAAAAAACAGTACGGAAAACAACAGACGCAGTACGGCAAAATTCAATTTCATCACAGGGTTTCTCCTTAAAGTTGTTCAGGCTAGTGCGCCTGGTCATGCACCTTGACCAGACTGGCGCTCACGCCATTCTGGATCAGGGTGGCGCGCATCCGGTTCAGATCGTCCACGCTATTATAGGGGCCGACCCGCACCCGGTGCCAGACCCCCTTGTCCGGGACGGTAACGGTTTGGATAGTGGCCTCTACCCCTATCAATGCCAGCTTGGCCTTGAGGTTGTCGGCCTCCCCCTCGTTCTGGAAAGCTCCCGCCTGCAGGTAATACTGACTCTTGGCGGCGCTCTCCGAATCCTGCTGTTTGATGTCCTTTTCGGTGACTGGTTCCTCGGTGCCCGGCAGGATGGTATAAAAATCGAAGCGCGGTTTATCTGCCGCCTTGGGTTTGTCCTCGGCTGGTTTCTCCGCCGGGGTGGTTGGCGCGAGCGGGGTTTTATCGCTGGCGGGCGGTTCTGATTTGTGCTCCAGGAAGGGGCTGGGGCTTCCCTTGATGACGACCGCAACGGCCAGCGCGATGGCGAGGCCGATGAACATGCCGATAAAAATACCGGCAAGCATCGGGCTGCCGGATTTTTTCGAGGAGGTGCTTTTGGGGGCGGGTTTGTAGTCGCGGCTCATGGGTTATTCACATCGTTGCCTTACATTTTTTCCGGGCTGCTCACGCCGAGCAGGTTCAAGCCATTCTTGAGCACTTGTCGGGTAGCGGTGATGAGGGCGAGGCGCGCGAATTTAATGCCCTCGTTCTCGACCAGAAACTGTTGCGCATTGTAGTAACTGTGGAGCTCCCCAGCCAAGTCCTTGAGATAGTAGGCGATTTGGTGGGGCGCAAATTCCCGTGCCGCACTTTCCAGCGTTTCGCCGTAAGCTTCCAGGCGTTGCAGCAGGACCAGTTCGTGTGGCTGGGTCAGCAGCGCAAAATCGACATTTTGGCCCAAGTCCTCCAGGTCGCCGCCCCACTGCGCCAGTACGCTGCAGATGCGGGCATGGGCGTACTGGATGTAGTACACCGGATTGTCGTTGCTCTGCGATTTCGCCAGTTCGAGGTCGAAATCCAGGTGCTGGTCGCTCTTGCGCAGCACATAGAAAAAACGGCAGGCATCGTTGCCGACTTCGTGGCGCAACTCGCGCAGGGTGACGAAATCGCCGCTGCGCGTGGACATGGAGACTTTTTCCTCGCCGCGGTAGAGCACGGCAAACTGCACCAGGGGGGTCTCCAGCCGGCTCTCGTCGAGTCCCAGCGCCTTGATGGCACCCTTGACGCGCGCAATGTAGCCATGGTGATCGGCGCCCCACACGTCGATGATCATATCGAAGCCGCGTTCATACTTGTTGAGGTGGTAGGCGATATCGGAGGCGAAATAGGTGTACTGGCCATTCTCGCGTTGCACCACGCGATCCTTTTCGTCGCCGAAGGCGGTAGAGCGGAACCATAGCGCACCGTCCTGCTGGTAGAGATGGCCATTGTTGCGCAGGGATTCCACCGCGCGTTCCACCAGCCCACTGTCGAACAGGGATTTTTCCGAGAACCAGGTGTCGAAGCTGACGCCGAATTCCATCAGGTCATTACGGCCGTCGCCCAGTTGCTCGGTCAAGGCAAAATCGTGCAAATAAGCATAATCGTCTCCGAGCAGCTTCTTGGCGTTGGCGATCAGGCCATCCAGGTGCGATTCATTCTGCTGCTTGGCCCATTTTTCGTCTTCCTTCAGCTCTTCCTCGGTCGAGCGGGGCGGCACGCCTTCCAGCAGGGTCCATGGCTGGTGGATATAGCGGTCGCCATGCAGGCGCTTGATCTCCGCCGCCATGTCGCGCACGTACTGGCCCTGGTAGCCATTGGGCGGAAAGGGAACGGCGATGCCGTTCAATTCCAGGTAGCGCAGCCAGGTGGACAAAGCCAGGATGTCCATCTGCCGGCCGGCGTCATTGATATAGTATTCGCGCTTGACGTCGAATCCCGCAGCCGCCAGCACGCTGGCCAGGCTCATGCCGAAGGCGGCGCCGCGTCCGTGGCCGACGTGCAGCGGCCCGGTCGGGTTGGCGGAAACGAATTCCACCTGGACTTTCTTGCCCTTGCCCACGGTGCCGCGGCCAAACGCGTCACCCTGCTCCAGGATGGTGGCCACGACGCGCTGTTTTGACGCGGGGCTGAGAAAGATGTTGATAAAGCCGGCACCGGCAATTTCGGCCTTCGCCACCCAGGGTGAAGGCGGCAAGGCTTCCAGCAGGGCGCTGGCGATTTCGCGCGGATTGCGTTTCAGCCCCCGCGCCA
>JAUYFW010000362.1 GCA_030690835.1 Sulfurimicrobium sp. | reverse complement strand
CATGCGCCGTCATCTGGACGGGAAATAGCCGCCGCAAAATATTTCGTTATATAATGCGCAGCGTTGCCGATGTAGCTCAGTTGGTAGAGCAGCGCATTCGTAATGCGAAGGTCACCAGTTCGATTCCGGTCATCGGCACCAGTACATGTTCCAAAGCAGTCCAAAGAAGGCCTGAAACCCCAATAAATACAAGGTTTCAGGCCTTTTTTACGTCCAGACTAGTCCAATCCAATCCTTTGTGATCCTGAATTATTGTTGGTACAATTGTTGGTATGCGGCGATACCAACAGTGCCGATACCAACAAAAGGGGTTGAAAATGGCACTGACAGCGATAGAAATAAAGGCCGCTAAACCAATAGATAAGCCATTCAAGCTATCAGACGGCGGCGGTTTGTTCTTGTTGGTACAACCTAATGGCTCAAAGTATTGGCGGCTCGCCTATCGCTTCGCTGGCAAACAAAAGACATTGGCTGTAGGCGTATATCCAGACGTGAGCCTGTTGGACGCACGGGAACGGCGCACCAAGGCACGGAAGATGCTGGTTGATGGCATAGACCCCGGCGAGAACAGGAAGGCCAGCAAGGCGGCTGGCGTGACCCGGGCGGCGAACAGCTTTGAAGTGGTGGCGCGTGAATGGCTGGAAAAGTTCAGTGCCAAGAAAGCAGCCTCAACCATGGAGAAAACCCGCTTCATTCTCCGGCGTGATGTTTTCCCCTGGCTGGGGGCAATGCCGATTGCTGAAATCAAACCTCATGATCTGCTGGCAGTCCTGCAACGAATTGAAGGCCGTGGCGCACTCGAAACAGCGCACCGTGCCAAACAATACGCTGGGCAGATATTCCGCTATGCAGTCGGCACCCAAAGAGCGGAGCGAGATATATCGCAAGACCTCAAGGGCGCATTGCCTACCCCGAATGTTACGCACCGAGCAGCCATAACCGACCCGGTGAAGTTTGGCGGCTTGCTACGCGGTATTGACGCCTTCGCTGGAACCTTCACCGTCAAGTGTGCCTTGAAGCTGGCGCCCTTGATCTTTGTCCGGCCTGGCGAGCTACGCAAGACGGAATGGGCCTGGGTGGATATGGACGCGGCGACGATCTGTTACCCGGCTTCCGTGATGAAAATGCGCGAAGACCATATTGTCCCATTGTCGCAACAGGCGCTTGAAGTCCTCAGTGAGATTTACCCGCTTACCGGGCGCGGCAGGTATGTGTTCCCCAGCATCAGAACCGGCGAACAATCCATGAGCGAAGCGGCGATCAATGCGGCACTCCGTCGAATCGGCTATGACAAGACGGAAATGACCGGCCACGGTTTCCGGGCCGCTGTACGAACCATTGGCGATGAAGTGCTGGGCTTGCGCGTGGAATTGATCGAGCATCAGCTTGCCCATGCAGTGAAAGACCCGAACGGGCGAGCATACAACCGCACGGCGCACCTTCCAGAACGGCGGAAGATGATGCAGCAATGGGCGGATTATCTTGATAAATTGCAAGCCGGAGCGGAAATCATCCAGCTACACGGCAGCAATCAAGGGAAAGCGTGAAAGGGACGCCATGACTAAACAGTGGTTAAAGGCTGCGCCTGAACGCTTGGTGCTCGCCTTTCAAAACCGTGAGATCGGAAACGGACGCGCCCTTCTCGAACGCTTGCTTTGCGATGATCGGATGCGGTTCGCATGGAAAGAGATTGCCCCCCATGTTCAAGACGATCAGCAATGGATTGAGGTATGGAGCGCTATTGTCTACGCAAAACGCAAGAGCAATCAGGCAGGCAGGCTGCGCAAGCGACGAAGCGACGAGCGTGACGTTTACCGGGTGCTCGCCAATAAATTCTCCACACTGGCGAAGGGGATCGAAAATGGGCCGCTGGACGTTTTGGCCTATGAGCTTTTTCCGCAAGACGTCTTGGAAGCCCTGCACGTGCGCCAGCGTAGCGATGTTGGCCGGATTCTTTCCTGCTGGCCTGGCGCTTCTGAACTGCTGCGCGGTCTTGAAATGCGTGCGTTGATGCTCGCCGACGATGCAATGAGCAAGCCACGTGCGGATGATCGAGGTAGCGGCAATGTAGCGGCGCGGACGTTCGTGTGGTACTTGGGGCAGGACTTCCATACAATGTTTGGCCAGCAAATGTTGGGTACATTGGCGAGAATTACCGAGGTGACATTCAACAGTGATGAGGGGTTCAACAGGAGTTTCGTTCAGAGCGCATTGAGTGGGTGTATAGCTAAGCGGGGGGGAGTAATCTTGCGCTAGACATACATCCCAATGGCATCCATCAAATTATTCTGATGCTACCGGCTGGCAGCGGCCATTTATGGAGCATCAAGATGAACCAACTACCTGAAACAGGCTTTCTTCGCCTGCCCCAAATCATCGGCGACCCCAAAGCAAACCCGCCGATTCCCCCTATCATTCCCATTAAAAAATCATCATGGTGGGCTGGCTGTAAATCGGGCAGATACCCCGCGCCAGTGAAGCTATCCCCGCGTGTTGCCGCGTGGCGAGTTGAGGACATTCGTTCTCTTATCGCTACGTTTTCAGCATAAGCGAGGGCGAAACCATGACCATAAAAAAACCCGCACCAGGGGCGAACCTGGATACGGGCTATGCTGCTTTCGATAGCCTGAATTTTAACACAATCTGCACCGCCCTTTCCTTCGTGCCATCCCATGATCGTGATGTTTGGTTGAGCATGGGCATGGCTGTTAAATCAGAACTTGCTGATGGCGGCTTTGATCTGTGGAACGAATGGAGCAGCCAAGACGCCACATATAACCCGAAGGCAGCTAAAGCAGTCTGGAAGAGCATCAAGCCTGGCGGCGGCATTGGCATAGGTACGCTGATCTTTGAGGCCAAACAACATGGCTTCCAATTCAATGGCGCCAGTCAACGACAACCACCAGACCCTGCCGAACTGGCAGAACGCCAACGCAAGCACCAGGAAGCCGAAGCAGCACGTCAAGCCAAAGCCGACCAGGCCGCGAAGCAGTCCGCCATCATTTGGGACAAGTCCAAGCCTTGCGTGATCCATGCTTATTTCTACTTTGTCAGATTACAATCAAGACAACTGCTTCTGTCATATGATATAATGCAACACATTGTTTATCTTGTAATTTCATATGGAGTTGATTATTACGATGTCAACTCAAATACCCCGATAGCATATCCTCGCTGGTCG
>JAUYFW010000214.1 GCA_030690835.1 Sulfurimicrobium sp. | reverse complement strand
AGCCGTTATCATTACGGCCCATGTCCTACCCCAACAAAATTATTCTCGTCGGCCTCATGGGCGCGGGCAAAACCACGGTCGGAAAGATACTGGCCAAGCATCTTGGCATGCGCTTTATCGATTCCGATCACGAGATCGAGCGCCGCACCGGGGTAAAAATCCCGATAATCTTCGAGCTGGAAGGCGAGGAAGGATTCAGGGCGCGCGAGACAGCCGTACTGGCGCAACTGTGCCAGATGGATAATGTCGTGCTCGCCACCGGCGGGGGCGCGGTGTTGCGCGAGGAGAACCGCAAACACCTGAAACGCAGCGGCGCGATCGTGTACCTGCGGGCACAGGTAACGGATCTGTGGCAGCGCACCCGGCACGACAAGAACCGGCCGCTGCTGCAAACCGCTGACCCGCAGGCGAAACTGCGCGAGCTGTTCGCCCAGCGCGACCCGATTTACCGCCAGCTCGCTGATATCATCATGGACACCGGCCACCAGAACATTCACTACCTGGTGCACCGCCTGGAACAGAAACTAAAAGGTGGACAAGCTCCGAACATGCAAACCCTGACCGTTGAACTGGGCGACCGCGCCTACCCGATTCATATCGGGGCCAATCTGCTGGAGCGGGCCGATCTGATTCTGCCGCACCTGGCACAGAAGCGCGTAGCCATCGTCACCAATACCACCGTGGCGCCGCTCTATCTCGACAAGCTGACGCACACCCTGGAACTGCAGGGCGTCAGCGTGTTGCCCATCGTTCTGCCGGATGGCGAAATTTACAAAACCACCGACACACTCAACCTGATTTACGATGCCCTGCTGCGGAATCGCTGCGAGCGCAAGACCACGCTGATCGCCCTGGGTGGCGGCGTGATCGGCGACCTGACCGGCTATGCCGCGGCCACCTATCTGCGCGGCGTGCCTTTCATCCAGGTGCCGACCACGCTGCTGGCCCAGGTGGATTCCTCCGTCGGCGGCAAAACCGGCATCAACCATCCGCTCGGCAAGAACATGATCGGCGCGTTCTACCAGCCGCAAGTGGTGCTGGCCGACACCGCCACCCTCGACACCTTGCCGGCGCGCGAGCTTTCCGCCGGCCTCGCGGAAGTGATCAAGTACGGCCTGATCCGCGACCTGCCGTTTTTCGAGTGGCTGGAACAGAACATGGACAAACTGCTGGCGCGCGACAAGGAAGCCCTGGCCTACGCCATCCACCGCTCCTGCGAGAACAAGGCCGAAATCGTGGCTGCCGACGAGCGCGAAGGCGGCGTGCGCGCCCTGCTCAATCTCGGCCACACTTTCGGCCACGCCATCGAGGCCGGCATGGGCTATGGCAACTGGCTGCACGGCGAGGCGGTGGCTGGCGGTACGGTGCTGGCTGTTGACCTGTCGCGACGCCTGGGCTGGCTGGACGATGCCGCAGTTGAGCGCATCCGTGTCCTGTTCAAACGCGCCGGCTTGCCCGACACCGCGCCCGACCTGGGCGTGGAGAGCTATATGGACGCAATGGGTCTGGACAAGAAAGTGGAAGGCGGCAGGATCCGCTTCGTGCTGCTGAAATCCATAGGCGAAGCGCTGGTCACGGCTGATGTCGCAGCCGACAAGCTGGCACAGACGCTGAAGGGTTTTGTGCGCCCGCTTGAATTCCGCTAGTGTCTGAACCCATTGATTACGCAACATGCGCTGCAAATGTGTAGGTTGGGTTAGCGGCTTTATCGCGCTTGTCCTCGGGTGGTGTGGCCGGGGATAACCCAACCTACATAACTGTCATTGCGAGCGTAGCGAAGCAATCTTGTTTTGTTGAACACAACGACAAAAATCAGATTGCTTCGCTACGCTCGCAATGACAGTTGACGCATCATCCCGGAGATTCACCATGACTGAGCTACCAGGAGGGAGGAGTCCATTTCATTGCCTTCACACTGCATCCAGCATATTGCGCTCGAACACTTCCGGCGGCACCGGCTGGCTCAACAGATAACCCTGAATGAAATCACAGTCGCTTCGAACGAGAAAATCCCGCTGTTCTGCGGTCTCCACTCCTTCCGCCACCACTTTCAGTCGCAGGCTGTGAGCCAGGGCGATGATGCCGGTGACGAGGGCGGCATCGTCCGGGTCGCTGGTCACATCGCGCACAAATGATTGGTCAATTTTCAGGGTATCCACCGGGAAGCGCTTGAGGTAGCTCAGGGATGAGTAACCGGTGCCGAAATCGTCGATGGCGAGCCGCACTCCGATTTCCTTCAACTGATGCAGGGTGGACAGGGTTTCCTCGGCCTGTTCCATCAGCACGCTCTCGGTGATTTCCAGCTCCAGAAGCGCCGGGGCTAGCCCGGTTTCCGCCAGCACCGCCCTGACGCTATCGACGAAATCGCGCTGCCTGAGTTGCACCCCGGACAGGTTCACCGCCACCGCCAGCGGCATTCCGGCATCGGCCCAGATCTTGGCCTGGGTGCAGGCCGTGCGCAGCACCCAGGCGCCGATGGAAACAATCAGCCCGGTTTCCTCCGCCAGGGGGATGAACCTGGCGGGAGAGACCGGGCCAAACTCCGGATGCTTCCAGCGCACCAGCGCCTCCATTCCGGACAGGGCTCCGGTCGCCAGTACCGCCTTGGGCTGGTAATACAGCAGCAGCTCGTTCCTTCCCTCCGCCCGGCGCAGGGCGCCTTCCATCTGCACATGATCGGAAATTTTTGCCTCCATGCCCGGCTCGTAGAACTCATGGCCGCTATTGTTCTTCTTCGCCAGGTACATGGCGCTGTCGGCGTGTTTGAGCAAGGTATTGCCATCCATGCCGTCGGCAGGGTAGACGGAAATGCCGATGCTGGCGCTGACGTAGATGTCAAGGCCGTCGATTTCGAACGGCGTGGCCAGGGCGAAGCAGATATTCTGGCTGGCGACCAAGGCCGCCGTGGCGCCGGCCAGATCCTCCATCAGCACGGTGAATTCGTCGCCGCCGAAACGCGCCACACTGTCGTCGGCGCGGACACTGTGCCTGATCCGCCGCCCCGCCGCAATCAGCAGGCGGTCGCCGACATCATGGCCGAGGGTGTCGTTGACATTCTTGAAGCGATTGAGATCGAGAAACAGCAGCGCAAACGTCTGGCCCTTGTCCCGGGCGCGATCTATGGTCTGGTTCAGCATATCCATGAACTGCGTCCGGTTCGGCAACTCGGTCAGGGTGTCATTGTAAGCCAGATGGCGGATGTGCCGTTCGGCGTGGCTGACCGCAGCGATGCGATCCTCCAGCGCCGCCATCATGCTATTGAAGGCATGGGCCATGTCGAAGATGTCCTTCGGCCCGGACAGCACGGCGCGCACATGGGACTCGCCCGCCTCGGCGCGCGCCATGCTGGCCGAAAGCTCCCTGAGCGGACGGGCCATGCGGCCGCTCAGGAAGCGGATCAGGATCAGAATCAGCAGCGCGAAGGAAAACGACGAGATCATGTTGGCAATGAAAATATCGCGGGTCATCTGGCTCAGCTCCGCCTTGCTCATCACCACCGCAACGTCGCCGAGCCGTTCGCGCCGGGCTTCCTGAACCTGGAAAGGCGATGCGGCGGAAGGCTGCGAATACACCGGCGCGACGAAGCGCCATGCACCCTCGCTTTCCGCATCGAGCACGGCCAGGGCTTCCGCTCCGGCAACCGGAATGAAGCTTTTGGGGAATTCTGCAGGACGGGCGCGGCCTTGCGCCAGCAGGACACGCTGGCCGGTATCGCGAATCTCCACGCTCGCCACGCCGGGGAAAGCCAGGGTTGCGCTCACCGCCTCGGCGGCGTTGTCGGGCGAGGCATAGAGCAGGGCCAGGGCGCTCTGGCGCGCCAGGTTTTCGGTGATGTGCTGCCCCTGCTCGATGAGGTTGCGGCGCACCCGTTCTTTACCCTGCCACGAGCTCACCAGGGAAGAAAACAACGCCAGACAGAGGATGCCGAGCGTTATTGTGATGCCCAGTTGACGCCGGAAAGTAAACTCGCGGAGAAACGTTTTGAGCATCTTGTTCATGGGCTGTATTTCAAGGCTCCGGGAATGCCAGGTCGAAACCTTGCTGCTGACGGCTCAGGTCGAGCCCGAGATGCTGGGCGGTGCGCAGGTTGACCGCGATCCGCACGTCGCGCAACGGCGCCATGTCATGCCCCCCATGGTTGCCGGAGGCGAGAATGCCCAGCGCCAGGCCGGCCAGGCTTTTCCCCAGTTCCACGTTGTCGGGGTAAAGCGCAAACAGCACACCGCGCCGGACATGACCTAAGCTGCTGGAAAATACGGCGAGACCGCGGCTCCACGACTCCTGCAGCACCACGGGCAGAACCGATCTTTCCTCCACCGTGGCGGCATCCTGCGGCAGCCACAAGGCATCCGTGCGGCTGTCGGCCGCGGCGAAAACGGCCTGATACTGTTGCATCGCGCCGCGCAGGTCCTGGGCCTCGTACGCCACCAGCTCCAGCCCCTTGGCACGCGCGGCTTCCTTGGCCAGCCTCATCAGCCAGGCATTGTTGCGGGGATCGTAGACCACGAACACGCGCTTCGCAGCCGGCATCAGCGCCTTCATGCGGGCGAACAGCAGCGAGGGATCCGGCGACAGGCTGAGCACCGACAGGCCGCGCGCCTCGCTTTCCGGCACCGTCACCACGCCGCCCACCACTATCGCCATGCCGCGATCCGGCGTCACCGCCTTCATGCCCTGGCGGCCAAGGGCGATCACCACCCTGGCGTCCTGGCGGCGCAGGGCGGTTTTCAGTTCAGCGATGTCGGCGCCGGGCTTCACCGCGTATTTGACCACCCGCGAACCGGCCCGGCCTTCGATGCCCTCGACGATTTTCTCGAAAATCGCCCGGTAAGGCTCGCCGACGTCGGGGTAGACCACGGCAATTTTATCTTCCCCTGCTGCCCATGCCGGTGATGTAACGACCAGCGCCGTGGCGACAAGCAACGCCATCACTCCCTTCTCCCGCAGGCGGGAGAAGGGTTGGGGATGAGGGTCTATGCGATGCAGGAAACGTGATTTCTGCTCAACGTCCCTCACCCTAGCCCTCTCCCGCCAGCGGGAGAGGGAATTTGCGCGGCAATTTTCACTCAACGATAATGGATAAATATACCGAAGCAACTTCGCAACCAAAGCTGACAATCCAAAGTTGGTGGTTTTAACCCTGTAATGGACAAGCATCATCCCGGATTATCCATTGGAATGCACGCGCATGTAGGAGCGCCGCCCCCGGCGCGAATCGCGGCGAGGGCGCCGCTCCTACAGCGGTGTTTTGGCCCTAATGGATAATCTGGGATCATCAAAGCTTGTGGCGCAGTTCGAAGCGCCACTCGCGCGGGGCCAGCGGCAGGTCGTTGGGAATCAGGCCCGGCGCCGGCGACGGCTCGCGCGCGTCGGCATTGAACAGGTTGCGCGCCATGAAGGCGAAATCCCAGTCTTTTTTCCACTTCTGTTTGCGCAGCGTGAGGTCCACGGTGTGGTAATCGGCAATAGCGGGACGGGTATCCGAGGGCTCGCGCCTGCGGTCGGCGATGTGATTGACCTGGGTGTTCAGGGTCCAGCCCGGCATGAAGCGCCAGTCCGCCCGGGCATAGACGTGGTGCCGGGGGGCGTTGCCCGCATCGAGCCCCGTTGCCTCATCGATCGAACGTTGCAGCGCGTAATTGCCCGACAGCCGCAGGCTGCGGCTTGCTTCCCAGACCAGTTCGACTTCCAGGCCCTGGCCGCGCTGCTGCCCGGCATTCTGCGCGGTAAAACTGGCATCCGGGTTCTGCACGAAACGCAGGATATCCTTCATCTGGTAGCGGAACAGGTTCAGGTTGGCCTG
>JAUYFW010000357.1 GCA_030690835.1 Sulfurimicrobium sp. | reverse complement strand
AATGCGGTTCTGCAGCATGGTCATCAGCCAGTGCCGGTTGGGCAACATGGTCAAATGATCGTATTTGGCCGAAAACTCGATCTGCTGCTCGTATGCCTTGCGCTGGGTAATGTCCACGTTGGTGGAGCGCACGCCGATGGTATTGCCCGTCTCATCCTGCACCGTGCTACACAGATGCTCGACCCAGCGCACCTGCCCGTCACGCGTGATAATGCGGAATTCCACCGTTTCCGCCACGCCCTCGCCATTGATGTTGTGAATATGCCCGCCCCAGACGCCCATGTCATCGGGGTGAATCAGCCGATCCATGAAATTGGCCTGGCGGTAGAAATCCTCCTGCTCGTAGCCGGTTAGCGCCTTGCAGGCGGGGGAGACGTATTCATACTCGCCGCTGATCTTGCGGAAATAGGTGAATTCCAGCGCGAAATCAGCCAGTGCCGAGAACAGCCGGTTGCGTTCAGTCAAATGCATGCGTAGCACTTGAACTTTACCCACCAGCAATCCTAGTACCATCCCCATGATCACCGGCACCACTACCCTGCGTGGCCGGAAACTGTGCTCTACAAAAAAAGTCTGGATGATAAAAAATGTCAGCACGAAGGCCAGCGCAAGTGAAATCGAAAGCAGATAAATTCGCAGACTTTTGCTCATGCATTCCCTTCTATCGCAGCGATGTCTTCGGTCGCGGCCGGCACGGCGCGATCGCCGCCCCAAGCCAAGGCAAACAGGCTCACCAGCAAAAATGCGCGCTGGTCATTGTTTCTTTTCCAAAAAAAGGATTTTAATCATTTTTCTTGGCAGCCTATCACCCTACCTCTGTAATGGGCAAGGGGATAAGCGTTGCCATATCACGGTAACAGGTTTAATGTAATTTCATTGTTTAGTCCAGTTTCCGGGAGCCATTATGCAACACGCCAGCACAGTCACCATCGACGGCAACGAAGCTGCCGCCTACATCGCTCACCTCACCAATGAAATTATCGCCATCTACCCCATCACGCCGTCCTCGCCGATGGGTGAATACTCCGATGCCTGGAGCGCCGAGGGACAGAAAAATCTGTGGGGCACCGTGCCGCTGGTGGTCGAATTGCAGAGCGAAGCGGGCGCGGCCGGCACGATCCACGGCGCGCTGCAGACCGGGGCGCTGGCCACCACCTTCACCGCCTCGCAGGGCCTGCTGCTGATGATCCCCAACATGTACAAGATCGCCGGGGAACTGACGCCCTTCGTGATGCACGTCGCGGCACGCTCGCTGGCGGCGCAGGGGCTGTCCATTTTCGGCGACCACAGCGACGTCATGGCGGCACGCGGCACGGGCTTCGCCTTCCTGAGTTCGAATTCGGTGCAGGAAGCCCAGGACATGGCGCTGATCGCCCAGGCCGCCACCCTTGAAACCAGGGTGCCGATCCTGCACTTCTTCGACGGCTTCCGCACCTCGCATGAAGCAGCCAAGATCGAACAGGTGCCGTTAGACGTGGTGCGTGCCATGATCGATGACGAACTGGTGCGCGCCCACCGCGCCCGCGCACTTTCCCCCGATCATCCGGTGGTGCGTGGCACCTCGCAGAACCCGGACGTGTATTTCCAGGCGCGCGAGACGGTCAATCCGTTCTACGACCGCATGCCGGAAATCGTGCAGCGCACCATGGACAAATTCGCCAGCCTCACCGGGCGCCAGTACCACCTGTTCGATTATGTCGGCGCGAGCGATGCCGAGCGGGTCATTATTTTGATGGGTTCCGGCGCGGAAGCGGCGCAGGAAACGGTGGAGCACCTCACCGCCCGCGGCGAGAAAGTCGGCATGATCAAGGTGCGCCTGTATCGTCCGCTCGATGCCAGGCTCCTGGTCCAAACCCTGCCCTCCACGGTACAAAAAATCGCCGTACTCGACCGCTGCAAGGAGCCTGGCGCGGACGGAGAACCGCTCTACAAGGACGTGGTCACCGCCCTGATGGAACACGCCAACCCCATTCCCAAAACAGTGGGCGGACGTTTCGGCCTGTCTTCCAAGGAATTCACGCCGGGCATGATCGTCGGCATATTCGACGAGCTGAATAAAGAGCAGCCCAAAAACCACTTCACCGTCGGCATCATCGACGACGTCACCCACACCAACCTGCCGTGGGACGCGGAATTCCGCGTCGATGCCGGCCAGGGCGTGATGCGCTGCATGTTCTACGGTCTCGGCTCGGACGGCACGGTGTCCGCCAACAAGAACACCATCAAGATCATGGGCGAGGAAACCGAGCTCTACGGCCAGGGCTACTTCGTTTATGACTCGAAAAAAGCCGGCGCGATGACCACCTCGCACCTGCGCTTCTCGCCCAAACCGATTCATTCCAGCTACCTGATCGGCACCAACGAAGCCAATTTCGTCGGCTGCCACCAGCCGGTGTTCCTGGAACGCATCGAAATGTTGGAAAACGCCGCCGAAGGGGCAGTGTTCCTGCTCAACTCACCCGCCGCGCCGGACAAGGTGTGGGACACCCTGCCGCGCAAGATGCAGCAGCAGATCATTAGCAAAAAATTGCGCTTCTACACCATCGACGCCTACGCCGTGGCCCGCGCCACCGGCATGGGCACGCGCATCAACACCATCATGCAGGCCTGCTTCTTCGCCATTTCCGGCGTCCTGCCCGCTGACGTGGCGATCGCGCAGATCAAGCACGCCGCCGAAAAAACCTACGGCAAAAAAGGCCGCGCCATCGTCGAGGCCAACTGGAAAGCGATCGACGAAACCGTGGCCAACCTGCACCAGGTCAGGGTGCCGGAGCAGGCCAGCAGCAATTTTGAAATGCCGCCGCACATCCCGGTCAACGCCCCCGACTTCGTGCGCCGCGTCAGTGGCGAAATCATGGTCGGGCGCGGCGATCTGATCCCGGTATCGTTGCTGCCCGCCGACGGCACCTGGCCGACCGGCACCTCGCGCTACGACAAGCGCAACCTGGCGCAGGAAATCCCGGTGTGGGACGCCGAGCTGTGCATCTACTGCGGCAAGTGCCCCTTCGTCTGCCCCCACACCGCCATCCGCTCCAAGGTATTCCCGGTCGAACTGGCACTGGCCGCGCCGCCCACCTTCAAGCATATCCAGATCAAGGGCAAGGAGTTCGAGGAAGGCATGCACGTCAGCTACCAGGTCGCGCCCGAGGACTGCACCGGCTGCGGGCTGTGCGTGGACATCTGCCCGGCGGTAAGCAAGACCGACGGCCACAAGGCGCTGGAAATGCACGCCCAGGCTCCTCTGCGCGAACCGGAGCGGGAGAATTTCGAATTCTTCCTCAAACTGCCCGAATTCGACCGCACCAAACTGCGCATTTCCACCATCAAGGGCGCCATGGTGATGCAGCCGCTATTCGAGTTTCCCACTGCCTGCGTCGGCTGCGGCGAAACGCCCTACATCCGCCTCGCCAGCCAGCTGTTCGGCGACCGGATGGTGGTGGCCAATGCCACCGGCTGCTCCTCCATCTACGGCGGCAACCTGCCCACCACGCCCTATAGCAAGAACAGCGAGGGGCGCGGACCGGCATGGAACAACTCGCTGTTCGAGGACAATGCCGAATTCGGCCTGGGCTTCCGCATCACCATCGACAAGCACGCGGAATATGCGGGCGAACTGGCCGGAAAGATGAAGGATCAACTCGGTGCGGATCTGGTGGACGCCATCCTCGCCGCCGACCAGTCCGGCGAGGCCGGCATCCAGCAGCAGCGCGAGCGCGTGGCGCAGCTCATGGCACGGCTCAAGACGATCATTTCCCTCACTCCTAACTCTCTCCCGGAGGGAGAGAGGGACGCAGGCTCGCTACGCGAGTCTCTTATTAGCGATGCGCGCAATCTGGAAAGCCTGGCGGAAAACCTGGTGAAGAAGAGCGTGTGGATCATCGGCGGCGACGGCTGGGCCTACGACATCGGCTTCGGCGGCGTGGATCACGTGCTTGCATCGGGGCGCAACGTCAACATCCTGGTGCTGGACACCGAGGTCTATTCCAACACCGGTGGTCAGGCCAGCAAAGCCACGCCGCGCGGCGCCACCGCCAAATTCGCCGCCAACGGCAAAGCCACCGGCAAGAAGGATCTGGCGCAGATCGCCATGAGCTACGGCCATGTCTATGTCGCTCACGTCGCCTACGGCGCCAAGGACATCCACACCCTGAAAACCTTCCTCGAAGCCGAATCCTTTGACGGCCCATCGCTCATCATCGCCTACAGCCCCTGCGGCGAGCATGGCTACGATCTGGGCAAGCAGCACCAGCAGCAGGAACTGGCGGTCAACTCCGGCCACTGGCCGCTGTTCCGCTACGACCCGCGGCGCGAGGCGGAGGGCAAGAATCCGCTGGTGCTGGATTCCGCCAAACCGTCGGTACCGTTCCTTGATCTGGTCAAGAGCGAACCGCGCTTCCGCGGCCTGATGAAGCATGTCAAGGACGAAGGCGAAGGCGTGATGGCGGAATATCAGGCCGAGATCGAGAAACGCTTCAGGCTGTACCAGCACATGGCCGAGGAAGGCTTCAGCCCGAACGACCCGAATGCGGTAAAATAATTTTTTCAACCATGAAATGGCAACGGGGATGGCGTTTGCCATCCCCGTTTTATTTAGAGCCTGAAAAATGACCGCCACCACACCCGACGAAATTACCCGCACCAAGGTCAACCTGGAAACCGCCCCGATCGCATGGAAAGAACTGCTGCGCTTCTTTGCCGGCGGCCTGGTGATCGCCGTCACTCCACAACTCGACCTGGTCGAGGTTGCCCTGCAAATGTCGCAAGACAACAAAATGCAGATGGAACAATGGATGTCAGAGGGAAAAATCGTCAAGGTCTCTGATGAGCTGGCCAAGGAGTGGCTGGAAGAGGATGTCCTGCTCTGGACGGTTGTCGTTAAACCCTGGATATTGGTTCAACTTCACACGGCTTACTAGGGATCGTTAAAACTGACCACAATCAATAAGCACGCCATTTTTATGCTAGATTCAGATTAGAATTAGCTGTAATTCAGAAAAATATTACTTACTTGGGAGGCTGATTATGTCCGCACGTTTGGCGATATTTCAATCGGCAATCATTTTACTTTCATTATTGGTCGCCGGATGCAGTTCCCTGCTTCCTCGTTCTAAAGCTGTCATCGAAAGCCCTTGGCAAAACTTCCAGGAAGCGCAGCAAACTTTCGACAAGATCACCCCCCACCAAACTACCGTCAACGATCTCAAGCATCTAAAGCTGGATCCAGAGTCCAATCCGAACATCACCATCCTGAATTATTCCGATGTGTTACGACGTTTCATTCCCGGCGGCTCTATCACTGCTCTTGACCTGGATAAGGGGGTACTGGAATGCATTTTGGCAAAAACTGCCTGCAAAGGGTATGAGGTAGACCAGCGCACCATGAAACGCAATCGCACCGGCAACTTTTGGGCGGATTTCCTCAATTTCAAACGTAAGGTGGACGTGGTCGGATGGCGTTTCAACGGGGTTATCCTAGTCAAGGAAAACGTGGTCGTCTACAAGCTAACCGGCGGCCAACCGATAATTCACGAGATCGAGGAAAGCAGGAACCCGCTCGGCCCGTTTCAGGGGTTCGGCGAGTCCCGGCTATTCAATCGCTAGTGCGATAAATTAGCAGATGATAGTGATTGTCCATACATGGACGCCCACTGTTTTGCCAAGCTTTCAACCTAGAAACCTTAGTTAGACAGGCTGAAGTGTGCGATTTTTGGGGTGCATGGCAAGGCGTAACGACGCGGAATGGTTATTCCATTCCAAGGAGTTACAACGCCGCCATGCGCCGCAAAAAACGTGCAATTCAGCCTGTAGCGTACTCACCAAACGGGTGGGCGCGTCGAATACAAATAATCTCATTGATTTCATGGCATTGGGTG